>CALHXW010000015.1 GCA_938040325.1 uncultured bacterium | reverse complement strand
GGTGCGAGCTGGCCCGTTCAGGCCGACGATCCTCGGTCCCCGCCAGGTCGTCGCGTGGCACTCACCACCGGTAACCAGCACGCAACAGCACGGGCCGCGCAACGGGCATTCTCCGTGGACCTTGGCCCTGTCGAGCCTGTGGACATCGGCTAGCAGCGTTGCCGGGAAATGCAGATTCTGGTTTCCCCGAGCGCTGCTAGAGCACCGATCAGTCGGCTTCCCACCTGCCTCCACGCGGGATTGGAACCGATGCTCGGCGTCGCTTCGTCGGTCACGTATCCCGATATGCTCTGTCCTCGCGTCCTTAAGCACCGGCTCAATTCCACGTCGATCCAGGCTAGAAGAACGAGTTACCGTTGAAACGCCACTCCCAGCCGAGGGTGGCGATGACGTCGTAGCCGTTGAGGGACTCGGAGCCGCCATCAAGCAGGTGGTGTCGGAAGCGGACGTCTAGGCGCAGGTTGCCGCCGACGACGTAGCGCAGGGCGTTGGTGCTGAGCCCAAGACCGAGGCTGTAGTTGAAGCCGGAGAAGCTGCCTGGTGAGCTGGGCGCGAACATGAAGCCGGCCTGAGCCTGCAGCATGACGTCAAGGGCGCCTCGCCAGTCGACCGGGATGGCGTACTCGACCCGAGCGTTGACGTGCCAGGCGGCGTCGGTGCCGTCGTAGACATCTTCGAGGTTGGAAAACAGTCCAAAGTCGAGGCCGAGGCCCCAGTGAACCCCGGGCTCCCACATGATGTTGATGGCGCCGTCGAGGGCAGGGTCGTGGTCGACGCTGAGGGCCTCGAAGTCGTTGCTGTAGTCGGTGTGGCCGAAAAACGCCGCGCCGAAGCGGGCGCCGACCGACAGGTTCGTGTGCCGCCGCGGGTGATACCAGTCTCGGGTATAGCTCGGTTGAATGAGCGCGAGCTCGGTCGGCGTGAAGCCATGTGTCTGCGCCCAGGCAAGGAGGGTCACGCCGGGGCCGGTGCCGCTGAGCTCAGCGTCGGTGACCATCGCGAAGAGGTTGTCGCGACTGAACGCTGCATCGACGGCCTCGGCCACATCGCGCCCCGCGGTGACGGCGACCAAGTGGCCGACCGCGCACAGCCGTCCGCGGTGGTCGATGAACTCGCTACGGGCGCCGTGGTCGTCGATATTTCGCGGAAACTCGCCGGCGCGGATGTAGTGCTCGAGCGCGTCGAGGGCAGTCGCTCGCTTGGTCAGTGTGTGCGCGCTGAGGGGCGGCCGCGCGTCGCGAAGCCGGACAAGCACGGCCTCGAGGTGGACGGCGACGCGGGCGTCGGCGCTGTCGCGAACCGTCGGCGGCGCGCCGTAGCGTTCGACCCAGCTCGCGTCTCCCCACAGCGCGTTCACGGTCGCGTCAAGCGAGGCGCTTGCACTAGCGCCAGGCGCGAGGGTCAGGGTCGTCAGGAACCAGGCGAGAGCGAGCGGTCGAGATGTCGTGGTGTTCATGGGCCGCAGTCTGACCCAACTTAGGTCACGGGCGAAGGTCCGATCCTGCCGCATCGGGCCGTGTGGGCACGTAGTAGCCGGTCGCGACCAGCTCACGCCGGCCTGCAGGCACGTCGAAGGTCAGCTCAATCTGACGGCCCTCGCGCAGGATGTGGGGCGCGTTGTCGGCATCACAGAAGGCCGGACGTCGACGGGCGTCGGCGGCATCGACGCACGCTGTTGGCGGGTAGGCCACGCCGTCTACCTGCAGCTCGATGTGGTCGAGGTAGGTGGTCTCAGGCTTCTCTTCGGACACATGGAGCGTGACCCGACCGGCATCGCCCTCGCCGAGCCGCAAGCCTTGGGTCGTCGCCGCCGACGCACCTCGCACCCAGCGCAAGATCTCACCGACAAAGGTCCGCTCTCCGCCGGGCTCGACGACGTAGACGAACGGGCACGCGGGAAGGACTGTGCAGTCGGCCACCACGCCCGTGTCGACCCTGCTGACAAGCGCCATCTTGACGCCATCGAGCCGGTAGCTGTGGCGCTGCTGCATGGCACGCTCAGGCGACTCGTTGTCCTTGTGGACACGGCTGCACGCCTCGTAGGCGTCGTCTGCCACGACCAGCGTGCCGTCGCCGGGGAACTGAGGCGGCACAACACCATAAACGCCGATCACGCGCTGAAAGACGCTGACAAGGGCGCCATCACGCTCGATGAAGAGCTCGTAGATGTTGGGCGGGTCCTCGTTGTCTTTGGTCGGCAGCGCCACAAGAACTGCTGGCGTGCTGGCGTCGAGCATCACGACGCTGAGCGAGGCTTGCTGACCGAGCCAATAGTCCGATGGACGGTGCTCGAGCGTGACCCGCCCGCGCAGTGTGCCAGCTACGAGCGTGCCATCGGCATGCAGCGTGAGCTGATCGATGCCCGGTGTGTCGTCGATCGAGCCGCGACCGGTGACCAAGACCTCTGCTGCTGGGGTGGGGGAGGGCGGCTGGCTGAGACGGTCCGACCCCGGCGTGGTCGTTGTGCAGGCCATCCATGTCGCGGCGACAAGGCCGATAGAGAGAGTTCGTGTGTTCATGGTCGCGCCAACGGCCAACGCCACCACGAAATTTCGTTCGTTAGGAGCTCGTGAGCGAGCCGTCGCTCAAGGCGCTCTCGACCTGGTCGGCGCCGCCCAGAAGCACGCCGTCGACGAACACCTGCGGGAAGGTTGGCCACTGCGACCACAGCTTGATGGCGAGGCGCTTGCTCCAGCCTCCGAGGTAGTGGCCGTAGCCGACGTAGGTGTGCGCGACGCCCGCGCCGTCGAGGGCCTTGCGTGCGCGCTTCACGTGCGGGTTCCATCCCATGCCGACGACCACCACGCGATGGCTCTCGACCGTCCGCGCCACCTCGCTGACGACGTCCGGGTGGAGCTTGGCGCGCTTTTCTTGGGCGGCGGGACTGTGTTCGGGCGGGGTGATCATCGGCGCTCCTGGCGGTGGGGTCTCGACTCGCTACTGCGGCACCCGGTCAGGCGGATTCGCCGGTGCGCCGAGGTCGGACCAGAGTCAAGGCGCGAGGGTGCAGGAAGGCCGGGCCAACTCAAGCCCGAGGAATGTAGGCTCGTTGGACGCCGCTATGTCGGCGGCTTCAACGGACCGCGTGCTGAAATAAGCACCACGACCGTCGCACCAACCTGCAGCGTCAGCTCATGCCGGCAACGGCCTCCGCCACGGTCTTGGGCGCTTCGACCGGCGGACCCTGGAGGAGCTCCACGATCTGGTCGTAGCTGAGGCCAGCGCTCTGACCCGTTCCGGCAAGCAGGGCATCCGCCAGCGCACGCTTCTCGGCGTGGAGCTTCATGATGCCTTCCTCGACCGTACCCTTGCTGACGAGGCGGTAGACGGTGACGGGCTTGTCCTGGCCGATGCGGTGTGCTCGGTCGGTTGCCTGGTCCTCGACGGCGGGGTTCCACCAGGGATCGAGGTGAATGACGTAGGATGCTGCCGTCAGGTTGAGGCCCGTGCCGCCGGCCTTGAGCGAGAGCAGGAACACGTCGCCATCGCCTTCTTGGAAGGCATCGACCTCGACCTGACGCCTGCGAGGGGAGGTGCTGCCGTCGAGGTAGCGATAGCTGACGCCTCGCTGCTCGAGGCTCGCACGCAGCAGGCCTAGGAGCGTTGTGAACTGGCTGAAGATCAGTGCCCGGTGGCCCTCCGCCCGAAGCCGCTCGATAAGCTCCACCGCGCGCTCGAGCTTGGCCGACGGTCCATCGGCGTTGGGGTCGATGAGGCGCATGTCGCACGCCATCTGGCGCATCCGCATGAGCGTCACGAGTGCCGCAAAGCTCTTCTTTCTGGGGTCGCCGCTCTCGGTGACGTCGCGCTGAAGCTCGGCCAGCGCTGAGACGCGGATCTCCTCGTAGCGAGTCTGGTCGGCTTCGGTCAGCTCGACGTCCAGCTGAATCTCGGTTCGTGGCGGCAGCTCTTGCGCGACTTGGTCCTTGGTGCGCCGCAGGACGAAGGGGCGGATGAGGTCTGCGAGCGCCGAGCGCGCGACCTGATCGTTGCGGTTGTGAATGGGCACCGCGAAGCGCCGCCGGAAGCCAGCGCGCGAGCCCAAGAGGCCAGGAACGAGCGCGAAGAAGAGGCTCCAGACCTCGGAGACATTGTTCTCAACGGGGGTACCGGTCAGGGCCAGCGTGAAGTCACGGTTGAGGCCGGCCACCGCTTGAGCACGTGCTGTTGCTGGGTTCTTGATGGCCTGAGCCTCGTCGATCACCAGCGTCGTCCACGGGATCTCCGCCAGCTCCTCAGCGCGTCGGGCGCACTGGTCGTAGCTCATGATCCAAAGCTCGCCCGCGACGGGCTTGTCGCTGAGCACCTCGTCGAAGTCACGCCGACTCCGAAGGAGCGAGACGTGCAGGTCAGGCGCGAACCGAGCCGCCTCACGCTCCCAGTTGAAGCCGATCGACGTCGGCGCCAGCACGAGCTGCGGGCCGAGCTCTGCGCGATGCTCCAAGAGCGCCAGCGCCTGGACCGTCTTACCAAGTCCCATGTCGTCAGCAAGGCATGCGCCCGGTGCCCAGTAGGCCATGCGTGCCAGGTAGCCAAAGCCCTCGCTCTGGTAGCCGCGAAGGTCAGCGTTGAGACCCTCAGGGACGCTGAACTGCTGGTCGTGCGCGTCGCGCATGCGCTGCGTCTCGGCGCGCCATGCATCGTCGACGCGGATCTCGACGCCAGCGTCTGAGAGGGCGTCGAGCAAGGGGGCCGCCGTCACGTCCAGGCGCTCGCGGTTGGCGAGCGGCAGCAGACGGCGCGCGACGGCCTGGTCGATCTCAAACCAGCGCTCGTCGTCGACCGACACAAAGCGCTGGCGCTCGCTGATCGCCCGCAGGAGCTGGTCGAGGGGGATCACGGTGCCGCGATGGTTCGCCTCGATACGGGCATCGAACCAGTCGGTTCCACGCTTGATGTCGATCGCGAGGTCCGTGGTCCGCAGCATGCTGGTCATGTAGCGGCGCTTGGTCGCCCAGTGGACGTGCACGCCGCTGGCCTTCAGCCGCCCCAGCAGAGCGAGCGCTTCGGTCGGCTCGTCGATCCGCGACTCGAAGAGGCGATCGGGCGCCAGCTCAAGCCGAGAGGCGAGCGCGCGTGCGTTCTCTTCTTCCGCTTGGAGGTCCCGCTGGCAGTAGAAGCGACTCATGCCGCCCGTGGCGTCCGCAATCCGCCCGTAGAGGACCTCCGCGCCGCGTCCGGGCACGACCGACGAGCTGCCCTCCACCGGAAAGATCACCACGCCGACCTGCAGGTGCCCCTCGCTGAGCAGCTCCAGCTGGAGGCTCGCCTCGCTGGTCGCGATCAGCTCCTCGCCGGCAAGACCCGCCGGCAGTGACACCTGAGCGGCATCACGGGCCTCAAGCTCGCCCACGAGGTCAACGAGCTCGGTGGCGGCCTCAGGCGGGAGCACGAAGTCGAGCTCGGCCAGACGCTCGTAGGCCGTGGCGGTGAAACCGTCGAGCTCGGCGATGATGACGTGGTCTGGTTGGACGAAGAATGCGCCCAAAAACGGCGCCCGGAAGCGGAACATCGGTGGCTTCTGGGCTGGGAATGAGCGGTCGCCGAGCCGCCACTCCATCGCGTAGCCGCCTTCGACCTCGATCGCGGCCAAGATCAGGGGCTTGACGTCGACCCGCAGGGGGATGGTGGACTTGTCGGCCTTCACGCACAGGCACGGATGGTCGCGAAGCTCCATCAATGCCGTGGCGATGAAGTGGCCATAGATCTTGTCGGGACGCTTGCCGCCTGCCGGCGTGAGCCCCTGGACCGCACGCTCGTCAGCCCGCGACACCGCCGCCGGATAGGCGCTCAGGTCGTCGGTCTTGATGGCCCGCGTGTAGAGCTTTCCGCCGGAGGTACGCCGAGCGATCACGGGCTCGATCTCCCAAGCCTGCTTGCCGTAGTCGTTGGGCACGTACTGCAGGCGCCAGCCCAGTCGCCCCGCGCCGGAGGACACGGTGTGCGGCCGCGGGTTGGCGGCGCGCTCGAGCACGTCGAGCACGTTTTGCCACGGCTCTGCGTGGATGACTGTGAGCCAGGCCTCGGCCGCGTCGTCGTCGAGGGCCTCGCAGGTCTCGAGGATCGCGGCGGCGACGCGCAAGCGCAGGTGTTTGTCGCTGGCGGACGTGCCGAGCTGGCTGAGCTCGACGCTGCCGTCAGGGCGCAGCGGAACGCGGTGCTTGGCCTCGGTCTCGCCGTCGAACGTGACCTCAAACCACGGCCGCGCGCCGCGCATGAGCTCCACATGCGACAGCTCGATCGCGGGCTTCTCGAAGGCCTTGGCGCGCTCGAAGTAGAGGCTGCGGATGGTCTGGCCAAGCTGCTCGAAGAGGACCTCGTAGCCTTTGCGCGGCGCAAGGTTTGGCAGCCGCCGGTAGAGGTCCTCGCTGCGGGCCGTGCGCTCATCGGCCAGCAACACCAGGGCGCTGGCCGCGGCGCGCCGGAGTGGCTCGTTGTCGAGGCGCGCATCGAAGAAGTCTTCGACCACCTGGACGCCACTGTCCTCGGAGAGGGTCGGCACCAGCTCATCGGCGCGCCGGCCAAGGACGTCGAGCAGTCCCTGCGCACCGAGCCAGCGCGAGACACGCGCGTGGGTGCCACGCACCAAGGTCTGGACGCGGTCGTCGAAGGCGCGGTCATGGTCGGCGGCGACGAAGAACGTCGCGGGCACGGACTCGTCGTTGGCGGCGACGTTGGCAAGGGCGACCACGTGGCGACAGATGCCGCTGGCGTCCTTGCAGACACAGCTTGAGCGCAGCTCGACGCCGCGGCTCGCCCAGACCTCAACGACGTAGGGCTCGGTCTTGTCATCGGCCACGTTGGCGCGGATTCGGTTGGAGGCCTGGCCAGTGCCGAGCACGAGCTCGATGCCAGCGACAGCCCCCGTGCGGCTTAAGGTCACGCCATCGCGCCGCCTTCGGCCGTCCGCGCCGCTGATGAGTGTCCGAAGGAGCTGCGTTGTTGTCTTGGTCGCCATTGGTGGGAGATAGCGCTGTCGCGGCGTTTGCACCACGTCAATCCTGTCGGCAGGTGAGACTCTCAGTCAGCACGCGGGTCTCGCGCCCGCTCGTTGGCGGCGGCGAGCCGGTATCAGTCGGCCCGCGCCGATCGCGGATCGTGTGCGGGTACCGAGCGCGCGACGTTGCCGCGCCTGGGCCGGCGCGTGAGGACAACCCATGCGATTGCGCGGCCAAGTCTGGCCGCCCGCGGCACTCGAGGCGCGCTGAAAATCACGACCCCAGCGGGCTGACAGACGCCGGCGATGCCGGCATAGTCGGCGCGGCGCGTCAGCCTCGACTCTTGCTGACGACGACGCTTGCGACCCGCACACGAAGGAGCCCCGATGGACGCCGCGATCGAAGCTGAGCTACAGAAAGCCCTCAACTGGCTGCAGAATGGGCGCCCCGACGAGGCCGTGAAGGTCCTCGAGGTCCTCGAAGGCAAGGTCAATGCAGGCGACTCGCGCGAGGCCGTGATGTTGGTCAACGGGCTGCTGGCGCCAGCGAAAGCGACGCTCGGCGACCTTGAGGCGGCCGTTGGGCACGCCACGACCGCGCACGCGGTGGCCGCCGAGCTTGGAGATGCCGAGGGGGAGCAGTACTACAAGGCGCTGCTCGACCAGCTGCAGAGCCCGCCAGACCCGGCACTGGAGCAGGCGTTCGAGTCCGCGATCGAGGCCCTCAACCGAGGCGACGGCGCTGCCGCCGTCAAGCACCTTGGCCCCCTGGTCGACGCCAGTCGCGCGCAAGGCGCAGCCGACGTGGAGGCGTCGGCGGTTGGCATGCGTGCCTCGGCTCATATGATGCTCGGCGACAGCGCTGCGGCCGAGGCTGACGCCCGCAGAGCGCTCGAGCTCGCCAAGCAAACGGGCGACCCCAACGCGGTCGCTCACTTCCAGCAGATGGTCGATGGGCTCGCGGCCGCGAGCGCAGGCGAGGGAGGCATCAAGGCCCTCGCCGAGCAGGCACGGGTGAGCGAGCTGCTGTCGGTGGCACTCGACGAGGCCGGCAAGTCGCTCAGCGATGACGACGCTCACAACGCGATTGTCCTGCTGAAGAAGGCTCTCGAGGACGCCAAGGGCGATGTCGATGTCCGTGCCGGCGAGGCCAGCGTCCACGGCATGCTCGGTCAGGCGCTGCTCATGGTTGGCAGCCGGAAGGAGGCCGAGGTCCACGGGACCCGCGCAGTCGAGCTGGCCAACGAGATCGGCGACACCGAGGCGGCGGCCGAGCTCAGCCAGGCCCTCAAGCTCATCGTTGGCTGGACCGAGCCACCCGCCGAGGCGTGAGCCTCGATGAGCTGTGGTCTGAGAAGGAGGTCGATGTGGCCTTCCGAATTATCGCGGTCACCGGTGCAGTGCTCATCGGGCTCGTAGCGGTTGCCACGCCAACCGTGAGTCATGCGAGCTGTGTGGAAGTCGTTGGACCGCTCAATCGCGCACTCTGCGGGTCGGGTGGACTCTTGCCACACCTTGTCGTCGGGACGACCGTCGAGCCAGGAATCGTCGCCGTTGACGAGGTTGTACGGCCGCCGGCGATGGCAGAGTCGAGCGGGAAGGTGACCGGAGATCAGCTCAGCCACGGGCATACCGGACTGGAGATTGGTTCTCAGGTTCTTGCCGCGCGACGGATCGGTGTGGACACCTGGGACATCTTTGAGCTTGAGGCCTCCAAGCTGTTGTGGCTGGGGCCAGACGTCACGTTGGCCGAGATTCGTGAGCTCGCAAACCAGACGCCCCGCTGCACGTTTCTAAACCCACCGTTTTCGGAGCCGCCGTGCGACGCGCCAGCGGACTGCAGCGGTGGCGGTTCGAGTCATGGCCTGTGGCTTGCGCTAATGGCGCTCTTGGTTGTGCGACTTTCGCGGCAGCACAGACAGGCGGTCACGGCGACCCACTAGGCCCAGAATAAGCCCTGTTTTCGAGCGAGGCGAACGCGATGTGCTTGCCAGCGGCGTCGGCCGAACGAAGGCCCTGCGAGCATCGTCGAGTTCGGGTGAGCGAAGGGAACGCCCCCCCATGGATGCCCTGTAACGGCGGCGTGGTCACCTGCCTGAGCGGCCCGCTGGATCACCACAGCTGGCGCTTCGTTTCGATGTCCAAACGAGGCTCCCGGTTTCGGACTCTGAAAGTGTGGACAAGGCTCCTGTTTGCACACCTGCGATCCGCAGTTTTGGTCCGCTGGGGCCCGCGCTCGAGCCTCCGCTCAACCCGGGCTCGCGCTCGCGCTCGGGCCCACGCTCACGCTCGGGCTCACGCCCACGCCCACGCCTACGCCCGGGCCCAGCCCCACGCCCACGCCCACGCCCGGGCTCGGGCTCGGCCCCACCCAAAAAAAGAGGCCGTCGCCGTTGCCAGCGAGGCCTCCCTTCGTCCCTAAAGCCGCCGCTATGTGCGCGGCACCAAGATCACGACCATCATGGTCGTGAGCATCGCGCCTGGCTCGCTGACGGCGGTGCCATCAGCATCGACGATTGCGGTGCCAATAGCCTCGGGCTCGCCGCGAATCTCGATCGACTCGGTGAACGGGCGGACCATGTAGACCGTGAAGATCGTGCCCTCAGGCTCGCCGGTGTTAAAGACCTTAAACGACATCGGCTCTTCGCTGCGCAGCTCCCAGGGCGCGACGCTGAACGCGTGGCTGCGGGCCTCGTTGCCGAGCCAGGGGCGCTCGGCATAGCGGGGCAGCTGGTCGATGCCAACCCGGCCGCCCTGGAGGACCTGGTTGGACTCCGGAGTGCCCAGGCCGTACTTGAGCGCGCCGGCCGGTACAGTGACCTCGAGCTCGCCATTGGCCAGCGTAAAGGTGCCGCCGGCGGACGCGAGCGCTGCGACCGGCTCGCCGGTGAGGCTGGGCAGGACGAGATCGCCGATGTCCTGCGTGGTGTCAGCGACGGCATTGGCGGCCAAGATGACGTTGGCATACTGGGGCGTGGTCGAGTCGAACGCGTGGATGCCGTGGGCGTAGATCGCGCGCTCACGGTCGGGGAAGAGGTCGCCAAAGAGGAAGAGGCCGTCGTCGCCTGACTGGGTCAGCGGGCACTCTTGATCGGAGCAAGCAAACGCACGAAAGCCGCTGATCGGGTCGCCGTTCGAGTCGAGCAGGCGGCCACCGATCGCGCCAGAACCAGCCGGTGGCGTGTGGTCGGTGAAGCGGTTTTCGATCGGCGCGTCGGTGTCGGTCATCCCGGTGTCGTCAGGGTTGGACGTGTCGGTGACGTCGTCGCCGCCTGTTGTGTCGTCGTCGCCATCAGAGTCGCCACATGCGCCAATCACGAGCGCGCAGGCGCCGATGGTCAAGAGCAGGTCGAGTCGTCGCATCCGGGGTCTCCTTTCGTCTTTGGGGGGTGTTCACGTGGTTTGTCACGTCGCACCAAGATCGCTTCGCCCCGCATACGTCATTGGGAGCAGAACGGCTACATCGCGCGCAGTGTGCGCGTTGCGCAGAGACGAGATCAAGAGCCTCACGGCGCGCTCCTCGCGGACCGTGCACTGCGTCAGAGGCGGGATGCGATCACGCGATCGGGAGGAAACAGCAATGGCTCCCAGTCCTTGTGCAACGCGGCTACAGACCATCTCAGCTTTTGCTCAAGGGCGCGTCGTTGCGGGTCGTTGAACGTAGCACGTCCTGTCAACACCTTGCCGCTCCCGAGGTCATGTGTCCTTCTCAAACCCGCACGTCATCAAGCCGACAAGTGTCCACTTCCGCCCACGCAGCGCGCGCACCGATCGACCGCCGTACTCGGTGCGCATCTACTCGATCAACGATGAGCCGGATGCCTGGTGGCTCTTCACCAACGGCGCCGAGCGACAGTTCCGCCGCCATGGGATTCGCAACGCAGTCGTCGAGGACTCGTCGCCGCCCGACGTGCCCACGTGGTGTGGCCTGGCAGAGCTTGGCGACGAGATCGTCGGCGGCGTGTGCATGCACGGTGCGAACGCCAAGGGACGCTTCATCACGCTCGAGGCAGAGCTCGACGGCACTGGCGACAAGGCGCTCGTTCACAAGGCGATCCAAGCGCGTCTCGCCGATGGCGTGGTGCACTGCGGCGGCCTCTGGGCGGTCAAAGGTGGACTTGGCTATCCAGGGCTCGCAGGCGACCTCGGTCGGGCGCAGCTTGCGCTTGCCAAGATGCGCTCTGCACGCTGGATCGTCGCCGCAACCAACGCCACGCTTGCGGATGCCTGGCGGGTGCTAGGCTTCAAGCAAGACACCTCGCTGCCCCCGATGGTCAGCGCGGACATGAGCAGCGAGACCTGCCTGCTCTGGTGCGACCTCGCGGAGCTCGGCGGGTCCTTGGCGGCCTGGGTTGACGCTGTCGCTGGGACGCCGCTCAGCGGCACCGGGGTGCTGACAACGCTCAAGCCCTTCTGAGCCGCGCGCCGGGTTGTCCGGTCTCGCGCGCGCCGCGGCGCCCACCGGACTCGGCGCCCACTGGGTCAGGCGCGCGTCTCTCCTTGACCTCGCCGCACCGTCTCGACAAGTCTCTGAGCGAACAAGCCGGAAAGGACAGGACGTGAACGGCGACTCACGGTTAGAGGACATCGAGGTCAAGATCTCGTACGTCGAAAAGCACGTCGCGGACCTCGACGCGCTCGTGCGAGAGCTCGGTGACACCCTCGTTGGCATGCAGGAGGAGCTCAAGGCGCTGCGGGGGCAGCTCGTTCCTCCCGGTGGCGAAAAGCGGCCGGTCGAAGAGGATGTGCCGCCTCACTACTGACAGCCCGATCGCATCGTCGAGCACGCTCTCAGTCGGGACACTGCTGGCGGGCATATGGCGTTCGCCTCGCTCGAATTAGCGCTTGTTTTTGGCAAGAGCGCGCCCGAACCATTTTTTTGCGACCGCCCGTTAGGTCCTGGGTTCGGAACGCGCTACTCTGAGAGTGCGAGGTGCGTCTGAGTCTCGCGGTAGCAACTTGATCTCCAATGCAAATTCATCTGGTCCGGTTCGTCCGGGATGACCACAGATCACCGCTCACCGAGACTCCTCGCGCTCCCCGCAAATCCCTACAACCATCGCCTCTGCTGACGCGGGGGCTCTTCTGGTTCAGCCCACTGCGGGTCGGCATCTCAATGCCTCGGCCTCCAACGACATGAACTCGCGCCAAACGAGCAACCCCTCTGACGCGGAAGGTTCAGCCCAAGGCAGAGACGCTGCTCAATCGACGGGTGGGTCGTGGCCATCTGCCCAGCGGGAGAATGCCACGGTCTCGCCGAAGAGCGCGCCGCTCAGCCGGCGCACCTCAGGGTTGTCAGCGAGTCGCCGGAGCAGGGGCTCATCGCGGAAGTGCTCCCAGCGTCGCAAGACGTCCATTCGCGATGCGCTGCCGTCGAACGAGAGGCGATCGAAGGAGCTGCCGCCGCCATAGTCAGCGACCTGGTCCCGGCCGGCATCAGTGAACGTGAGGCCGAGCACTTCGGCGATCTGGGCCCGGTAGTGTTCCTCGCTGACCCAGCGGTCGTAGAGCACGAAGGTCGCACCAGGCAGCGGCTGCGTCTCGCCGAGCGCGGCCTGAGCGTAGCCAACCCACATCGGCACGCCGCCTTCACCGTACGAGCGCTGCCAGCCACGGCGCTCGTGCAGCCGAAAGCGGGACGCGAAGAGGTTGTAGGGATTGCGGACGATCACCACGCGCTGAGGCGTGCGGGCGCGTTGGTCGTAGCGAGTCGCTTGGGGCGCTTGCGTCGCGAGGTCGATGCCTTCGTGCGACAGCAGCAACAGCGGCGGTGCCAAGCCACGCCTCGGTGCCCGGAGCTCGCGTGCGTCGTGACGGCTGGCGCGTAGGGCGTAGCTGAGCTTGACGTTGTTGATGAAGAGCGAGGCGCCGTCGTGCTGGCCAAGGATCCACGACAGAACCGCGTGGTTGCCCGACCGTTGCATGCCGAAGACGCGCATGGTGCGCGTCCAAGGCAGGCGATCGAGGGCGCCCCGGACGGCCACAGAGGCAGCAAGGCGGGTCAGTCGTCGTGCGCGGTCAGAAGAGAGCATCGCTGTGACGATAGCCGATCGGCGAGTGCGGTCGAGTGCGAACATTCGGTGGCTGCGTTCAGCGGCGTCGGGAGTCGCGAACGCCGCGTCCCGTCGGGGATCGGACGCAGAAACCGCACGAACCGACTCGAACGCTCTGCAGGTGAGGTATAAGGGAGCGCATCGACACGCGCAGGAGCTTGTACGATCCGGTCTAAACTCAACCGAACGACGCGCGCATGGCTCGCGTAGCACTCACTAGCGCCGCCGAGCTTCGGGGCCTGACCCTGCCGATTCGTCTCGGTCCGCTGCAGAAGCTTCGAGCATGCGCCGAGCGTGACGCCTACGGCGTGCACACCCTCGTCAGCAACCCTGATGACGCCGACGTCATCGTCTTCGCCGACGAGCGCGGTGGGGGCGTGGTTCAGCAGCATCTCCTGCGTCTGCCAGTCCTGCGTCGAAACCGCGAGCGGGCCTTTGGCTTCTGCAGCGTCGACCATATCTTGCCCGTGATTCCTGGGATCTACGCCTCGATCGAAGACACGACCTGCGACCCTCGCCGGCATCGAAGTGGGCACTACCTGCGCTCCCTCTTTCGCGAGGGCTTTGAGCCTCAGGACCTGCCGAAGTCTCCCCGCTTTCTGGCCTCGTTCCTTGGTGCAGCCGAGACGCACTCTCTCCGTCGGAAGCTCATTGCCCAACACTGGCCTGGCGACATCTTGGTGGAGGCCACTGACGCGTCGAAGAAGCGGAGCTTCGAGGGCATCCGGGAGCTGTCGAGCCCGAAGTTTCCCCACTGGTACCGTGGCAAGGCGGTCTCGCGGTATCTCGCCACGATCGCCGAGTCGCGCTTTGTGCTCTGCCCACGCGGCTACGGGACCTCGTCGGTGCGGCTCTTTGAGGCAATGCAGCTAGGCCGTGCCCCGGTCATCATCAGCGACGCGTGGGTGCCGTGCGAAGGGCTCGACTGGGACAGCTTCAGCATCCGCGTGCCACAGTCCGACATCGGCAGTCTCGAGTCGATCCTGCGTCAGCGGGCTGACGACGCGGCCGAGCTCGGTCGCCGCGCACGCCAGGCGTGGGAAGCCCACTTCAGCGAAGAGAGCTCGTTCCATCAGGTCGTCTCGTGGTGCCTGTCGATTCAGCAGAGTAAACGCCTCGACGAGCGAATCGCTCAGCCACTCGTCTTCACGAAGCTCGTTAGCGACCCGAACTGGCGCCTCCGAACCCGTGAGCGCGCCAAGCAGCACGCCCTCAAGAGGCTGCCGGTGCCTGAGCACTGGCGAACCGGCAAGATGCCAGAGGCGCCCCGCTAGCAAGCGCGCCAAGCAGGCGTCTAGCTAGCGGCGGCCGCCAACCTCGGCGAGGATGTCGACGTACATCGCTTCGATGCGCTCGATGCAGCGTGGCCACGTGAAGTCGGCCGCGAGTGAAGCGGTGCCCTCCGCGTAGTGCGCCCGTCCTGCGTCCAGCAGCTGCCGCAGGCCGGTCTCCACCTCGCCGGCGTCGCGTCGACACACGATGCCGGCCGCGTGCTCGGCAACCGCATCAGCGAGGCCGACCTTGTGGCTGACGAGGATGGGCGCGCCGCCTTGGGCCGCCTCGACCACGACGATGCCGAAGTTCTCGTCGTGGGAGGGGAGGGCGAACGCCGCGGCGTTCTCAAACCATGCGGTCTTGAGTGCACCTCGGACCATGCCCTGAAAGAGCACGCGCGGGGTGAGGCCCAGGCTCGTGATGCGCGCCTTGAGCGTCTTGGTGTAGTCGCGGTCTTCCGGCCCGCAGATCACCAAATCGAGCGTCGGGTAGTCGGTCGCGAGCGCTGAGAACGCTTCGACAAGCTCGATCAGACCCTTCTTGTGGTTCACGCGCGACAGGAACAGGACGTAGGGACGCTCTCCGTTGGGGGAGGGGGCTCCGTTGGTAGGCTCTCCGTCCGCCACGCCCTGTGGGCAGATGGTGATCGGAACCTTGAGGTCGTGGGCGGCGACCTCGTCGTACTCGAAGCGGGTTGAGACGTGGAGCCGTCGCGCAGCTTTCAGGTTTGCCCGCTCGATCATCCGGTAGAAGATTGCCTTTGAGCGGCCTTTCTCCCGCATCGACCAGGTGTCGAGGTTGCCGCAGGTGCGCACGACGTAGGGGACCTTGCGGGCTCGGAGGATCGCCTGCCCGGCGCTGGTTGGAATGTTGAAGACCCCGTGGACGTGCACGAGGTCGAAGTCACGGGCGCGCTTCCAGACGTCGCGCAGCATGCCGGAGCTCACGTAGGGGGTCTCGAGGCGCTCGCAGCGGTGGTAGCGGATGCTGTAGCCCGCTTCGTGCTGGATCGTGCGGCCGATCGGCACGTCGATGCGCGTGTTGTTCGGGGCGACGTCGGTGGTGATGATCTCGACGTCATGCCCGCGCTTGGCGAGCCCGGCCGCCAGCTCGACCACGACCTTTGATGGGCCGCCCCAGCTGTCTTCCACGCCGCCGATGAGTTGCATGATCTTCAATGACCGCTCCTAGGAGCCTGTGAGTTGCACACGTCGCCGCACTGTGTCGAGTGCGTCAGTGATCCCGAACGCCGTTACGGCTGTCGCTTGGTCTGCGGTGGAGCCGCATGGCTTCGCACGGCGAACATCTTTTTGTTGTTTCGTGTCGGTTGGCTGATCAAACCTGCTTTGCACGCCAACTTAACCGACACTTGGTCGGGCCGGAGCTGCTCTGAGCGACGCGATCGCGTCGCTTCGCAGTCTTCGCCGCCTCGACCGAGCGCCGGGGAAGAGAGACGCACCCGGCCGGACGCACAGTCGTGTATGACCAGTCAGGGGCCCATGCAGGTACCGTCGCGAGTGAGGGAGAGAATCATGAAAATCACGCCAACAGGTCATAGGTTGGGCGCTCTGGCGCCAGCCCTAAAACAAGCGCTCTTTCCGGCTGCGCCTTCCGCGATGAACTCGCCAGCAGCGTCGGCATGCTCGCTGCGCTCACCCGCACTCGACGATGCACGCAGGGCCTTCGTCCGGCCGACGCCGCTGGTAAGCACATCCCGCACGCTGCTAGCGCTTGTTCTAGCGCTGGCTCTGACCGCTCAAACCACCGGCTGCGGCAATGGCGAACGGCAAGGCGTGCACGAGTGCGAGCCGAGCGACGACGTCGGCGACGACACCTTCGAGTCCGACGCGACGGCCGACACCGCGCCGCCGCTCGACACCACCCCAGAGCCCGACACCACCCCCCAGGAGGACACCGGACCCGTCACGATCCCGGTCGGTTGCCCGTGGCAGCTCTACAACACCGGTCTCACCGGCGGCCGGATTGCCTCGGTCGACTTCGATGCCCGCAACCCGAACGTCGCCTACGCCTCGACTGGCACCGAGGTCTTCCGCAGCTCCAACGGTGGGCTCACGTGGGCTGCGTTCAGCGAGGATGTCCCTCCGCTCAAGGAGATGGCGTTCCCGGCCGGCGACCAAAAGCAGATCATCGCCATTGGCAGCGGCGGCCTCTTCGAGTCGATCGACTCGGGCAGCAGCTTCGAGGTCAAGGCCCTCGGCGGGCTCGACATCACCTCGATGCTCTTGCATCCAGCGTCTGCGCAGCGTGTCTACGTCGGCACCAGTGGTGCAGGCATCATGCGCTCGGACTCGGGTGGCTCGACGTTCAAGCCCGTCAACGTCCGTGTGCCTTACGCGACCATCCAGTCGTTCGTCGGTGATCCGGAAGACGTCGATGTGGTTGTGGCTGCCGTCGCGCTGCTGACCGAGACCGGCGGGCGCTCACAGATGGGGCAGATCATCCGTACGGTCGATGGCGGTGCGACCTGGGATGTGGCCCTCGACGGGGTCAAGGAAGCCGTGGACCTCGCCCAGTGCCCCGCTGACCCGGCGATCGTGTACGGCGCGCTCAGAAACGGCGTCGCCAAGAGCACCGACGGCGGTGCGACCTGGGCCATGCTCGACGCGTTCGAAGGCCTCGACGTGCTGCAGATCGAGATCGCCGAGGACGACTGCAACACGCTCTACACCCTCATCTACCGCGAGGCGATCTACCGCTCCAACGACGGCGGCCAGACCGCCCAGGGGCCCTTCGCCACCGGCTTAAACCTCGAGGTCGGACGTATCACCGGCATCTTGCGTCTCAACCCCACGGACTCCGAACGCCTCTTTCTTGCGACGCACGGCGGCCTCTACATCTCGACGGACGCCGGCGAGACCTGGAACCTGCAGAACGCCGGTGAAGGCGTCGCGCCCAGCTCGCTCAGCGTCTCGGCCGCCGACCCTGACCGCCTCTGGCTGTCGACCTGGGGCGCTGGCGTCTGGATGAAGGAGGGCCGCGACGCGGACTGGCAGCGGGTCTCGACCCAGTCGTTGCCGCGTGACTTCACGTTCACCGCGGAGGCCGACCCCACCGACGGCGACACCATCTACGTCTCCGCGTCGCCGGAGCTCTTCCGATCCACCGACGGGGGCGCCAACTTCGAGGCCCTCGACCTACGCGTGAACGTGATGGACCTGCTCTTTGTCGATGGCAGCTCCGAGATCATCGTTGGCAGCCAGCAGGAAGGCCTGCTGCAGAGCACCGACGAGGGGATGACGTTCTCGGACCTCAACGGCTCGCTCGAGCCGTGGACCACGCCAGCGGGCGAGCGCATTGACGTCCGCGACCTCGTGGCCGACCCCGACGACCCCGACCGCATGTGGATCGGGACCCGTGGGCGCGGGGTCTTCCGCACCGACGACCGCGGTCAGAGCTGGATCCAGGCGGGGGCAGCGATCGACTCCGAGCAAGTGATGAAGCTGCTCCTCATCGGTGGAGACGCTCTCCGCTTGGTCGCGATCATCCGCGACAAGGGCATCTACATCAGCGACGACGAAGGCGAGACGTGGACGGTCGTCGATGACGGACTCGAGTCCGCCGGCGTGCTCGACATCGTTGCCAACCCCGACACCGGTGCCATCTACGCGGCTCTGGCCGACGACTCGGTCTACGAGCTGGCCGAAGACTCCGACGCCTGGCAGCCCTTCGACCGGTTCTGTCTGCCTTTTAAGAACTTCGGCAAGCTCGCGGTGATCGGCCCTGAGGGCTCCCGCTCGCTCGTCGGCATCGGAGGCGCTAACATCGTCGTGATTCACGACCTCTAGCCGGAGCAGCTGGACTTGGGTTCAACCAGGCGCGACCGAACATCGCAGGGCATCACGCACCCGATGCTCGTCTTTGGGGTCGTCTTGGTGCTCGCCGCGTGCGGGCGCGACAGCGGGAACACCGACGCCGCGAGCACGACAAAGCCCTCGGGCCTGCCGCGGCTGGGCGAGCTGATCGTCAACGACCTGACGACAACGGATCTGCGACCCAGCGGTGCCGGTCAGCTGGCCGATGCCGCCATCGCTGCGGCGTTTCGCGACCCCAAGAGCTTCACGGAAGCAGCTGCCGACGACCTGGAGGCCTGCAAGGGCGGGCTCGACCTTGCCTACGCCCTGCTGGTCAACGGTCAGCCAAAGAAGGCCGCCGACGCCGGTGAAGCCAGGGTCGGCATCGAGGTCGAGGTCCACTGTCCGGTCGCTGAGAGTCGAGAGCTCAACTCCTTCCGCGTCTCCACCAAGTGTGAGCGACACTTCGGCGACCAGCACAAGCAGGACAGCCATAGCGCGCTTGCCACGTGCTTTGACATCGCTAGCCGGCGCGCCGCAGGTGCCCTCCACGGGCAGATGCGGATCCGCGGAAAAGACGACGACGCCGTGCTCGAGGCCCTCGCCAAGAGCAAGCACAGCGGCATCTTGATGGAGGCAGCCTCCGAGGCCGGTGAGCGACGTCTGCTGAGCGCCGTCGACGCGCTGGTCCGCTTGGTCGGTCACAATGATGACATGGTCTCGATCCGCGCTGGCGCCGCCCTCGGGCTGCTCAAGGTCCAGCGCGAAGACGTGGTGGTCGCGATCGCTCGGATGACGCGCGGGCCGCGTCAAGAGCGCCACCTTGTGGCCATCAACGCCCTCGGCGACATCGGCGGCAAGTACGCTGAGCGCTACCTCGACAACCTAGCGCTCGGGCACCCAGCACCAGAGCTGCGCGAGCTCGCCCGGGAGACGCTTGAGCGGTTGCGGGCCGAGGCAGGGGCAGGCAGCGGCGACGATGAGGAGCTACCCGAGTAGCGCGCTGCGCTACTTGAACACGACCTCGAAGTAGCGACGAAGCGGATCGCTGGACCAGTGGAGGCGCATGTTGTTGGTGATCTTGGCGCCGTAGCCAAACGCCTGCCCGCTGTCGAGGTCCCGGAAGCCGCCTGGCGGCACCTCGGTCACGCGCACAACGCGGTCGCCGTTGCGTGTGATCTCGAGGGAGAGCGCTGCCGTCACCGGCGGGTCGGTCGTGTCGAACACGCCTTCGCCCTCGGGGTCGTAGATGGCGATGTTGCCGCCGCGATGACCGAAGTTGGCCTTGCGGATCAAGGATCCGTCGCGCCGAAAAGCCGCCACAAACACCCGGTTGAGCTCCGGAGGGGGCGCCGTGGGCTTCGGTGGAATGACCTTGCCGGGGGGCTTCTTGTCGAGGGCTGCCTGCAGCGCGGCCTGGTCGATCTGGCCCGGGACGATCGTCTTCTTGTCCGCCTCGGGGTCGACCTTGGCTTGAACCTTTACGGCAGGAGCAACGACGGTCTGCGCTGCCATGAACGGGTCTTTCTTCGCACCGCCCCGACGGCGACGGCTGCCGCCACCTCCGCCCTCATCATGCTCGTAGCCGTACTCGGTCTCTTCTTCCTCGTCGTAGTCGGAGTAAGCGCCAGCAGCCGCGCCGCTGGACGTGGCCGTCGAGTGGCCGCTCGCAGCGCCCGCTGCATAGCGTTTACTCAGTGAGCGCGAGACCCCGATGCCTGTCGCGCCTGTCGCCGCCAGCATCGTGAGCACAGCAGGCAGCATCGGAATCGCTGGCGGCGTCACCGGGACTGTGGGCGCCGTCGTGATGGTCGGCGTCGGTGCGGAGACGGGAGGGGTGGGCGTTGGCGTCGGGGTTGGCGTCGGGGTTGGCGTTGGCGTTGGCGTCGGGGTTGGAGTCGGCGTGGGTGCGCCGCCGCCGACGCCGCCACCGCCGACACCGCCGCCGGTTCCGAAGCCGCCGTTGCTGCCCGTCCCGCCCCCGACGGTGCCGCCTTGGCCGACCGTGGCGAAGCCCTCGCGGCGCTGCTGCTGGCAAAACTCGATGGACGAGCGCGACAGGATCTCGCTCAGCTGCGACGTGGTGGCGCGGTCGTGGCGGCCAGAGCTGGCGACCGACAGCTCCTGCATCAGCTGCTCGTCTGCGGCCCGGTCGCCATAGCCGACCGTGTAGAACTTCGCGCGGCTCTGGCTAATGGCAGAGAACAGGCCCCGGATGCCCGCCTCCTGCTGCCGCTTTGCGCGTCGGCTCTCGCGCCGACCACCCCGCTCTGGGTCGGGCATGCTGATCTTTCCGTCGCTGATGAAGATGACCAGCGAGTGGCGCGGCCGGTCGCGGGTCGACAGCCTCCACGCGGCCTCGACACCCGCCAGCACGTTCGTCCAGGGCTCGTCAAAGGCGAGCAGTCGGATCTGGCGCTGGATCTCGTTGCTGGTGATGGAGTCGTGGGGCCCCAGGTCGACCACGGTTCGGGCGTTGGTGCCGAATGAGACCAGGCCAATGCGGTGCTGGGCGCCCAGCTCCCGCAGGAACGCGGCGATACCGGCGCTGAACGCGGCCTGCTGCCGCTTGGCGTTGCCGAAGCTAAAGCTGTTGTCGATGGCAAAGACGATGTCTGCTGGCTGACACTCCGCCTGGACGTCCTGCGCGCTGGCCGGCATCGCCCAGAGCAGCGTCAGGGCGGCGGCAGCTGCCAGGCGGATGCGCGGAGTCCTCATGCGTCGAGCGTCTCTCATGATCAGTACCGCTTCGCTTTGGAGAAGCGCAGCGCGGACTCTTTGCACGCGTCGCGCGGACAACACTTGTAGGCGCCGACATGCGTGATGCAGTGCTTGCAGCAGTCGCGTTTGCAGTAGCGGCACGTCCAGCTGACGTTCGCCTTCTTGTGCAGCGCGCACCGAATCGACGCGCGCATGGTCATGGCGCCGACCTCGGGCGCGACCGCCTTGAGCTCGCGCGCTGCTTCCCCGCGGGGCGGTAACGCAATGTTGCGCTGCGTGACGTTCATCGGGTCATGCGGGCGAGGTGCGTCGACCTCTGGCGCTGGTGCGGCAACTCGACGCTGTCGTGCCGGCCGCGGCGGCGGCGGCCCGTACTTGCGCCGAAACAGCCAGTTGATAAGGACGGTCGTCACAAGGCACGAGAGCAGCGTCATCAAGATGAAGCTAAGCCAACTCATCGATGCCCGTCCTCCAATTGCTGTCGCCGAGCACCACGAGGCGGCCGGCGCCAGATCTCGACGAGCCACCTGCACAGCTCGTCTCAGCGTCCCCAAATTCGCGCGCACAATACCACCTGTGTGCTTGGTTGCCACCCCGCAAACGGCGCGTCGCGTTCCGGCGAAACCATGACCACCGGGTGGCAAGAGCGGCGCCGGGTACAAGTGAGGCGCACGGAGCCGAGGTTTGCGTTGACCGGCCTGTGTGCGGTTGCGAACCTTTGCGCACCCGCAACAACGCTCGCCTCACGCAAACTCCCCCTCTGGGACGCCGACTTCCGATGCCGCTTACACCACTCATGTTCATCGTGCTCTTTGCGGCCGGCCAGCCATCGGCGGCACCGCCCATCAAGGTCCACAAGTCGGTCGACTCGTCTGGCTGGGAGCCGGTCTACATCGAGCGCTGTGCCGACAAGCTGCGGGCCCAGGGCTACTACTCGAAGTACACGCTTCATCGGAAAAACCGCATCGAGCGTCTGTCGGTTCGTGACGGGCTCTACTGCCACACGCCTCAGGCGATCTCGGTGGACTACGGGCCGACCGGCGTCGACTACCTCCAAGAGACGCAGCTGACCTGCGCGATGGCGCTGACGCTGATGCGCTTTGAAGAGATTGCGCACGAAGAGGCCCGCGTGGCCTTCAACAGCGACCACATGCACCCTGTCTGGGAAGTCCGGCACCGCGGCACCTACACGTGCCGGCGGCTGCGACGCAAGACTCACCACCAGAGTCAGCACAGCTTCGGCAACGCCATCGACCTGAGAAAGATCCGCATCAAAGGCTGGGGCTGGGTGGACGTGAAGCGTCACTGGCACACGACGGGCGAGCGCTATCAGCCCGCACGGCAGTTCCTGCGCCGCCTTGTCCAGCGCCTGCGTGACGAGGGGCTGTACTCCAACGTGATCGGCCCCGACGACGACTACTGGCACAACGACCACATCCACTTGGACCTCGCGCCGGTCAGCCGCGGGCGCCTCAGCCCAGCGCTTGAGCGGCTGCGACAGCTTCCAGACATGTAGTCGCGAGACGAGCGCTACTTCTGGCCTCAGCGTCTGATCGAAGCAAAGCAGCGTCGGTGCGGTCGCGTCGCTCACTCGGACTCGACGATGCACGCATCGCCGTCGTCCACGCCACGCATCTGCGATGGGCACGTCGTTCGCCTCTTCAGGCCGTCGCTATCAGCCGTCGGATCAGTGGGTCACGACCATCCGATAGCGGGCGGTGTTCGCGCGGACCTTGGAGATCGCGATGTCGGCGTCTTCAAGGGGCACAGCTTCAGTCTTGGCGGCAATCCCGTGGCGGGCGGCAAGCTCAAGCATCTCGGCGATTCGCTCTCTGCCCCCGATGGCGCTGCCTGTGATGGCGACTTCGCGACCGATGAGGGCGAACGCTGGGACCGTCACAGGCGCGCTGGGGACGCCGACGAAGCAGAACGTGCCGCGAACGGCCAGGATGTTGAGCCACGCGGACCAGTCGAGGTCGCCAGAGACCGTGTTCAGAAGGAAGTCGATGCTGCCACTGGCGGCCTCCATCGCGTCGTCATCGGTACTCAGGACAAAGCGGTCTGCCCCGAGCTCTCGCGCTTCGGCTTCTTTGCTCGGTGAGCGGGAAAAGGCCGTGACGTGGGCGCCGAACGCCGCGCCGAACTGGAGCGCGAGGTGGCCCAGTCCGCCGATGCCGATGACGCCCAGCCGGGTCGTGGCCGAGACGCCATGGGTGACGAGAGGCGAGTACACGGTGATGCCTGCGCAGAGCAGGGGCGCCGCACCCTCGGAGTCGAGGCCGTCCGGAATCGCAATGGCGTAGCGCGCGTCGACCTGAACGCGCTCTGCGAACCCGCCATGGGCGCCGACGATCGTAGCTTGGGTGGCGACGCAGAGGTTATCGAGGCTGCGCTTGCATGGATCGCAGGTGCCGCATGAGCTGCGCTGCCAGCCCACGCCGACGCGCTGTCCGATCTGGAGGTCTCGAACGTCCGGTGCCCGGTCGATCACGACGCCGATGACCTCGTGGCCGGGCACCAGCGGAAAGGTACTGCGCCCCCAGTCGTCGTCGATCATGTGGATGTCGCTGTGGCAGACGCCACAGTGGGTGACACGGACAGCGACTTCACCGCGCTGGAGGGGGCCAGCAGCGAAGCTAAAGGCCTCAAGGCGGGCGCCCCGTCCGGGGGCGCAGCGAGCGTGGACGAGCGGCATGCGGTCTCCTTGGTCTTGTCGGCAGCCCGACCCAGCTCAGATGGACATCGAGCCTTCGCGGAAGTCGCTGGTGGCGAGGTGCACGTTGATGCAGACGGGGGTGCCTGCTGCCGCGAGCTTCTTGGCCTTGTTGAGGGTCGCGTCGATCTTCTTCGGATCGGTCAATAGCAGGCCCTTGCCGCCGTAGCCCTCCGCCACCTTGTGGTAGTCGGTCCGCAGCAGCCGCGTTCCGACGTCATCGCCGAGGATCTTGACCTGGTCGCGGGCGATCTGCTGCCAGCTCGCGTCGGTGCCGATGACGGCGATCGGCGCGTAGCCCATGCGCACATAGGTGTCGAACTCCGCGAGGCTATAGGCGCTCGAGCCGTCGCCGTAGAAGAGCCAGACCTCAGCGCTGGGCCGGACGCTTGCGGCGCCGACGGCGAAGCCACCGCCTACGCCGAGCGTGCCGAAGACGCCTGGGTCGAGCCAGCGCAGCGGCCCACGCGGCCGCACGATGTAGGAGCCGGTCGCCACGAAGTCACCGCCGTCGACGATCAGGACGCTGTCGTCGTTGATCTTTTCTTCGATGCGCATGAAGAGGTGGATGGGGTCCACCAGCGGACCCTCTTTGTTGGCCCCGCTGGCGATCTCGTCTTCCCGGGCTTGCTCCCGCGCCCGGAGCTCAGCGAACCAGCTCTCGCGGCCACCCGCCGGCGACCCAATGTTGGCGGTGCGCCCAGCAAGCTGCATGAGAAACTCGCCCGGATGCGTCTCGACGGCGATCGTGGGCTTGCGGTTCTTCTTGAGCGCCTCAGGGTCGAGGTTGATGCTGACGAGGGTCGCCTTCTTGTTGATCTTAAGGCCGTAGCCGAGCCGGAAGTCGAAGGGGAAGCCTGCGATGATGACAACGTCAGCAGCCTTGAGCGAGGCCGTCCGCTTGTGGCGAAACTGGATGTCGCTGTGACGACCGAGCAGCCCGCGCGATGAGCCGCCCAAGAACGTCGGGATGCCGATGCGCCGAACAGCGTCAGCGAGTGCGTCCGCGCGGCCAGGCGTCATGTTGACCATCGCCTGGTTGCCAATGACGAGCACCGGCTTCTGCGCGCCTGCGATCGCGCTGGCGACCTTGTCGAGCTGCGACTCGACGCTGGGACCAAGGGGGTTGTCGAAGCTGGGTACACGCAGCGGAATGTGCGGCATGTGGAACTGGTGCTGGAGGTAGGCCTTCATGCCGAGGCGTGCCGCCGCGCCGACTGGGCCGCTCATCTTGTCGACGCCGGACTCCTTGACGTACCACTCCGCGACGATGTCTTTGGGGTAGAGGACGTCGACAGGGATCTCGATGAACACTGGGCCGGGGATGCCTTCCATCGCGACTTCGAATGCCCGACTCAGGGTCGGTGCCAGGTCTTTGACCTTGCTGCAGCGCGTGGACCACTTGGTGATAGGCTTCATCAGCGCGAGCTGGTCGATGTCTTGGAGCGAGCCACGGCCGCGGAGCACGGTCGCGGTTGCGCCGCCGAGCACGATGATCGGCTGCTGCGCCTCCTGAGCGTTCTTGACGGCGGTGACGGTGTTTGTGACGCCGGGACCGGCGGTGACCGCGCACACACCTGGGATGCCGGTCATGCGGCTCGCGGCGTCGGCGGCAAACGCTGCTGTGACCTCGTCGCGCACGTCGACGACGCTGAGGCCGTGCATCTTGGCACCCTGCAAGATGGGCGAGATGTGGCCGCCACAGAGGTTGTAGAGGCAGGTGACCCCATGGGCCGCCAGGACCTGGCCGACGATCGAGCCGCCATGAATGTGACTGGTCTGAGTCGTTGCCATGTCATCGTCTCCGGAGCGTCAGGTGAAGTGTGCGGCCGAGCTGCCGTCATCATGTCTCGCTTAGTAGCCGCGCATCGTCAACACGACACGGACGGTGTGGGCGAGGATGCGTAGGTCGAAGAGCACCGAGGCATGCTTGACGTAGTAGATGTCGAACTCGAGCTTGGTGACCGCGTCCTTCACCGAGCCTCCGTAGGGATGCGATACCTGGGCCCATCCGGTGATGCCGGGACGTACGAGGTGGCGAAAGTCGTAGTAGGGGACGATCTGCTCAAGCTCCCGGGTGAACTCGGGACGCTCGGGGCGCGGTCCGACCAGCGACATGTGGCCGAGCAGCACGTTGAGGAGCTGAGGTAGCTCATCGATGCGCGTTCGGCGCAAGAAGCGGCCGACGGTGGTCACCCGGGTGTCGTCGGCCGTCGCCCACTGAGCCCCGTCCTCTTCTGCACTCACATGCATGGTGCGGAGCTTCACGATGGTGAAGGGCTGCTTCATGCGACCGACCCGAGTCTGGCCGAAGAAGACGGGACCGCGGCTGCTGAGCTTGATCGCGACGCCAGCGACGACCAGCAGCGGGGCGGCGAGGGCAAGCCCCATCACCGCGCCAAGCACGTCGGCGACGCGCTTGGCGCTGACGAAGAGCGGGGCGCGCGTGCCGTGCAGCCGGCCGTCCTGGAGAAACCAGCTGGTGTCGTCGAGATCGATGGGCGTCCGCTGCCAGACACCCTCGATGAAGTCGCTAGGTGAGAGCACGGGCACGTTGAGCACTCGGCAGTGCACGAGGTCGGCGATGGTCTGCTGGGGCAGCTCGTCGAGAGGCGTCGACAGCACGATCGCTCTGACCGCACCGGACGCGTGGGCATCCAGCTCGGCGAGTGGAAACACGCGGGAGTCAGGCGCGGCCTGCTCGGGTGTGAGGGCCGGGTCGAAGCGGTAGAGCGGGGTCGTGTTGCCGGTGGTTGTCAGGCGCTCGGCGATCTGGTCGGCCATCGCCGAGCTGCCCACAAAGAGCAGCTTTGCGCGTGCTTCGATGGTGCGTAAGGCCCACTGCAGCGCGATACGTGTCGCCGCGACCCAGGTCCCAAAGAGCACTGCCGCCAGCGCGATGCCCTCAGCAGCAGGGGGGCGCATCGGACGCATGGCGAGCTTGGTGCTGAGGAACTTCATCACGAGCCAGGCGACGGCGAGTCCGAGCATGGCGCCGAAGGGGCCGAAGCGCGCCGCCATGCCGGAGCGCTCAACCCGGTAGCCTCCGGCCAAGAACGTGCCGAGGATGGTGGCCGCCAGGAGTGCCCAGCCGACGGCTGCGACCTTCGGAAGCTCCCAGTCGACGAGCGGCGAGAGGAACACGACGAGCCAGATCACGAGCATGTCGATCGCGACCAGCACAAAGGCGGCACGGCGTCTGGTGGTGACCGCGTCGGAGGCCACGCTCAGGCG
>CALHXW010000014.1 GCA_938040325.1 uncultured bacterium | reverse complement strand
GGCTTTGAAGTCGGCGGTATGGAGCTTGCCGATCTTGGCGCGCTCTTTCGGTGCGAGCTTGAGCCCCAGAGCCCGAACGAGCTTCTTGACGAGGTCTTTCTCTAGCTCGAAGAACGCGTCCCGCTCGCCGGTCATGTCCTCAGCGAGGACGACGTCGCCCTTCTTGACCGACACAAAGCGAGCATCGAGCCGCATGGTATCGCCATGGACCGTGTAGCTGCCGCTGAGCAGGTGCGATGCGCCGGCGAGTTTTCCGATCTTGGCGGCCGTCTTCTTGTCGACCTTGCCCGAGCGCCCGAGCTTCTGCTCGTCGAGGATGGCTTGGAGGCGCTCGCGCTCGATGATGGTCAGCGCTTCGACCTTTGAGAGATCGGTCGTGATCATGGACTGCAGGCCCTTGCCAAGCACCTCCAACCCCTTGTCTGACGAGACATTGGTGAACTCAAGCACGGCGACTCGCATAGGCTTCTTCGGCTTTGCCTGGGCGACTCCGACGCTAACGACAAGACCCGCAACCACCGTAGTGATCGCAGCTAGCTGGGTTCGCTTGTTCTTAGACCATGTCATCAAGATGGGACCTCCAGTCTCTCGTGAGGACCCTAACCCCATGGGTCGGTAAACGTCATCCCGACGAAAAGCGAATTCACATGCCCATCAGGGCCCTGTGTGGCTGCGTTTGGCCTGCCGAGTGACGAACGGGCGATCGGGTTGTCTGACGAGCTATCATCGAGCGCCGTTGCGCGGTCGTGCGGCAGGCCAGCCGAGACGCGCATGGGTCGGACGTCATCGCGCCTGCCCGCGGTTGCGCTCAGTAGGTATGCGTCGCCGTGAAGTCGCTGCGGCGCGACGGTCGGTCGCCCACGCTGACAGCGCCTGCGTCCACGACGTTGAGCTGGCGTGTCGCACGGCGGTGGCGACGCTGGGAGAAGGGGCCGCTGCCGCTTTCGTAGCCAAGGGCGACCGAGCGGTGGTGAAAGCCAGAGTCGAAGCGGACGTTGTGTGGGGTGGGGCGCGTCATGTGTGTTCCCTTTGTGCTTGGTGCGGCAGGTAGGACCACGACGCGGACAAAAGTAAACCAGTGTCGTCGGCGATAAGTTCTCGTCGCCAGGATCAGGACGGCGCAGAGCGCTGAGTTCGAGGATCGGTCATTGAATGCGCCGAGACAGGGCCTGTCGGCAGTGACGCTTGCCAGTGCACACGGGCCCTTGGTGCCCTGTCGATCGGGTGACGCGTGTCGGTTGTAGTGATGGTCGGGGAGCGGTTTGCTCTCGACGTCGGAAGGTGAGAGACCCAAGGCATGAGACAGGCCAACGGCATGCGAGAGTCAGGTGATAGGCAGGTGAACGCGATGCTCACGTACGTGTTCGTCGGTGTGCTGGTGGCGTTCCTGCCAGGCCTAGCGATGGCCGCCGATCCAAGCGCAGCCATGGCGATCGACCGCGACGGGAGCTTTCGGGATGCCTCCGGCGGACCTGCGAACGGGACCTATCAAGTCCGCGGACAGGCGGTCGTCTCGAGCGCCATGAAGCTGTGGGCCGGGCCAAAGCTGCCGCCGCTGCCGATCAAGCTCAAGCACGTGCCGGACGCTGTCGAGCTGACGGTGGCCGTCGTCAATGGCCAGCCCCATGGGCCCGCGACCATCCACCTAAACCTCGGACGCCTGCCAAAGAAGGTCCTTGCGAGCGAGCTGCGTGGCGTGCTCGGCGCGCTTGGCGCCAAGATCACCGTGGCAGAAGCGACCTACGTCGACGGCAAGCTCGAAGGCGAGGCCGTCATGCGTCAGCCCACCGCGAAGGGGATGGTGCGCCGAGTTGACGCTCAGTTCAAAGACGACCTCCTGCATGGTCCGATGCGGACGTTCTACCGGGACGGCACGACCGTGGAGGTGATGGAGATGTACGTGCGTGGCGTGCAGAGCGGCGAGCGCATCGAGTACTACCGCAACGGTTCTAAGCGCCTCCGCGAGGAGCTCAACGACGGCGAGCGTGTTGGGCTCGCACAGCAGTGGTATCCCGACGGCACGCTCAAGTCCGAGGACCGGTATGAGGACGCCGAGCTTGTCTCCCAGCGGAAGTGGCACGCGAACGGGCAGCTGGCCTACTCCAGCAGCGCCAGCGAGGTGATTGAGCACAAGCCCGATGGCGTGATTCGAAGCTACTACGACAGCGGTGAGCTGGCAGCGGAGAAGACCTTCGACGACGGCGCTGAGGTCCCTCCCTTTAAACGCTACTACCGTAGCGGCCAGGTGTGGGAGATGGTCTCCGGACAGGTTGGGGCCACGATCACCCGCCGCAAGTGGTGGAAGAACGGCGAGCTGGCCTATCAGGCGACGTTCGTGGACGGCAAGCAGCAGGGACCGTTCATGCGCTGGTACGACGATGGGACCCCGTGGGAGCTGTCGAGCTATCACAACGGCAAGCTGTCGGGGCAGCTCTTCAAGTGGTGGAAGAACGGCAAGCTGGCCCATGACTACAGCTACGTCGACGGCCAGATCGACGGGCCATACAAGGTGTGGTTCGACAACGGAAAGCCTTGGAAGCTCGGCACGTACTCGAAGGGCAAGCTGACCGGAAAGCTCCAGCGTTGGTTCACCAACGGCAAGCTTGGCTTTGAGCAAACGTACGTCAACGGCAAGCCTCACGGGCCTGCACGCAAGTGGTACGACAACGGGCAAGAGCGGCTTGTGGCGACCTACAACAACGGCAAGCTCGACGGCGACTTCAGCAACTGGCTCAAGGACGGATCGCTCTACGAGAAGGCCGTCTACGACAACGGCAAAAAGACCGTCAGCTCACGCTCCCCCAAGGTCAGCGCGCCGCGCTGAGTCTCGGTCGGTTTCGCGTGTTGCGGCGCACCATTCAATAGGCCTCAAGTGTGGGTGCTTGGCGGTCGTTGGATCGCCCGTGGACCGACCCGAACTCGTAGTGAGCGCCGAGCAGCTTGCCGTCTGGGATCAGATGGCAACGCCCATCTACATCTACGGGCTCGAGACACATCGCCACGTGTGGGCCAACAGCGCCGGGCTGGACTTCTTTATCGCCACGAGTCTCGATGAGTTCACAGGCCGTCAGCTCGAGCCCCTCTCGGCCGAGCTCCTCGCACGACGTCGTCCCGACGTGGAAGCGATGATTCGCGGCGAGCGGCGGGCATGGACGGCGGACTTTTTTCCACGCGGCGTCCCGCGCCATGGTCGTGCGTCTGTCGTGGCCGGTACCATCGACGACGAGATCGTGTTGGTGTTCGAGATCTGGCCAGTGGAGCGTCCGTCGCGGCAAGCGAACTACGAGCTCAGCGGCTGGGCGCACAGTGCACGCGCCGAGTGGGTGGTCAGGCGTGACGGCACGATCCTAATCCAAAACCCCGCAGCCGACCGGCTCGGCCCTGGGTTGATGCCGACGCCAGGTCAGCTCGGTCCACTCCTGCGTGATGTCCAAGGAGTGCTGGGAACGCTGAGCGGCCTCAAGCTCGGCGAGATGTTCACGGCGCGCTTACCGCTTCACGGGCTGGCAGGTGTTGTCTGGCACGAGGTGATGGCCACCGCTGTCCCCGACCGCGAACACGCTGACGGTGTGGTCCATATCTCGGCGACCGATCTCTCCGACCGACGCGCTCGCGAAGCGCTCATGCAGGACGACTGGGGGCTCGTGCGGCAGGTTGTTGATGCCTGTCCAGACGCGATGGGCGTGGTGGATGATCGCCTCAACATCGTGTTTGTGAACCAGCCGTTCACCAAGTGGTTCGACGTGGGCAAGTCGCTGGATCTGCTCGGACGTCCGCTCGCAACACTCTTCTCTGATGACGAAGACCGCGCCACTCGCGTTCGGCAGACAAAGGACGTCCTGGCGTCCGGCAAAGACGCCGTCTACGACATCGTCTCGCCGCGCGACGGTCGGCAGATCTCTGTTCGGACCCGTCGCATCACCGTGGCAGGCTCTCACTACGCGTTGTCGGTCTTCACCGATATGACCGAGGCACGCGCCGCGCAACGGGCGACCGAGCATGCGGCCGAGGTCGCCGAGCGCGGGCGTCGTCGGATGAGCGAGTTTGTTGCGACGGCGAGCCATGAGCTACGAACGCCGATGAACGGCATCTTGGGGATGCTTGAGCCGCTTGCAGAGGCCTCGCTCGCCAGCGAGGAGGCCGCCATGGTCGACGTCGCAAAGACATCGGCGGAGAGCTTGCTTCACCTGCTCGACGACTTGCTCGAAGTCTCGCGCATTGAGGCCGGCGTGCTGGTGGTGGAACCCCACGACTACAGCCCGGGGACACTGCTTCGGGAGGTCGGCACCGTGCTGGCACCGTCGAAGAGCGCGAGCGTGACCCTGACCATCGATGTCGCCGACGACGTTCCTGACCTTGTCCACGGCGACTCTCGGCGAGTCCGCCAAGTGGTGAGCAACCTTGTCGGCAACGCCTTGAAGTTCACGTCGCACGGCACCGTGGACGTGTTGTGCGACGTGCCTACACCAGACTGGCTCCGCGTGCGGGTCGTCGACACAGGCGTAGGCATCAGCGAAGACGACCAAGCACGCATCTTCGACGCGTTCTCACGAGGCCGCGACACCCGCGCGCCGGGAACGGGGCTCGGCCTTGCGGTGTGTAGTCGGCTCGTGTCGCTCCTCGGCGGTCGGATGGTGGTGGTGTCGTCGCTCAACAAGGGTAGCGACTTTCAGGCGTGGCTGCCGCTGGTTGCTGCATCCAATGCGTCCGCGCCGCAAGCCGATGTGCGCTTGCCTCGGATGCGCGTGCTCGTCGTCGACGACAACCGCCTCAACCTCTTTGTGGCCGAGCGGATGCTGGCGATGCTCGGGCACGACGTCGTGTGTGCTGATAGCGGCGTCGAGGCGCTCGCGGTGCTCGCTGACGATGCCTTTGACCTCGTGCTGCTCGACCTCCGCATGCCCGGTATGGACGGCGTGGCGACAGCGCGAGCGGTGCGTTCGCTCGAAGGACCAACGGCCGAGACGCCGCTCGTCGCACTCACGGCTGGCGTCAGCGATGCCGATCAGTCGGAGTGTCATGCGGTCGGTATGCACACGCTGCTGCTCAAGCCGCTGCGGCGCGAGCCCCTCATCAACGTCCTCGAGTCGGTGGCAGCACTGCGCCGACCATCGACCGAGCGCCGCCTCGACCCAAAGACCGTCGATCGCCTCAAGCGGGTAGGCAAGCGCGGCTAGGTCCGCGTGTTGGTGTCCGCATGATCGGTCCGCCGGCCGGTTTAGCCGGTTTTGTGCACAGCAGCATCGGCACGTCGAGCCCCTTGATTAGGTGGCTGAGATCGGCTTGTTTTGGGACTTTTCCCCAAACCTGCGCGCGGGACGGAATTTGATGGTACCTTCATCCGATGAAGAACGCTCTCACCATCGCTGTCCTGCTTGTTTGCTTGCCTTTGTCCTGTGCGGACGGCGCGGGCGAGCCAGCTCCAACCGACGACGGGCCGCCGGTCACTTTTGGCAATGCGTCAGACCAGCGTGAGGCTGGCTCCATCGTGTTGCAGGAAGGGCAGCTCGATACCACCGATGTGGTCGCAGTCTCGCTTGCCGAGGGGTTCCAGTCGGTCGGTCTACGCTGGGACCGGTTGGGCGCGCAGACGCCAGCCCTCACGGTTCGAACTCGGGCCAGCGGCCAGGCATGGAGTGAGTGGCAGCCGGTCTCAATCACGTGGAACGAGTCGGTCGCGTACAACGGCGCGTTTGAGCCAGAAGGTGTCGCTCATGACTTTGAGCTGCGCGGTGCCACGGGCCTGACGTCGTTTCTCGCCATCGAGCTGCTGCCTTTCGAGCGGCCCGAGCTGCGAAACCCGAAGACGCTGACCACAAGGACCCAGGGCCTAGCACCTGCGAGCATCGTCCAGCCGAGGTCGTCATGGGGCGCAACCAGCGGCTTCTGCCACCTGCAGAACCGGCCTCAGACGCCCCGCAAGATCACGATCCACCACACCGACACGCCGACCTTCGACAGCGTCAGCTTCGAAGCCCGACTGCGGCAGATCCAGGACTACCACATCAACAACAACGGCTGGTGTGACATCGGCTATCACTTCCTCATCAGCCGCGACGGTCGGATCTGGCAGGGGATGCGCAGCGAGACACTGCGAGGCATTCACGTCCTCAACAAAAACCAGGACAACGTCGGCGTGTCCTATATCGGCGACTTCCACATTCACCAGCCACCGCAGGCGGCCATCGACGCAGGCTCGCGCATCGTGCGCTGGCTGGCCGACACCTACAGCATCCAGCTCTCGCTCGGCAGCACGCTGCTCGGCCACCGTGACCAGAACACCACGACCTGCCCGGGTCAGTTCTTGTACCCGCGGCTGGGCGACATCTACGCGGGCGCAGTCGCTGGCGCGGGGTCCCCCCCGCCGTCAGCTGGCGGCGAGGGGCTCTGCAAGGGGGTCAGCTCGCTGAGCTGCGGCAGCTGTGCCAACCCCATCGACATCGAAGAAGACTACCTCCCCGGCGTCGTCCAGTGTGAAAACGGCCTTGCGCCAGCCGCAGCATTGGAGGCCCAGGCCATTGCCGCGCGCAGCTACCTGCACTACGCGCTCGAGGCCAATGGCTCCATCCCCGACAGCCAAGCCGGCCAGGTCTACTCGTGCGGCCAGACGCCTTCGGCCAAGGTGCGGGCAGCCGTGCAGGCAACCCGCGGCCAGGTCCTCAACAACAACCTCGGCCAGACCATCGCGGCGTTTTACGTCGCGGGTGCGATCCCCGATCCACCGCTTTGTGTGGGCGACGGCGACGATCCCGACGCCTTCAACACCGAGCAGTGGGTCACCTACCAGCAGATCCCCGGCGGCGGCGGTCCCTCGCCCCTCGGTCACCCTGGCAACCCGAAGAACCGCGGCTGCATGTCGCAGAATGGAGCCGCCTGCCTAGCGTCGTCGGGGGCCGACGTCGACACGATCTTGGACGCCTATTACACCGGCGTCAGCGTCGTCGAGCGCGCACCCGCCTGCGGAGGGACCCTGAGCCCACCGCCGGCTGCCAGCTGTCCCGGGGGCGACGGGCTCTACTGTGGGGGCCCCGTTGGGCTCGACGTCGATGCACTCTACCGCTGCCAGAGCGGCACGTTTGCCGTTGTCGAGAGCTGTGCCGCGGGTTGCGCGGTTCAGGCAGCAGGCACGCCCGACGTCTGCGCCGACGTCGGTCCAAGCTGTCCCAGCGGCGACGGTCTCTACTGCGGCGGACCGCTCGAGCTCGACGCGAACACGGTCTACTCATGCACGGCTGGGTCGTTCTGGCCAGCCGAGAGCTGCAGCCACGGGTGCGAGGTCAGCAGCAGCGGCAACGCCGACGCGTGCGCCAGCGCTCCGCCATGTCCTGCGGGAGACGGTACCTACTGTGGTGGCCCCGTCGGCCTCAACAGCGCCTGGCTCTACGACTGTGTAGGCGGCGACTACTTCTTGACCGAGGTCTGCGAACACGGCTGCCAGGCCAGCGCGGCACCGGCCTCAGACGCGTGCGCGCCACCCCCGCCGGTGTGCCCGAGCGGTGACGGCCTCTACTGTGGCGGCGGGGTCGGTTTGGACCCGGCGACACTCTACCAGTGCACCGCCGGTGCTTTCACGGCGAGCCAGCTTTGCCCGCACGGCTGCGAGGTCGGAGCCGCGGGGGCGAGCTGTGCGCCGCCACCCGTGCCGACCTGTCCGACGGGCGACGGCTTCTACTGTGGCGGTGCCGTCGGACTCGACACCGACACGCTCTACGCCTGCACCGCCGGAGCGTTTGCGCTGAGCGCGGTCTGCACGCATGGCTGCGAGTCGGGCGCCTGTGCGCCGGCACCCGTGCCGACCTGTCCTCTGGGCAACGGCATCTACTGTGGCGGGCCTGTCGGCCTTGACGCTGCGACACTCTATGCCTGTAACAACGGCAGCTACACGGTCGTTGAGGCCTGCGCCCACGGCTGCGAGTCCATGCCCACCGGTGTCGAGGACCAGTGCGCCAGTGCGCCGCCTAGCTGTCTCAACGGCAACGGAACCTACTGCGGGACGTACGTGGCGCTGACACCTGGTAGCCTCTACAACTGCGTCGACGGCGTGCTCACCCTCAACGCACACTGCACCCACGGCTGCCAGCAAGTTCCAGGAACGGCGGCGGGCGCGTGTGCCACTGAGCCCGCCGCCTGTCCGCTCGGCGACGGCCTCTACTGCGGTGGCCCCGTGGGGCTCGACCCAAGCGTGCTCTACACGTGCGCCGGAGGTGTCTTCGCCGTCAGCGAGAGCTGCACCCACGGCTGTCAGTCCATGCCCAACGGCGTCGCCGACCAGTGCGCCGCAGCGCCGACGTCGAGCTGCCCTAGCGGCGACGGCAACTACTGCGGCGATGGCATCGGACTCGACGCCAAGACCCTCTACAGCTGCGTCGGTGGCGGCTTCACGTACAGCGCCTACTGCGCGGCGGGTTGTGCAAAGAACCCGACCGGGTCAGACGGATGCATCACAGGCAGCTGTCCGATCGGAAACGGGTTCTACTGCGGCAGTCACGCCAATGCCGGTCTGCCCGACGAGCACGTCTGGCTCTGCACCAACGGCGTTTGGACCGTCCACGAGAACTGCAACGGCGCCTGTGTCGTCGCGCCTCAAGGCCAGCCGGACTACTGCCCGTAGCGGCAGCCAGCCGGCTAGCCGCGCTTGTCTACGCCCGCACACCCACGGGCGGGTCGGCGCAGCGCAAGACCTCAAGCTCGCCCGGCTGCTGCGCTGTCTGGCGTGCCGCGTCGCGTAGGGCGGTGCGAAGGCCTTCTTCGAGGACCGGGTGATAGAAGGGGAGGCTGAGGGTCTCGCGTGCGGTCAGGCCAGACGCCAATGCCCACGCGAGCAAGTGGGCAAGATGCTCTCCCTCAGGCGCAAAGAGCTCGGCGCCGAGCAGCCTGCCGCTGGCGCGGTCGGCGTACACGTGAAGCTTGCCGACCTCCTTGAGCTTGACGATGGCCCGCCCTTGTCCCTCGTAGCTCGCGGCGCCGGTGATGACGTCGACGCCAGCATCGGAAAGCGCCCGGTGGGACTCGCCAACGATCGCGATGTTGGGGTCGCTGAACGTGATGCCCAGGCCGGTTCGACGCTGAAAGCAGTGGGGTTCGTCGCGCACGGCGTTGTAGCCCGCGATGCGACCTTCGTCGGCCGCCTCATGAAGGAGCGGGCGTTCGGCGTTTCCGTCGCCTGCGAGGTACCAAGGCGTGCCGTCGACCCTGAACGTACCTGAGTCGAAGGCTGGAATGCCGCGGGTCGTGGCGATGCCGAGTTCCTCGATGCCGAGGCCGCCGACGTTCGGTCGCCGTCCCATCGTGAGCAGAGCGCTGTCGGCGCGCAGCTCTTGGCCACTGCGCAGGACGACCAGCAAGTCGCCGGTCGCGGCGTCTTCGCGCAGCGACTCTACGGGCTCGAGGTGAATCGGGAACTCGCCCTCGAACGTCGAGAATGCGTAGTCCTGCAGTGCGGGATCTGTGAGGCCGCCAACGGCCTTGTCCAGCGTTACAGCCGTGACCTCGACGCCGAGCCGACTCAAGGCTTGGCCTAGCTCGAGCCCGATGACCCCGAGCCCGATGACGACGACGCGCTTGGGAAGCGTGGGCAGCTCGAAGAAGTCGTCGGTGTCGATGAGGCGGTGCGATAGCTCACGCCACGGACCGGGTACGATCGGCGAGGAGCCCGTCGCGATGACCGTCTTGGTGGCGCGAATCTTCTCGTCGCCAAGGTCGAGTACGTCCAGCGCCGCAAAGCGTGCGCGCTTGCGGATGAGCTTTTCGGAGAACCCTTCAAAGCTGCTCATGACGCCTCGCACAAAGCGGTCGCGCAGCGCACGCACGTGCTCCATGACCTCGGCATGGTCGATGGTGAGGGCCTCGCCGCCGCTGATACCTTCTTGAGCAAGCTTGTGGCGACGGTGGAAGTCGTTAGCGACCTGGATGAGCACTTTGGATGGCATGCAGCCGACGCGCGCACACGTCGTGCCCAGGATGCCATCGTCGATGATGACGTAGTTGTCGGTGACCTTGGCGACCTCGCGTCGCGCGCTGAGGCCTGCTGTTCCCGCTCCGATGATGGCGACGTCTACCTGCCTCATTCGCTCGTCCTCTGCCCCGTGTGGGCGTGTGGTGGTGCAACTGCACGATCCGACGCAAGCGATCGCTCACATGACGGATGGCAGACAGCATTGCCGGGAACGCCACTTCGGCAGGTTCGGTCTGCCAACAAGCGCGCCGCCCGGACATGACGATCTGTGTCGCGAACGCCCGAGTGGTTACCCTACGGTCGACTTTATCGTGGCAATTTGGCCTGGAGTCAGCGAGCTAGCAGCGTTCGGGGAAATGCGGATTCTGGGACGCGCGTGAGGTGTGCCGCTGGGGTGACGACCGAAGGGAAACCTCAGCGCGGGTTCCAGGGACGCAGTCCCTGAGTGATCCTGAGATCGTCGGTCCAGTGATGCACTTCACGAAGTCATCAGATTTTGCATTTCCCCGTTCGGTGCTCTAGCCGCTTGTCGCGCTCGTGAACAATGAAGGCGACGGCGGTCTTCAGCTCGCCCGCGTCTCGTATCTTGGTCGTCCACACCAGCGCCTCGGGGCCTACCTCTAGACCCAAATCAAGCGCTCTTTTCGGCTGCGGCTTTGGCGATGCCCTCGCCAGTGACGTCCGTGCGTTCGCTTCGCTCACCTGAACTCGACGATGCACGCATCGCCTTCGTCCAGCGGACGCCGCTGGCAAGCACAACGCCTTCGCCTCGCTCGAAAATAGCGCTTGATTTGGGACTAGGCCTGTTGCCGCGACGTGTCGCCACGCGGGCGGCGCGCGTGATGGTGGCGCTCGCGGTGATGTTGCTCACGACGGAGACGATGGCTGGCAACGGCGACCTGCGGCCACCGACGCTGGGCGCGTCAGGTGCTGTCGTTGAGATCGTCGAGTTCTCAGACTTCGAGTGCCCGTACTGCGCGCGCGGGCGGCGCACGATGAAGTCACTGCAACAGACCTACGGCGACAAGCTCAAGGTCACCTTCGTCCATCTCCCCCTGGCCTTCCATCGCAACGCGCACAACGCAGCGAAGGCCTCGGTCGCGGCCCAACGCCAAGGCCAGTTCTGGTCGATGAACGAGCTGCTCTTTGCGTCGTCACGCTCGCTGAGCGACGCGCGGTACTTGGCGGCGGCTCGTGAGCTCAAGCTCGACCTCAAGCGCTTTGGCAAAGACCTCGCCGACCCCGCCGTCGACGCGTTCGTCACCCGCAACGCAAAGATTGCCGCTGCGCTCGGCGCGACCGGCACACCGACCTTCTTCGTCAACGGCCAGAAGGTGCGGGGGGCCCAACCGGCGCCTAAGTTTGCCGAGATCATCGACGCAGAGCTTGCAGCCTACAAGGCTGCCCCAAAACCTGGCTTCATCAAGGCTCGAACCCTGAGCGCAAACCCTGACCTGTCACGCTACCTGCACGCCTGGGAGACGCCGCCGGACCGACCCGCCAGCAAGACAGCGCGCGCGCGGCGCGCCGAACGAACCATCCCAGACGACGTCTTCCGCGCATCGGTGGATACCCGCAAAGACCCGATCCAGGGGCCCAAGGACGCGCCAGTCACCCTGGTCGCCTTCGCCGACTTCGAGTGCCCCTTCTGCAGCAAGCACGCCGTGACCATCGACACGCTGCGCGAGCGCTACCCGAACGACCTGCGCGTCGTGTTCAAGCACAAGCCTCTCGCCTTCCACAAAGGGGCCAAGCCTCTGGCGCTCGCTGGAATCTGCGCCAAGGCGCAAGGGAAGTTCTGGGCGTTCCACGACGCCGCGCTGGCGGCAAATGGAAAACCCGACCGAGATGCGGTCATCAAAGCCGCCAAGCTCAACCGCAAGCGACTCGCCAAGTGCCTCAAGCGCAAGACAACCCTCACCAAGCTGCAGGCCGACGAAGCGCTCTCTCGACAGCTCGGAGTGCGCGGGACCCCGCATGTCTTCGTCAACGGACGCAGCGTGCGGGGGGCGGTGGGGCTCACGCAGCTCGAGAGCGTCTTCAAAGAAGAGCTGGCCAAGGCCAAGAAGGTCATCGCCGGCGGCGTGAAAGCACAGGACGTCTACGCCCACCTCATGAAGGACGCCAAGGTCATCGAGCTCGTCGAGGGCGACGTGATCGAGGGGCTCAACAAGGATGCTCCGCGCCGTGGGGCCAAGCGCGCGAAGGCCGTCATCACCATCTTCAGCGACTTCGAGTGCCCCTTCTGCGCCCGCGCTCAAGGGTTGCTGGCCAAGCTCGAAAAGGAGCACAAGGGCAAGATTGCCGTCGTCCACCGCAACATGCCGCTATCGCACCACAAGCGTGCTCAGCCCGCCGCACTTGCCGCCATGTGCGCCAATGACCAGGGCAAGTTCTGGGCCTACCACGACCGCCTCTTCACCAACACCAAGGACCTCAGCGATGAAGCCCTCCTCGCGCATGCAGCCGCGCTGAAGCTGGACTCCAAGAAGTTTGGAGCCTGCTTCGAGGACAAGACGCACAGCGCCACCGTCGACGCAGACATGAAGCTCGCGCGCAGAGCGAACGTCCGCGGCACCCCGACCTTCTTCATCAACGGACGCAAGCTCAAGAACGCCGGCTCCGACGCGCTGAATGCCGCGGTGTCTGACGCGCTGAAGGGCAAGCTCTAAGAGCGCAAGGCAGCCGTTCTGGGTTCGGGCAACGTGCGTCTTGCGAACGGTTCCCGAGCCGTTCGCGGCTTGCCTACTTGCTCGAGTGTGTAGGGTGTCTACTCCAAAGCCTCCACCCGGTGCAGGTCTCGCCGTGCGCCGACACCGTCTCAGAGGTCTCATGCGCTTTCTCCGACGCGAACCACGAATGCCCTCGCCGGCCGAGGCGCTCCCGGGCCGTGACACTCCAATTCCCGTCCCAGAGCGGCACATGGTGCTGGACGCGCCGCTCGACGGCGACTTCGACGGCCTTGAGCTGGCCATGTTCGGCATGGGCTGCTTCTGGGGTGCCGAGCGGAAGTTTTGGAACACACCAGGGGTCGTCTCAACCGCGGTCGGCTATGCAGCGGGGCACACCCCGAACCCAACCTACAAAGAGGTCTGTAGCGGCGCGACCGGTCACAACGAGGTGGTCCGCGTGGTCTTCGATCCGAGCGCGATCACCTATGAAGCGTTGATCCGTGTGTTCTGGGACAACCACGACCCGACGCAGGGCATGCGGCAAGGCAATGACGTCGGGACCCAGTACCGCTCTGGCGTGTACGTCTACAGCGACGCTCAGCGCAGCGTCGCAGAAGCCACTCAGCGTGCGTTTGGGGCAGCCCTCCGCGACGCCGGATGGGGCAGCATCACAACGGAGCTCCTCGACGCGCCGACCTTCTACTTCGCCGAAGAATACCACCAGCAGTACCTCCACAAGAACCCAGGCGGGTACTGTGGACTCGGCGGGACCAGCGTGAGCTGTCCGGTCGGCGTGATGGAGACGACCTAGGGCTCGAAACTAGCGCTTGTTTTGGGACTCGTCCCAAGACAAGCGCCCTTTCTGCGGCTACGGCTTCCGCGATGCCCTCGCCACCAGCGCCGGTGCATTCGCTTCGCTCACCCGAACTCGACGATGCTCGCAGGGCCTTCATTCGGCCGACGCAGGTGGCAAGCACACCTAGTTCGCCCCGCTCGAAAAATGGCTTTTTTGGGGACTAGTTCGCTAGGTTCAGCATCCCGTACACGCCAGCCTGGCGGTCCTTGGCAGTCTGACTGAACTTCCCGTCAGCGACGTACTTGCCACTCGTGTACTGGTTGGTGCCCGCGTAGACGTAGGGCGTCGCGACGTCCTTGTGATAGCGGTGGTAGCCTAGGCCATTGTAGTACTCAGCGTAGGTGAGCTGCGCGGCCATGTCGGTGGTCTCTTTAGTGATCTTCAAGTCGCGCTGGAGACCACTCTTTTGGCCCAGCGCGTGGATGGCCGAGTCTTCCCAGTTGTAGAAAATGGGGATGTTGTTGGGCCAGTTCACCGCAGGCTTACCGAGCGGGTCGCCTTGGTGCATGTACCGGTCGAACCGACCGCTCGACTCGCGCCAGTGCAGCGCGGCAATCAGGTCGGCGGGCATGTTCACCTTGGCCGCGACCTTCTCGTAGCGCGCCTTGTTTTTGGTCCAGTGCTTGCTGAAAGCAGTGAACTCCGCGTCGTTGGTGTGGTTCATCTGGATACCCTGGAGCCGTCCAGCATGGGTATCGTAGACATCCTGCATCTCGCCGCCGCTCGGTCGGTGAGCGCCAGAGCTTGTCTGCTGCGGTGCCTTCGTGCCGCCCGCGCCGCCTGACTGGTAGACGTAAGCCGCCGAGACAAAGGCCTGCTTGCCTTCGTATACGATCTCGTACCAGCCGTCTTTCTCTGCCACGATGTCAACGGTTCCGCCCTTATAGACAGCCCCAATGACCTGACCGTTACGCGGCGCTGCACGAACGTTGAGCGCCTGGGCAGTGACGATCCCCTGGCTCTTGGCCTCTGCGGCCGACACGACCGGCTTCTGTTCGGGTCCGACCTGCTTGGTCGGCTCAATCACAGGCCCCAAGGTCATCGACTGCACGTAAGAGGCTGACACGTACGCAGGCACGCCGTTGTAGTTGATCTGGTACCAACCACCAACCTCGGCACAGATCGCGACGTCATCGTTTTTGTAGAGGACGCCGACGACATCACCATTGCGGGGCGAGCTGCGCACGTTGAGTGCCGTCGCCGTCACCGCGCCCGACATGATGGGTGCGCTGCATGCGTTGGTCTGCTTCTGGTCGACGTACTTGCCAAACACGAACGCCGTCTGGCCGAAGTACTCGACCTGGAGCCAGGCGCCGGACTCGCCAACGATCGCGATCTCCGAGCCGCGCGGCAACGAGCCAAGAATCGTCGTCGAGCTTGAGGGCCCCTGCCGGACGTTCAGCCCTTCGGCAGTGATCGTGCCCATCGTGCCGCCGCTGTGAGACGCCGACGGCTCGACAGCTTCCTGCGCCTGCTTCTGACTCTGCTTACCGAAAACAAACGGCATGTTCGCCCCACGTTTGACGTGTGGACTGACCCCTGACCTCGACAATAGCGCACATGCGGCCGTACGTGCAACTCGAGCGGTGCGCGCAGAGAGCACACGGCCTGGCCGGCGTCTTCGCGGCGCGCCAACCAATGCGCGAGGGTGCAGCACTGGCGGGCCAACTCAAGCCGAGGAACGCACAAGCTCGTTGGACGCCGGCGTGCCGGCGGCTCAAACTGACCGCGTCCCGTGCTTGCAAGCCTGCGCGCGCTCGGTGCGTTGCCGCGACGCGCAGACTTGGGCCGAGAGCGATCGCTTAGAAGTTGCGCGTTGCTTGGGCGCCGGTCGCACCGCTGTTGCCAACGTTTCCGCCTGCACCCGTGCCGCCGCCGGCACCGCCGGTACCACCCGCACCATCGAGCGTGATCGTGTTGGCCGTCCACGCGAACACCGAGCTTCCGCCCTGGCCGCTGACGTAGATGCCGTAGCTGATGCCGCCGGATCCGCCGCCGCCGCCGCCGCCGGGTCCACCGGCGCCGCCTTCGCCGCCCTTGCTGCCAGGCGCTGCGCACCAGAACGAGCTGCCCGAGATCCCGCCGTTACCACCGACGCCGCCGTTGCCGCCTGCGCCCGCGGTACCACCGTTGCCGCCGCGTCCACCGAGCCCACCGAAGCCGGTGTGGATCTCGTTGCCGGAGATCGTTGGGATCGACGAGCCTGGCGCCGTGTTGAAGACCACAAAGATCCCGAATGCCCCGCCGCCGGAACCGCCGCCGGTGCCGCCAGAGCCGCCGCAGCCACCTGCTCCGCCGCCACCACCGGTGCCACCGAAGTCGCTGTAGCCAGAGCAGCTGATGTTGAAGCGGGTCTCGACACCACCGCCGGCACCACCGCCACCGCCGCCAGAGCCGCTGCCCCCGGACGTTCCGTTGAAGCCGCTGACGCCACGCCACTCGGCAGCCACAACGCCACCGCTGCCGATGCCGCCGATACCGCCGCTGCCGGCGTTGCCGGGGCTTCCGTTGGTGCCTGGAGCCGAGAACTTGCCTTGGGCGCAGCCTGGCTGGAGGCACGTGCAAGAGTTGGACGCGTCCGGGTTGATCTTGGTGTCGCACCCTCCAAGGCCACCGGCACCGGCGCCGCTGCCCTGACCGTTGAAGCCGCTCGTGGTCACGGTCTGGTCGGAGCCGATCGTATCGTTCGTCGGATCGGTGCACTGGTTGTGGCTTTCGTTGAAGTCCGGGCAGTCCGCGCCGCCACCGTTGCCGCCCCGCGCGTTGCCGCACGAGCCGTTGACGCCGCCGGTACCACCTGGGCTCGATGCACCTGCGGCCTCGCACTCTTCAGCGCATGCGAACGGTTGGGTTGGCTCGAAGGCGCCAACGCCGTCGTTGCCGTCGCCACCGTCGCTGCCGTCGCTGCCCGTCGCTCCGATCGAGCCGGGTCCGCCCGTGCCGCCCCAGACAATGTTGTTGGTCAGCTGCAGGCGGTTGTTGGAGTTGCGGACGTAGATCGCATACGAGTTGCGGCTGGCACCGCTGGCAACGCCGCCGTACACCGTGAACCCGTCGACCGTCGTGGTCTGCGCCGTGATGTTCTGAGCGACCATGGTCTTGCGGTCACCAGAGCCGCCCGGATCGAAGATGGCCGTCAGGTTTGAGGCCGGCGCGCGGTCCCATGTGGTCGGGTTGTAGCCACCGAACAGGCTGATACCTGAAACAACGTTGACGTTTTCGTTGTACGCGCCGCCCGCCACGCGGACCTCGTCACGGTTGAGCGCTTGGGCCCGGCCGATGCCGTAGGTGATGGACTTGCATGGGTAGTAGCCCGGCAGCGTGTTCGCTGGGCCGAGGCCACAGCCGGGGTTGTCGAACGCATTGACGTCTGACTCGGACACGTGCACGGCGTCGTTGAGCCCGAGCTCGCAGCCGTCGTCGGGAACGCCGTTGAGGTCGAAGTAGTCGTTGCCGTCGCAGGCGGCATTCGAGTCGCCGGCACGGCAGCACGTGAGCTCGCAGGTCGGAGCCCCCGTCGCGTTGCAGGTCCCGTATCCATTGGGGCGGTCAAAGATGTCACCGCAGTCGGTGAAGCAGTTGCCGCACGCGTCGGCCCGGCTGTACTTGCCGTTGATGATGAAGCCATCGTCGACGACACCGTCACAGTCGTTGTCGACAAGGTCACAGACCTCGGTCTGCGGTGCGCCTGCGGTGGCGTTGCACGTGACGCCGGTACCCGCTGCGTTGCAGACGAAGTTGCCGAACGATGCGCACACGCCGGTGCCGGCGCTGCAGAGGTCGCCCTTGGTGGGGAAGTTCTCGTCGATCTGTCCGTCGCAGTCGTTGTCGAGTCCATCGCACGGATCGCTGTTGCCCGGAGTGGGCGGCGTTGCCGAGCAGGTCAGCGACTGACCGCCCGTGGCGCACTCGAGGACGCCCGTGACCTCACAGACCCCAACACCGGCTGTGCAGGGCTGGCCCTTCTGACCGAAGACCGGCCCTTCGTCCACCTGCCCGTCGCAGTCGTTATCGATGCCGTCGCAGATCTCGGTCTGCGGAATGCCGGGCTGGACGTTGCACTCGATCCCTGCGCCATTCGCGCGGCACTCGTTGAACCCAAAACGCTGGCAGAGCCCCTCGCCAACCGAGCAGGTGGCAAAGAGGTTCGGGTAGTTGTTGTCGGTCGTTCCGTCGCAGTCGTCGTCGATGTAGTTGCAGATGTCGGGCGCGGGGATGTCGGCCACGCACACGAGGTCGGACTGCCCGTCGACACAGTCGAAGAGGCCCGTGCAGCTGCCGTTGGCGTTGGTGTTTGCGCAGGCAGCCCCGCGGTTCGGAACGTCGTCGACGATCTGGTTGCAGTCGTTGTCGAGGTCGTCACAGAGCTCAGCCGCCGGCTCGAGCGCAGAGCAAACCGACCAGCCCGCGGCCGCGTTGCACGTCTGCTGACCGAAACACGTCCCGGTCGCGTTCGTTCGCAGGCACGTCCGGCTGGTTCCGTCGTTTTGCGCGAGGCAGGTGCATGAGCCGCTCGTCGGCTGGCACTGACGGATGCCGCTGCCCATGTTGACGCAGGAGTAGCCGCCAGGGCACTGGCCTGCTGGCAATCCGTGGAGGTTCCCTTCGCTGCAGTCTTTGGCGCAGAAAGAGCCGCCATCGATGTTGAGGCAACGATCGCCGGGTGTCTGGCAGCTGTCGTCGCCCGAGCACGGTGCGCAGAGGTCGTCGCTCACCGGCAAGCAGGTCAGCGGACCGGCTTGGTAGAAGCCGTCGGCGCAGCTCGTGACCTGGCAGCTGGCGTCGTCGCCGTCGATCACGCATGCGGTCACGGCGTTCGGCACGGTGATGTTGCAGCTCGCGCCGCAGGAGCCACAGTGCTCAGGTGTGTTGTAGGCGCCGGTCCCGCCTGCGCGGAAGTCTTCGTCGATCCGACCATCGCAGTTGTTGTCGATGAAGTCGCAGGTCTCAACTTCCGGGTCTTGGGCGTTGCACACGAAGCCTTGGCCACCGACGCAAATCTCGGTGCCCGTGCACGTGCCGACGCCAGGCACGACCTTTGAGCAAGCCCCACCGTCGACCACACCATTGTCGACGAGCCCGTCGCAGTTGTTGTCGAGTCCGTCGCAGACCTCGTCGGTCGCTGGCGGTGCCGTGCAGTCAATCCAGCCCTGGTCAGGCTCGCAGGTCTCAACGCCGAAGCAGGTGCCGATGGCGTTTTCGACGAGGCAGGTTCGCAGCGCGCCCGAGAAGTCGGGAGTGCAGTCGCAGCTTCCTGACTTCGGCTGACAGAATGTTCCGTCTCGCTCGCCGCTTGGATCTGCGTTGCACGCGTAGCTCTCGGGGCACTCTTCGTCAGACTCGCAAGTGGTCGCGCAGTAGTTCTCGCCGTCGATGTCGAGGCAGGCGCCGCCAGTGCACTGGAAGTCCGTTGCGCACGGAACGCAGACCTTCTTCAGTCGGGGCAAGCAGAGGAACGCAGGGTCGGAGCTGCCAGTGACGACCGACTTGCAGTCCATGCCAGCAGGGCACTCTTCGATGCAGGTCTTTGTGCAGAAGAAGCCTTCCTCGCCCTCGACACAGAAACCGTCGAGGCAGTCGGAGTTGCCCTGGCACGGCCAGAGGAAGCCCCCCTCCGTGATCACGATGTCCTCGGGCGGCGTGGTGTCGCCCGGATCGCTCGTGTCGGGCGGCGTAGCCGTGTCGACGTTGCTGTCGGGCTGTCCGGTGTCGCCAACGTCGGGGGTGCCAATGGTTGTGTCGATGCCGTCGGGGGCTTTGCAGACCTCGCACTCTTCGGTGACGACTTTCTCGTGCTCGCAGCTGACGAGCAGCATGGCTGCCGCTGTCAGTGCCGAAAGCGTCCACTGGTATCGTGTTGTTCGCATCGTTTGTCCCTCAGCTTCTTGTCGCCTTTCGGATTACCACTCGGCCTCGGTCGACGCCACGGGTTCGTTGTGACTTTCGAACCCACCGACACCGATGCTTGCTGCGGTTGGCGTGTTGTGCGAGCTTACGCGGCATGAAACTCTGCGCATCAACTACTAAGCGCCCATCGGTCATGTTGCTCGCGTATGCGGTCGCAGCGACCCTGGGAATGACCGGCTGTCTCGACGACGACAGCGCCGCTCCAGGCAACGTCGACGACACGGCAGCCGCGGATGATACGTCGGCGGGTGACGACACCCTCAGCGACGAAGACACCTCGACGTCCGACGACACCGGCTCGCCGACCGATACCGCGACGCCACCCGACGACACGGCCACGCCGCCCGACGACACGACCACTCCGCCGGATGAAGACACGACCACCCCGCCGGACGACGACACATCCACCCCGCCTGAAGACACGACCATCGTGCTCCCGGCCACCCCTCCCGACATGATTGGGACAGAGACAACGTTCATCGGCGACTGGGACATGAACCCAGGGCAAGAGGTCACCAAGTGCGTGGTGCGACGCCTCGGAAACGCCGACGAGCTCTGGGTCTCGCAGATACGGACCGAGCTCGCTGCGGGCTCCCACCACATGATCGTGTACAAGTCGAGCGAGACGGAGGAGCAGACCGAGCCGTTTAACTGCACGCCCTTCATCGAGACCCTCAAGGGCGAGACCTTCCCGCTTATGATCACGCAGATCCCGAACGAGACGCTGACGTTCCCCAACGGCGTCGCATTCCGCTTTGAGCCGAACCAGATGATTCGGATCGAAGCGCACTACCTCAACTACTTCCCCGACCCGATCACCGCGCACGGCGACATTCACTTCGACCACATCGCCGCTGAGGACGTCGTGAGCGAAGCCAACATGCTCTTCTACGGCAACCCGGACTTCAACCTGCCGCCCGGGCAGACCGTCACAACACCTTGGCGCTACCTGAGCGTCCCCGATGACAGCCGGATCTTCGCCGTCACGGGACACACCCACCAGTATGGCACCAACGTGGAGATCAACCGCGCCACATCCAAGAGCGACGACAGCGGCGACGAGCCGATCTACCCGCTCGACTCGCCCTACCTCTGGGACGAGCCGCCTGTCACTCAGTTCGACCCGGCACTCGAGTTTCCGCAAGGCGTCGGCGTTCGTTACCGGTGCACATGGGACAACACCACCAACCAGTCCATCGGCTTCGGTGAGAGCGCCAACAAGGAGATGTGCTTTTTGTGGGCCTACTACTACCCGTCGCAGGGGTATCGCATCTGCGTGAACCCCGGCGGAATCGGTGGCGGCGTCGCCCCCGACGAGGTCTGCTGCCCAGGAAGCCCGCTGTGCGGTCTCATCAGCCAGTTCCTCTAGCCGTCATTTCTCACAGAGATTCGAGCGAGGGCAACGAGGTGCAGTGCTCGTGCGGCTGGCGCGGACCACGACGCGGGTCCAGGGGCGCAGCTCCCGTCGATGTGTCGGGCCCCCTCAAGTTTTCCGCATGGAGCACGGCCGCACCAGTGCTGCAGATCCGCCGCCCGCAGCCGGATGTCTGTGAGAAATGACGGCGAGTGAGCCTATGAAGTGGGTCAGCGCGATTGCGGCCAGCGCCGACCTCGGTGATGCCGCCGCACGCGTGATCGCTGAGCTGTCTCGTGGGCTCGGCGACGCCCAGCCTGACATCGTCTTCACCTTCTTCAGCCCGGCTTATGGCGGGGAGGCGGCCGCGCTTGGCGAGCTTATCCGCGGCGAGTTTCCTGACGCAAAGATTCTTGGCTGCAGCGCCGGCGGCGTCGTGGGCGCGCGCGAGGAGGTCGAGGGCCGACCGGCGATCTCAGCGCTTGCCGGCGTGCTCGGCGACGTGGAGGTACACACGTTTCATGTGCCACCCGGCGAGCTTCCGGAGCCAGACAACATCAGCCGGTGGCGCAACACGATCGGGTTGGACGGCGCGGTTGATAGCCCTGCGCCGCGCGCCATCATCTTGCTGCCCGACCCGTTTACCTGCGACACGCGCAGGCTCCTTGCGGGGCTCGACGCGGCGTTCGAAGAGAGCACCACAGTTGGCGGCCTCGCAAGCGGAGGCAGGGCCCCAGGCGAGATGGTCCTGCTCGTCGACGACCGCCCCTACGGCAACGGAGCGGTGGGCCTGACCCTCACTGGAGACGTTGTCGTCGACACGATCGTTGCCCAAGGATGCAAGCCCATCGGCGACCCGATGTTCATTACGGAGGCCGGCGGTCACGAGATTCGGTCGCTCGACGGCCAGGCAGCGCTGCCCGCGCTTCGCGCCCTCTTCGACAAGCTCAGCGACGAAGACCGGACGCGCGCTCAAAAGACGCTCTTTTTGGGGCTGGGCTTTGACGCCGGTCGCGAGCGCTACAGCCGGGGCGACTTTCTTGTGCGTCAGATCATCGCTATCGATCCTGCGTCTGGCGCTCTGACCGTTGCGGCGGAGCCGAAGACCGGCGACGTCTGCCAGTTCCAGGTCCGCGATGCCGACACGTCAGCTGAGGACATCGTCAGCCTCATCAAGCGCTACCGCTTGAGCCTACCCCAGCCCGCGAGCTTTGGGACTGAGACCGGCGTGCTGCTCTTCACGTGCTTGGGTCGTGGTGCAGACCTCTACGGTGTGCCACACCACGATGCCGAGGTGATCGCCGACGGCCTCGACGACCCGGCGATCGCCGGTTTCTTCTGCAACGGGGAGATCGGCGAGGTCCGTGGCCGGACCTTCATGCATGGATTCACGAGTGCGATCGCGGTGATACGACCTTCGAAGTGAGCGGTGCTGAGGCCGACGGCCTGGGTTCTCGCGCTCGGGTGGAACGTGGTAGCCTCAGCCCATGGCACCTAAAGGCTACCCAGACGACCTGACCTACCTTGACGCCGCGCTTGGCGTCGTCCGCCTGCGCGCCAGGCTGCGCATCCTCGAGCGTGAGGCGGCCGGCATCATCCCTCGGGACGCAGTAACCGTCATCTCAGAGGGCGCGCCAGACCCAGACGCGGTCCGAGAGGCGCTCGCGAAGGCGAGCAAGAAGCACGCAGCGCAGGTGAAGGCCAGTGCCCAGCTCCCGCGGCTGCTCGAGCTTCAGCAGCGCTTCAAGCTCGACGACTTTGAGCGCGACGTCTTGTTGCTCGCGCTTGCTCCTGCCATCGATGGCGCATTCAACAACCTCTTTGGCCGGGTCAAAGGGCAGAGCTACCGCGCCCCGCTCGACGTGGACGCCGCACTGACGCTGCTGCTTGAGAGCTTCGCCGAGCGTGTCGCCAAGCGCCAAGCGTTTACCGCCCGCGGCCGGCTCTTGAGCAACAACCTCCTGATGGTCGGGCGCGGCTACACCGAGTCATCGGATGCGTTCTTGAGCATGGAGCTCACCCTGCCCGCTCGCCTCGTCACGCTCCTGCTTGGCCAAGACGGCGAAGACGAGACGCTGCAGTCGTTCTCGCGGCTACTCGAGCCCAAAGAGAGCCTCGAGCGCGTCATCCTTCCTCCTGACGACAAGCTCCGAATCGTCCAGCTCATCGCGCTCCACGACCACTACCTCAGCGCGCTCCAGCGGTGGGGCCTGACCGACGCGATCCCCTACGGGCGCGGCGTGACGATGCTCTTCTCTGGGCCACCAGGGACCGGCAAGACCCTGACCGCTCGGGCCGTCGCCGCTCACCTCTCGCGCCGCCTGCTGCTCGTCGACACCGGTCGCCTGCTCGGCAACGACTCCGGCTTTGAGCAGAACCTCGACAACCTCATGCGAGAGGCGCGACTGCAAAATGCCGTCCTGTTCTTTGACGAGTGCGAGAGCCTCTTCGCCGCTCAGAACCGGTTCGGCGCGACCCTCCCCCTCCTGCTGCAAGCTCTCGAGCACTTCGAGGGCATCTGTATCCTCGCGACCAACCTACCTCAGACCCTCGACCACGCGCTCGACCGCCGCATCCTCTACCGCGTCAACTTTGACCTGCCGCCTCCGACCTACCGCGAGGCCATCTGGCGCGTGCACCTGCCAGACACGGTCCCGCTCGCGCCTGATGTGGACTTGGCGTACCTCGGCCGGCGCTTCGAGTTCAGCGGCGGCTACATCAAGAACTGCGTCCTGCTCGCGGCCGGCGTTGCCGCAACGCGCGCGGCCCAAGGAGCCCCGGAGGTCATCAGCCAAGCCGATCTCCTCGACGCCTGCCAAACGCAGCTTCGCCACCGCCTTGCGCAGTACGCCGACCGCGAAGTGGCCGACCTTCGCATCGGCGACCTGATCCTCCCCGACGACGTCAAGCGTCAGGTCCAAGAGGTTATTGACGCCGTCAGCGCCCAGAGCACCGTCTTTCGAGAGTGGGGCTTTGCCAAGAAGTTCAACAAGGGTCGAGGCCTATCGGCGCTCTTTGACGGCGATCCCGGCACGGGCAAGACCCTCTCGGCCGAGGTCATCGCAGCAGAGCTCGGCCTCGGGCTCTTCCGGGTCAACGTCGCCAACATCGTCAGCAAGTACATCGGCGAGACCGAGAAGAACCTCACTCGCGTCTTCGGCGAGGCGCGTGGCGCCCAGGCGGTCCTGCTCTTCGATGAGGCAGACTCGCTCTTTGCCAAGCGCGTGGAGGTCAAAGGCAGCAACGACCGGTTCGCCAACATGGAGACCAACGTGTTGCTCCAGCTCATCGAACGCTACGACGGCTTGGTCATCCTCACGACCAACCTGAAGAGCTCGATCGACACGGCGTTCGAGCGGCGGCTGTCGTTTAAGATCAACTTCCCCTTCCCCGAGGCCGAGATGCGCGCGGCTATCTGGGAGCACATGCTGCCGCCAAGCGCTCCGCTCGGCGACGATGTCGACCACTACGAGCTCGGCCGCTGCTTTGAGCTCTCCGGTGGCTCGATCAAAAACGCCGTCCTCCGAGCAGCCTACCGCGCAGCCTCGACCGGCGAGACCATGACCATGGATCACTTCGCCGACGCCGCGAAGCGCGAGTGCCAAGCGGCCGGCAAGCTCTTCCGCGAGCCGCGACGCGACGACATCTGGGGCTAAGCGGACCGCAAAAAGACCACTCATGCCGCCCCGGTGCCCGCACGCTCACACCCTGCCGCACGCTCACGCCCTGCCGCACGCCCGACGCACTGCCGCACGCTCACGCACTGCCGTACGCTCACGCCCTGCCGCACGCTCACGCACTGCCGCACGCTCACGCACTGCCGCACGCTCTCGCCCGACGCGAACGCTCACGCCCTGCCGCACGCTCACGCCCTACCGCACGCTCACGCACTGCCGCGCGCTCACGCACTGCCGC
>CALHXW010000013.1 GCA_938040325.1 uncultured bacterium | reverse complement strand
CTGGGGCAGCGAACGAGAGGAAACCTCAGCGCGGGTTGCAGGGGCGCAGCTCCTGAGTGATCTCGAGATCGTTGGTCCAGTGGTGCGCATCACGAAGTCATCGGGAATTGCATTTCCCCGAACGCTGCTAGGCGCTCTTTCCGGCTGCGGCTTACGATCTGCCCGCCCCAACGATGCAGGCATCGCCTTCGTCCAGCAAACATAGCGTTGTCCAACCCTACGCATCGCTGCGCCAACGGCGGACAACCCAAAAAGCACCCGCCGGTCAACGAGACGGCATGATAGGGTCCGCCGCGCGGACAGGACGACGGCGAGGCGACCACCCATGTCACAAACGACTTCTCAGATACGTACCCGCATCCCATGGATGCCGCTCGTGTTGGGCGCAGGCATCCTCACGATGCTCTACTTCGTGTTTTTCATCGCCCCGCGCGAGATCGAGATGGGCCAGGTCCAGCGCATCTTTTACATGCACGTGTCCTGCGCCTTCTCGGCGCTGCTGCTCTACATTGGGACCGCGATTCTCTCGATCGGCTACCTTGTGACGCTGCGCATGACGTCGCTCCGCGTCATCAACCGAACGCTGGACCGCTTGGCTGTCTCGTTTGCCGAGGTTGCTGTGCTCTTTGGTACGATCGTGCTCGTCACGGGCCCGCTGTGGGCGAAGCCGGCCTGGGGCGAGTACTGGACCTGGGAGCCGCGCCTAACGCTCATGCTCCTGACGCAGTTTCTCTTCATCGGCTACCTCGTCTTGCGTGCGTACGGCGGCAACGATGGGGTCGGCAAGCGCCTCGCCGCGGGCGTCGCGATCATCGGCGGGCCAGCGGTCTACCTCATCCATGTGGCCGTGCGACTCTGGGGCGGCAACCACCCGACGGTCGTGACCGAGGGCGGAGGTGGCCTCGAGCCGGGAGCCATGCAGAACACGTTCTGGGTCTCGCTGGCCGTTATCTTCTCGTTTGTGACCTACCTCGTGTACATGCGCTACCAACGTCACCGACTCGCGGAAGAGCTCGACGACGCGTTCCTAGAACTCTCAGACCTAGAGGAGGCGGCATGATCTCATCCCGTCGGAATCGAAGCTCGGTCCTCACCCGCCTCTGCGCGGTGTTCGTCTTGGGCATGACCCTGCTCACAAGCCCGTCAAGCCTCGCACAGACGGGCTCGACCTCGTTCGGAAGCGGCGACAAGGCGCCGGCACCGGCGCTCGTGAAGGCTGCGCCGGGCGACTTCGAGGCGATGCTCAAAAACTGCGACGCCCAGCTGACCACAACGTCCACCAAGCTCGAGGCGTGCAAGCGCGACGAGACGGGGATCGACTTCCTCGCATGGGCCTACATCGCCGCATGGGTCATCCTGGCCGGCTTCTTTTTCCTCGTTCGGATGAAGCAGGTGAAGCTGACGGCGGAAATGGCGGAGCTTCGCGCGCGGTTGGCTAGGCTGAACTCGGAGGACCCACGATGACGTCGAGTCACGTCTTCTACATCCCGCTGATGATCATCGTCGGCATCATTATCGGCCTCGTGCTGGGACGCCGCTCGGTGCTCGTCCAACAAGAAGAGGAGCGGCGCCTTGCCGAGCGTAAGGCCGCCCGCCGCAAGCGTGCAGCCGATGCCGCGCCCTCCCCAGCCGACGAAGGCAACGCCGACGCATGAACGCCGCGGCACCGCTCCTGCGTGCAACAGCTCAAGCGGCCGTGCTGCTTTGGGTGGTTGCCGTCCTGAGCCTGCCAGCGTCCAGCTTCGCCAGCCCGACAAGCCCCAAAGCTAAACACAGCTACACGCTCGACATCCTTGGGTTCAATGAAGGCAGCCCCTACCGGCTCATCGGCGCCGAGGCTGAAGCCGTGCTCGGTGAGCCAGGCGCACGCCTCTTCCGCTTCGAGTCTGAGAACTGGATGATGGAGGACCAGAAGGGCACGTACGTCGAGGTCGACAAAGCCGTCGCCCGCTTCGCTACGCGCAGGGCTGGTGAGCTCATTGCCGTCTATCACTTCGACTTCGACGGCGACCAGGTGGCCGAGATGTTGCTCGTTCCTGAGCCGACGCTCGTGACCAGCAAGCACCGCTTTGCGCCCACCATGCTCAAGGTCAGCGCCCAAGGGGTCACGCCCATCTGGTCCGCCCGCAAGCTGCCCGGCCAGAACTTCCGCGTGGTCGACATTCGCGACCTGAATGCCGATGGGCGCCCCGAGGTGCTGCTTGCTGGCGAGTCCGGCAAGTCCGGTGCCTACCAGTTCCATCAGCTCACTGCCCATGGGCGGCGTGGGTTCGCATCGCTCTCAGCGAGCCACGTCGACTCCCTGCACTACGTCAACCTTGATGGCGACGACCGGCTGGAGATTGTGGTCCGCGAGCGCGTTGGCCGACGAGGGCCCGCGTATCAGTGGACGTACGTCGACCACCTCTATCAGTGGGACGGCAAGCAGTTCTCCCCCGCTGACAAGGCGTTTCAGCGCTACCATGACGAACAAACGCTGCCCCAGCTGCTCGGCGACATCATCGACAACTTCCGAGCCACAAAACCCATCCTCGACGAGAAGGTCGCGGCCATTCGCAGCGTTCGCAAGATGGTGCTGGGCTGGTCCAAGCCCCCCCCAGCATTTCATAAGTCCAAGGTCGCAGCGCTGCGGCTGCTCAAGCGGCAGGAGTTCGACAAGGCCTTGGAAGAGCTTCTCAAGCTCAACACAAGCTACAGCTACGACGCCAGCGTCCTCGTTGGCCTCGCAAGCGCACACGCCCACAAGGGGCAAGCCTGGGACGAGGTCCTGCAACATGCAGTTCGCGCTCTGACGGTCGACCCGTGCAGCCGCCAGGCGTGGTGGTGGGCGGGCTTAGCCTTCGCGCAGCTGTCCGAGCGCACGGCTGCGGTGGCGAGCTTCACGTCAGCCGTCGGCCTTTGCGGCGAGCGTGACGCGGGCCGTGCCTTCTTGCGAGCACGGCGCGGTGAACCCGGCATGGATGCCGAGCTTCAAGCTGTGATCGATGAGGCGCTTAGCTTCAAGTAGCCTCAGAACACGCGCTGTTTTGGAGCGTGAAGGCCCTGCGAGCATCGTCGAGTTCGGGTGCGCGCAGCGAGGGACGCCCCTGGCGAGCGCGTCGCGAAAGTCGCAGCCGGAACGGGCGCTTGTTTCGGGGCTTACAGCCGCAGGCTACTGGCAGCTGTTGAGGTCCGCGTTGCTCTTGGCGGCAAGCATGCACTCGGTCTGCTTCTTGCTGGCCTTTGCGTTGCACTCGGACTCGCACTCACGCTGAAGGAACTCGAGCTGGATCTTGGCCATGGCTTCCGCCTCGTCGAGCGCGGACTGGCCAATCTCTTTGAGCTCTTCGCTCTCGGCCGTCTGCCGCTGGACTTCGCCAAGAAAGAGCTTGGTCACGTTGTTACACGCGTTGGAACAATCATCGGCTGTGGCTTTCGCGTCACACGCACTTATCGACAGGGCGATTCCGGCAATCGTGACCAACCAAAAGCTCGACCGCATGCATCATCCTCCAGCTATAGGGCGTCGAAGCGCCGTCAGTCTTGGTGCCTGGCACGGCGTTTGTCAATTAGTCTGGGGGCATTGCTGATATCGAGTTGTGCGGGGTGCGGGACGCTGCCGCGATGCACCTCCGAAACAGACCGGAAAACGGGCGGGGCCGACTCGACGGAATCCATCACGTGGCGACGAACCGATCGCTGTATCGCCTGTGTGGGCCTTGTCTTGTGGGCCACGAAGCGCCAGACTTCGGTATGCGAAACATGATGAACGGGGAATCGCACGCCATGGCGGGAAACCAGCTTGCGTCTGTAGAAAAAGTCCTGAAGCGTGCGATCGCTGTCGCGGCGATGGCGCTGATGACCACGGCATGTGGCAGCACACCAGCAAGTGAGGCGCCGCAGCTTGGCAGCATCGAGGTGGTCAACCAAACGGCTGACAACTGGACGCTGACGATTGGCGGCAGCAACTACGGCAACGTCCCACCCAATAACCGGAAGGTCTACGAGACCATCCCGCCCGGCCAGGTCTTGGTGATGGTCAAGAACGCCTCGCTGCAGCTCAGCCAACGCAGCACGCTGCCGCTCGCCTCTGGGGCGCATGGTCGCTTCTTCATCAAGCCACAGTACGGCAAGCTCCGCATCGTCAACCCGCGAGACAAGAGCGTCGACATCAGCGTCGATGGCGTCTTGGTCGGACGTGCGCGCGCCGCAGGCGAGACGACGTTTCAGAGCGTCGTCGCTGGCCAGCGGCGGCTGGTGGGCAAGAGCCCCGGAAGCGCGTCGCAGCTCAGCACCGAGCTCTTCTTGGGTGAGGGCAAGCTGACGACTTGGACCCTTGCTCCCGACGCAGCGGCCACGCCGAGCAAGCCCGCAGCTGGTTCCGGGGCCGTCTCCACGGTGCCACGGCCCAAGCCAGGGCAAGCGCTGCTTTGGATACGAAACTTTACCGACAAGGCCGTCGAGGTGGACGTTGACAACGCACCGCGCGGCATCGTGCGTGGGTCGACCGACGCTGAAATCCACGTCGCGCCGGGCTATCACACGGTGGAGATCCGCCGGCAAGGCGTGGGCGCGCGCACAACCCACACGGTGACGGTCAAGGCAGACCAGGTCGCACGCCTGCCGATTGGACAGGAGCGAACAGGCCAAGAGCAGGGAACAGCCGGGACATCGGCTGGCGCATCGGGTTCCAGCGAGCCGGGTGGGTTCTCGCAGCTCGACGTCCCGCGCCCGCCGGATGGCAAGGCGGTCGTGTGGTTTCGCAACTTCATGTCCCGTGGCGCGATCGTCTCATTGAACGGCCAACAGGTCGCCGTCGTGCCGCCTGGCGGCAAGACGACGCTGGTCGTTGCGCCTGGGTCCCACACGATCGTCGTACGGCGTGACGGTATGGCCACGACCAGCGAGCATTACGTCACGATTGGCCCCAACCAGGTGGCGGACCTACCCTATGGAAGGTAGCCGTCACAAGATGGCGATGATGGCAGCGAAGGAGTGACGTGATGGCGACCAAGAAGGACAAACCCACCGACGACGAAGCGGCGCAGGTCACGACCTCGATGTTCTCGTCGGTTCGCAACATGGACCGCCGCGAGATCAACCCTGACGAGCCGTGCCCCGATGACATCCCGTGGACGGAGCGTGACGAGCCGGTCATCAACCAGCCAAAGCTCATGTCTGCGCCGCCGCCGAACGCCATCAAAAAGCGCGAAGACGTTCAGCCAAACATTGAGATGACGACTACGGTGATCTGGGCAGGGATGCCGAAAGAGCCGCCGCCCAAGCCCGAGCGCCAGGCGGCGACCTGCAAGAGCCACATCATCAACAACACCCGGCCCAAGCGCGACAAGCGACCACCGTCAATCGGCAGCATGCAGCCGCAGGGGCGTAAGTGAGCCGTTGGTTGTGGAGCGTCTTCGTCGCCCTGTGCCTCGCGGTCGGCTGCTCAAAGGCGGAGCCTGAAGCCAGCAGCTCGGACGCACGTCCTGCGACCCGAGCAGAGTGGTGCAAAGCCGCCTGTGACAACGCCAAAAAGATCACCGCGGCTGAGCTCCCCGCAGACACCTCTGCGCAACAGCGCGAGACGATCTTGGGGGCGCTGACGGAGCGATGTCCTAGAGACTGCGAGGACCGAGCGAGCGACGCATCGATCAGGTGCATCGAGGCGTCGCGCAGCGCGTCTGATCTCGCTGCCTGCCCGAAGTAGGCCGCCGACGTCGGCACGAGGAGATGGCGGGTCCAGCCGCAGCTGACCGATCGCTTGGCACGATGGGGAGGGACGCGTGGGCAGCCAACACCGGCGTGCGCGAGGGCTGCTTTTTTGACCAAGCCGCCGGCTGCTGGGAAGACTCGTGCATGACCGCGTACGCAACAACGCGGGCGGTCGCGAGTGCCTGCACGCCCTCACGGGCGATAGCGGCGCCCACCGAGCGACGCGGACAACGTGGAAAGTGCATGCCGACAGACGACTTCGACGAGCTTGTTGAGTGGGACGATGCCAGCGAGGACGTCGGTGACGACGGAACACCCTTGCTGGCGCTGCCTCGCTACACCCTCTTCCCCGACACGTTGGTGCCGTTCCACGTGTTCGACATCGAGTCGCAGCGCATGCTCGACGACGCCGTCGCGGGTCAGCGTCTGATGGTGGTCGCTGGGCTCACGCCCGGCTGGGAGCATGACCCGAACGAGCCTCCGCCGACTCACGAGTTTGCGGGCTTGGGCCGCATCCTGAGAGACCGCCGCTACAGCGACGGACGTTACGACCTGTTTGTGCACGGAATCGCCCGGGTCCGTATTGACCGAGTCGTTCAGACACACCCCTACCCGACCGTCGACATCACGCGCCTGCCCGACTTCCCCGCCGACCTGCACGACACCCTCGACGTGGTGGGACGGCTGGTCGGGTTGATGGGCCAGCTCATGCGTGCCCTTGGTCCCGACGCCGACACCCTCTCGCAGACCCTCGGCGCAACGGTCGACCCGGGCCCGCTCTCGAACCGTTTGGCAGCCATGCTGGTCGAGTCACCACGTGACCGACAAGCACTGCTCGAAGAGCGCGACCCGCTGGCAAGGTGCCGCTTCCTCTGTGACCTCGTCGGAAGCCTCGTGTTGGAGCGAGGACCGGAGCACCGACCGGGCGTCGACCTGCTTCACTGAGTGCCAGCACGGCTCTGATGCGGGTCTTCAGCGCCGTCCAGCATGCTTCGGGCCAGCGCCCTTCCGACCAGGCAGGCCGTTCCTGCGTGAGCACGGCTGCACCGGCACCGCCGAGCCGCCATCGCCGGATTCTTCTGTGCCCGTGTCGAGTCAAGGACGGCATCCAAACGACTGGCAGGCGAGTTCGAGGAGGCCGTGACGCTGAATTCGACCCAAGCCGCCCGAGGCTTTTCGCCCCCGAAGCTATGACGCAAGACACGAGACGCCGCGATTGCGCGATCGGGGTCAGCCGCCTATCCTGCCGTCGCGTTGATGGACGAGCGACCACCTCCGCAAAGAATTTGCCTCGTTTTTAGACCCAATCTTTGAGCGCCCCGTCGTAGTGGGTGTTCGAAGCGCCGCGACAGGAAGCACCCCGGTTGGAGAGCCTTTCGGACGAGCAGTTGATGCAACGCTTTCAATCTGGCGACGCACCCGCGTTCCAGGTCCTGCTGCAGCGTCATAGCCAGAAGGTTTTCAACTTCCTGTTACGCCAGGTCCACGACCCCACGTTGGCCGAGGATCTGGTCCAAGAGGTCTTTCTACGAGTCGTCAAAAACGCCAGAGGATTTCGAGCCGAGTCGAAGTTCACGACGTGGATGTACACGATCGCCCGCAACCAGGTGATCGACCACGCCCGTAAGGCCAAGCACCGGCGCACCGTCGCGCTCGACCAGCCCCTCAAGGCTGGTGACGAGAGAGGTGCGACCCTGCTTGACCGCGTCGAGAACAAGGACCCGGCGACCGACACATCCGCCAATGACCGCCGGTTCGTCGCTGCACTTGAGAAGGCGCTCGCTGAGCTGCCGAGTGACCAGCGCGAGGTGTTCATGCTGCGCGAGATGCAGGGGCTTAAGTTCCGTGAGATCGCCGACGTCCTCAACATACCCGAAAACACCGTGAAGAGCCGGATGCGCTATGCGCTCGAGCAACTTCGCGGACACCTCGCTGCGTTTCGTGAAGCGGGAAAATGACCTGAACTCAGCGCTCCATGTTTCTACCCTCTCACAAGTGATGCCCAAGTAGACCGTGACTGACCTCAACCGACAGCAACTCGACGACCTTATGGTCGACTACCTCTACGGAGAGCTCTCCGACGAGGAACGGGATGCGTACGAGCGCGGTCTTGCGACTCACTCCGACGTGGCCGCTGAGATCGCAGCGCATCGCCAGACGCGCGGTGCGGTGGAGGCAGTGCCCGAGCGCAAGCTCGACATGGGGATCTTCGCGAGCGTCATGGCAGCGGCCGAAGCGGAAGCCGCATTGATGGCCTCGGAGGCCGCTGGCGCCCAGGGCGCCCAGGGCGCTGTGGTCGCCGTGGCAGAGCCGAACGCCGCAGCAGCTCCTGCCGTCTCGGCAGCCCTTGCTAGCGCTGCCAACAGCGGCGCGACCCACTCTAGCACTGGCCCAACCCGTTCGGCCGTGGAGCCGACCGAGTCCCTGCCAGCAATGTCCCTCTTCGAGCGGCTCTACCGCTACATCACGCGACCTGCGTTCGCGGGGTTCGCTCTCGCAGCGGTCCTGCTCTCTGTCGGGGTCGTGATGTTCAAGCAGGGTGACACGCGTGATGACAGCCAGCGCGTGGCCCCCAAGATGGTCGACGCACCGTCGATGACGTCAGCGACGCGAAGCGCGGGCGCAAAGGGTGCCGTCGAAGCCAGCGACGGCACAGCCGCGGTGGTCGAAGCGAAAGCCAAGAACGAGGAGGCGGCGGAAGCTGCCGCGCTCAAGGTCGCGGCGGCGAAGCAAAAAGACGAGCTCCGTGCAAAGGCAAAGGACGCCGCTTTCGCTAAAGCTGCCGCCGACAAGGCCGCGGCCAAGACGGTTGCAGCAGCTGCAACGCAAGAGGCGGCGGTTGTTGGCGGCACGTTGAGCGGCACGCTTGGGGCCAAGGTCGGCTCTGAGATCGCGCCAACCGGCGGCGTAGCTTCAGCGGCCCCGAGCGGTGCAGCGAGTGCTCCCAAGAAGCGCAAGGCTCGACGTCGCGCACGAAAGTCGACGTCGCGCACCACTACGAAGCCTTCGGCCAGCAAGACGCGTGGCGCCAAGACCAACCTGTACGGTGGGACAACCAAGACTGCCGACGACGACAAAGCCGCCGTGACCAAGAAGGCCTCCAGTGCCAAAGAGTCAGCAGCAAAGCGCGCCGCTGCAAGCGCGCCCGCTCCCGTCACAACAACCACGTCCACGGGTTCTTCGCTGAGCGAGAGCGTCCGCCCTTCGTCCGCGGGCTCGGGTGGCGGCGGCTCAACGACCTACGACTTCGAAGGGGATAGCCTGGGATCGGCGCCGACGCCGAAACCACGGCCATCGCCCGAGCCGGCCAGCGACAGAGCGGCAGAGCAACAGGTTCAGGAAGTTCCGATCGCCGTTCCGAGCCGCGAAGACCGCGAGGGCGCATTCGATAGCTACGATGATGTCGCTGAAGAACGGGAAGAGTCGCAAGCGCGACCGGCGAAGCCTTCGACGAAAAAGGCGGCATCACCACCGCCGCGTCCGACGGTCGCCCAGCTCTGGAGCGAGTACGAGAAGCTCGCTGCGGCCGGCAACTACACCGCAGCGATGCGCCTCCTCGACCAGATTCACTCGAATCATCCCGACCAGCGAGCGAAGGTCAAGACGCGCCGTATGGCTCTTGCCAAGCAGAAGGCTGACCGTCAGAAGGCCGAGACGAAGCAGCCGACTGTCACCCCAGCGTCGGCACCGAACGACTAGACCTGAAACAATCGCTAGTTTTTCGAGAGAGGCGAACGAGGTGCGCTTGCCAGCGGACGCCGCTGGCAAGCATATCGCTTTCGCCTCGCTCGAAAACAGCGCTTGATTTCGACCTAGACCGACGTGTTCTCTCGGCAGCTCACCGGACCTGACTCAGAGCAGCCCTGGATTGAGGAGTCCGTGCGGGTCGTAGGTCTCTTTGAGGCCACGCCATGTCTCGTAGGCGGTGCCGTGCTGCTGCTTGAGCAAGCCCTTGTCGTCAGGCGCAATCGAGGCGC
>CALHXW010000012.1 GCA_938040325.1 uncultured bacterium | reverse complement strand
CCACGCTCGCGCCCACGCCCACGCCCACGCCCGCGCCCGCGCCCACGCCCACGCCCACGCCCGAGCCCACGCCCGAGCCCAATTGCCCGAGCCCACGCCCGAGCCCACGCAAAGGCTCGCGCCGGCGTCGCTCGCCCTTGAAGTGACCCGCCAGTCCTGCGGGTCTCGCTCCTTGACCTCGGCGCCGTCGCGTCGACGGAATCTAGCCGGACGGGACGCTAGCGGTTGGGAAACCAGAGGACACCGACGAAGACCTCGTTGATGCCCTTCGTCGACAGTGACATCTCCGACATCTTGCAGGCTTCCAGCTTGTCGATTGCGGCGAACTCGGCGTCGGTGATGTCGCGGTCCACCTCGCCGACGGCCATGTCGCGCGTCTTCTTGAGCTCCTTGTAGCGCTCCAGCCGGAACTTGGCGCGGTCACGCACCCGCATCAGCTCGTCCGTGTCGCCCTGGCGCTTGACGATGTTGAGCTCGCGCTTGTCCATCTCGAGGAGCTCTCGCATCTCCTCAAGCTGCTTGTCCCAGAGCTGGGCCTCGACGCTGCGGCGCCCGTAGAGCTTGTCGCGCACGCTATCGGTCGCGTCGGTCAGCTGGGCGCCGAGTCGCGTGCGGAACGCATCGAGCGACTCGCCCGGCATGCCGTACTTGCCTAGCGGCGGGCACACCGGCACCTCCGAGCGCTGCGTGTGGATGAGGGTGTCGATGAAGTTGCGCTCGGCAATGGCCAGCTCATCGCGGCTCTTGACCCATGCGGGCGGCGACGTGAACTCGGCGCCCGAGATGGCTTCGCCCCCGAAGTGTCGTGCGTTCAGCGGTGCGTCCGCGACCCGCCAGTCCACCGCGGCACCGGCGACCGGGATCGGATAGACGATCCGCCGGAGAAAGCCGGCCTCGATGTCACGGGCGCCAGCGATCGAAAACGTCAGTCGGGCCTCTGCCAGCAATGCCCCGCGGTAGCGCACCGGACCGGCACCGGTGAGGGTGTCGAGACCGACCAAGCGGCGAACGGCATGGTCGTCGAGGGCCGCGCTCGACAAGAAGCGCTCGGCGGCAGCGCGGCGGCTGCGGGAGCGTGTCGGTGCGGGCGCAGGCTGTGCCCGACGCAGCATGTCTGCTTGCGCGTCCTGCAGGGTGCGCGAGGGGCTGGGATCACCGATCTCGACGACCTCGCCGCTGCCATACTCCGGGCCGTCGTCGACGATCTCGCCAACCACCTTGCCTTCATCGGCGGCGGGTGCGGGTTCCGCGGGCTGCGGGCGAGCCGGCGCTGCCGGCGCTGCAGTCTGGGCCAGCGTCTTGGCAGCGGAGGAGTTGTAGAAGTCGACCGCCTTGAGCCGCTCGATCTCGTTTTTCGTCATCGGCCCGCGCAGGTAGCTAAAGACAAAGCGGGTCTTGAAGGTCTGCAGGTCGCTCGTGTGGGCGTTCTGGATGAGGAACTGGCGGCCTTCGAGGGCCGAGATGGCCTTGCTCACCTGCGAGCGTGACAGCCCGCCACCGCTCGCGCCCATCAGCCCGTCGAGGATGCGCTCCTTGTCTTGCTCGGTCTGGAGCTTGCCGACGAGCCACGTACCGGCGTTCGTGATGGCCTTGTAGTCGATGTCGACCGGGTTTTGGGTCGCGAGGAGCGCGCCGAGTCCGAAGGCACGAGCTTGCTTGAGAATCGTCAGCAGCGGGCGCTTGGTGGGCGGGTTCTTCGGGTGGGGCGGCAGGTAGCCGAACACCTCGTCGAAGTACACGAGCGCGCGCAGGTCGCCGGTTCCAGGTTGGGCGCGCATCCAGGCGATGATTCTGTCGAGCAGCAGCGACACAAACGACATCCGTTCGTTGTCGCTGAGGTGCGCGATGTAGAAGATCGAGGTGCGGGACCCGCCCGGGTCTTTGCGCAGGAGCGCTTCCACGTCGAGGGGCTCGCCCTTAAGCCACGGTGCAAACTGCGGACTCGCGATGAGGCTGTTGAGCTTCATCGCGAAGGCTTTGCGCTTCTTCTCTGGGTAGAAGTCTTCGAGGTCGAAGACGCCCATGGTCGTGAAGGGTGGGGTGTAGACCTGCTTGATGAGGCTTGGCAGGTCGAGCGTCTCGTTTCGGGTCCACGCATGCTCGATGATCTTGGCCATCAAGATGTACTCGGGCGACTGCATCGAGTCGGCGTCCATGTCCATGAGCGCGAGCACAGCTGAGACAATGCCGCCAATGAGCTCGCTCTTGTCCTCGTCGCTGAGCGACTCATAGCGAGGTGGCGGGTCGAAGCGGCTCAGCATGCTGACCTGAACGCCAGCGCTTGAGCCGGGGGTGAAGACCGTGACGTTGGTTCGCTGCCGGAGCTCCTGGATCTGGTCGGTCGTCTGCCCGTCACCGGTGATGCCGCCGCGCCAGATCCCCGACATCTTCTCGCCGAGCTCGGCCCGGCTGACCCGCCCCCCCTCGAGCTTCGAGGGGTCGACCCACTCGCCGAACTTGGCCGGCGCGAGATCAGGCCAGCTCAGCGCGAGGTTCGCAATGTCGCCCTTCGGGTCGATCGCGATCACCGGGATGTCGTGACGGGACGCTTCCTCGAGCATGCCGATGCACAGGCCGGTCTTGCCGGAGCCGGTCATGCCGAAGACGAGACCATGGGTCGTGAGGTGCTTGGGCTTGTACTCAACGCGCTCGGGCGCGCCGTCTGCTGACTCCGTGCCGACCTTTTTTCCCAAGTAGAATGCCATCTGCGCCTCGCGTGTCCGAATGCACGCGCAGTCTGCGCGACAGCGGATGGTTTCGGCAACCGCCGAGCGGAACCAGACCAGTCGAGCGGACGCCTCCGCCGGTCTTCAAACCGACAATCCGAACGAGGACAACGACACGGGAGCCGCGGCCCTGACGAGGAAGGTGCCCAGAGACGCACGTCGTCGTTGGCGTCTCGCGCGACGTGCGTCTCATGGGCAGCAGCCGCGCGAAGTGCGCCGCTGCTTGCTGTCATTGGGGTCCGTAGCCGTACAGACGGCCGAGCGACGGCTGCCTTCACACGGCGTGCGCGACCTGTAACCCGAGGTGTGGTGACCGTTGCGTCCGGGAGGGTTGGCCGCTATCACAGCCGCATGGACGCAAAGAGAACCCTGCCGATCCTGCTGCTTGTTGCCCTCGCAGGCCTTGCGTGGTGGCTGGTCGATGGCCGTCAGGCAGACCCTCCTGGAGCTGCCGTGGCGGTCGCTCAGCCGGACCTCAGCGTCGGCAGCTCGGCACAGCCAACCGGCGCGACTCAGAGACACGCTGCCGCGCCGGTCCGTCAGATCAAGGGCGCGCAGCCGTCGGAGAGCGCATCGACGAAGGTCACACCGCCCCCAGCAAAGGCGCCATCCATCACGACAAAGCGGCCGCCAAGCAAGGCCGCCCCTGCGTCCACGAGAAGCGCCCGGACCAAGCCCGTTGTGGTCGCGACCAACGGAGACCGCGGACCGCCTCAGGCGATCGTCGAGCGCGCAGTCGTCAAGAGTCACGGCCGGACGGTGCACCGCGGCAGGGTCGACCTGACGAAGACCATCGCTCGGATCAAGGCAGGCGTGAAGCACCGCCATCGCAACGATGGCTCGGTCTTTCGTAATCGAGAAAAGCGCCTCCCGAGACAGCGCCGCGGCTACTACCGCGAGTACGTGCACCCCACCGAGGGGGTTCGTGGAGCCGGACCCCAACGAATCGTCGTGGGTCAGGGCGGCGATTGGTATTATACTGGCGACCACTACGGGACGTTTGTCCCGCTCAACTAGCGACGTGGCTGACCCGCCCATGACGTTTGAAAGAGCACGAGATTCGATGACGAAGCGATGTGTACAAGCCAAGGTTGCTCGAGCACCGCAAGTCGGGGCGCACGCCAAGTCGGCGTGCTTGCCAGGCAGCGCGTCAGTTCCTTCGAGCGCATCGAGCCCTTGCTTGCGGCAGGCACGCTCGTGAAGACGCCCGATGACACGCTCGCGAGCGCTGAGGCCGGCCTGCTCTCGCCTTTCCTCTTCACCGAAGGGGCGCGCACCTGGGTCGGCGAAGGCACCCAGGTGGTGGTGTTGCCGGCGCGCGTGGGCTCGAAAGCGCAGCTGATGAACTTTCTGGCGTCTGAGCTGCAGTTTCCCGACTGGTTCGGACACAACTGGGACGCACTCGACGAGTGCCTCGCCGACCTGTCGTGGTTGACGGTCCAGCGGGTTCTCTTCGTTCACCCCGAGCTGCCCCAGCTCGACGAGCCCGACCTTGCCGCCTACCTGGAGATCTTGGCCGACGCCTGCGAGCTCGAGCTCACCGTCCCGAAGATTTCCGCAGTGTTCACCCTCACGAGTCGGCGTCGCGTGATCGAGCTCCTCGTCGCGCTCGATGTGGAGGAGTCCGACCTTGCGGGTGGGTCCAAGAGCTGACGCCGCCGACAGCGGTCGGTTCCTCCTCGTGGGTCACGGCTTGGCGGGTCCGATGGCGACGATCGTTGGTTTTGGGTAGGCTTGCTCTCATTGGAGGCTACCCATGGCCAAATTGAGGGGACAGGTCACGGCAACCGTCACGCGGCGAGCAGCGTCGCTGTGGTTGGTCACAGCCGTCACCTTTAGCGGTTGCCACGACGACGTCGTGCTGGGTCTCGATCCTGCCGACAACGGCGTCAACATCGTCGACGACGTGGCGGAAGACGCGGCGGATGCGACCGACACCGCGACCGAAAACGACACCACGGTGCAAGGCTGTGCGGCCGACCAGTGCGACATCGATGGCGAGTGCATCGACCACGAGACCGCGCACCCCGACAACCCGTGCGAGGTCTGCAATGTGGTCGCTGACCGCCTCGCCTGGACCCCCAACGACGCCGGCGTGTGCGATGACGGCGACGCCTGCACGAGCGACGATCGGTGTGTTGCCGGTTCCTGCACGGGCTCAGCCATCCCGTGCGACGACGCCAACGCCTGCACCGCCGACGCCTGCGACGCCAGCACGGGTGCGTGCCGCAACGACATCATCGACGGGGCGTGCCCGCCAGACGACCCCTGCGCCGCTGACCCGCCGCCCGACTGCAACGACGGCAACCCCTGCACCATCGACAGCTGTGAGTCTGGCGTGGGCTGCAGCACGGCGCTCTTTGAGGGCGGCTGCGACGACAACAACAGCTGCACGACCGGAGACGTCTGCCAAGACGGCACCTGCGTTGGCTCAGGCGTGGCGGACTGCGATGACGGCGACATCTGCACCATCGACAGCTGCGACCCGGTCGAAGGCTGCCGGCAGACCTCGGTGGCCGATCTCTGCACCGATGACAATCCCTGCACCGACGAGACCTGTGACCCCGTCGCGGGCTGTGTCTTTCCGTTTAACACCGACGCCTGCGATGACGGCAGCGCCTGCACGGCGAGCGATGCCTGTAGCGACGGTGTCTGCCGCGGCGAGCCCGTTGTGGTCGACGACGGCAACCCGTGCACAGACGACAGCTGCGACCCGGCAACCGGGCTCGCGCATGTGCCCAACACCTTGCCTTGCGACAACGGTGACGTCTGCTCAGTGGGCGACGTCTGCGCGGGCGGCGTCTGCCTAGCAGGGACCGAAGCGCTCGTGTGTGACGATGACAACACCTGCACCAGCGACGCGTGCGATAGCATCGACGGCTGCTACTTCACGCCGCTGACAAGCGCTTGCGACGACGGCACGGCATGCACCGAGAGTGACCTCTGCGTCGACGGCGCTTGCGTGGGTCAGCTCGTCGACTGCGAAGACGGCAACCCCTGCACCGCCGACAGCTGCGACCCGGTCGAGGGCTGCACCAACACGCTCATTCTGTCGAACCAGTGCCGCCCCGGCATTGTGGTGACCTACCCGCCGCGAGCCGCGACCATCACCGGCATGGCCAACGCGCAGACGGTGGTCGTCACCGGCTTTGTCACAAGCGGGGCCGGCGCGATCACGGAGCTGCTCATCAATGGTCAGGAGGTGCCGGTCAACCCTGCCGACGGCTCGTTCTCACTGCCGGTGACTCCTTCCGTTGGCGGCAACATGCTTGTGATCGAGGCCACCGACGCGCTCGGGACCGCGCGCCGACGCGTCCAGAGCTTTCTGTGGTCGACCTCCTACCGAAAGCCGGTCGCGCCAAAGAGCGGCATGCTGACCGAGGGACTTGGCATCTGGCTTGATGACCAAGCGATCGACGACGGCGACCGCTCGCTGCCGCCCAACGACCTCGGAACGATCCTCGAGCTGGCGATGCAGTCGTTTGACCTGACGTCGTTCATTCCGTCGCCTGCCGCCAGCAACCAGAACGCCGGTGGACTCGTGGGGACCTACAACATCTTCCTGGAAAACCTCACCAACAACGCCCCAACGGCTGTCCTCAATCCAATCGACGGCGGCCTGCGGCTGCGGGTCGACATCAACAACATCCAGGTCGACGTCCGCGCGCGAAAGACCTGTAGCGCCGGGTTCCTGAGCTGTCTCGGGCCTGGCACGATCACAGGCGACGCCACCATCAGCCGCATTACCTTGATGGCCGACCTGATGCTCTCGGTGGACGCCAACAACAACATCGTCGTGACGGTCCCGACCAGTAACGTCACCGTCGGCAACGTCAACATCGATATCGACGGCATCCTCGGCTTCATTGTCGAGGCCATCATCGGTGGCTTTGTCGACGATCTGGTCGACAACATCGAGCAGCAATTCAACAGCGCCCTCGCCCCGACGATCGCGCCGCTGCTGGAAGATGCGTTCACGGCGCTGGCGCTCGACGAGACGCTACCGCTCGACCGGCTCGACGGCACCGGCGTCCTCAACGTCGACCTGGTCACCGACTTTGCCGCCGTCGACTTCAGTCCGGCAGGCGGTTTCTTCACGCTGCGCGCTGGTGCGTACGCGGGGGGGACGCCGCTCTACGTCAACAGCGGCATTCCAGACCGGATCGGCTGCAACAACCAGGCTCAGGTGCTCGCTGCGCCCCGCGCGGACGCGATCGAGCTTGCGCTAGCGGATGGTACCCTCAACCAGATCCTGTACGCGGCCTGGCGCGGCGGCTTCCTTGAGTTTGACGTGCCGCCGTCGTTGCTCGGTGGCGTCGACCTGAGCGCATTCAACATCGCTGACCTCGACCTGCACCTGAGCGGCAACCTGGCGCCGACCGCCAGCGATTGCGCGGCGGGCGACCTCGAGATGCACATCGGTGACGTCCGCGTTGACGCGTCGATGACCTTCTTTGGCCAGCCCCTCGACGTGGTGGTGTGGCTCACGTTCGGGCTCGGCGTCGAGGTGGCCATCGACGGCGACGAGCTCGGCGTCAGCGCGACCGAGCTGACCTTCTTGGAGAGTGAGGTAAGCGTGGCGCAAGAGCCGCTCATCGCCGCGGAAGAGACGATCCGAACGTTGATCGAAGACGAGCTCGTTGGCGGTATCGTGGGTGCACTGACCGGGACTCAGCTGGGGAGCTTCCCGCTGCCAGACGTGGACCTGAGCGGGGCCATCTCCGGGTTGCCGCCGGGCACCTCGTTTTCGATTCAGCCCTCGTCGGTCACGCGGGCGCAAGGCAACACCATCGTCGGAGGGGCGCTGCAGTGAAGGCGATGATGCAAAGAAGCCAGTCAAACGCAGCCTCGGGACTCCTGATGGGGCTCTTGTTGTCGGCGCTGGCACCCGCATGCGGCGACTCAGCGGCCGAGCAAGGCGACGTGGCCGACACCGCAGAAGTCGACACGGACGGGGTCGACACGGCCGGAGCAGATGACACGGGCGGGCCTGCAATCGACACAAGCACACCGGCGCCGCCACGGTGCGAGACCGTCGCAGACTGCGATGACGGGATTGCGTGCACGGTCGACAGCTGCGGTGCCGATGGGGTGTGTGCCTGGACGGTCGAGGCCGACACTTGCTTTATCTTCAACGTGTGTCGCGCTGCTGGCGAGGTGAGCGTGAGCAGCCCGTGCGAGGTCTGCGAGCCAAGCGTGAGCGCGACCAGCTGGAGCCCAGCAGGTGAGGGCGCGGCGTGCACGTCTGTGGACCCGTGCGTGGTCGATGCAACCTGCAGCAGCGGTGTCTGCGCCGGCAGCCCACGGGTGTGTGAAGACAGCAATGACTGCACGCGCGATCGCTGCGACTCCATCAGTGGCTGCGTGTTCGAAGCGCTCAGCGGCGATGCCTGCGATGACGGAACCGTCTGCACGGAGGACAACGTCTGCGTCGCTGGCGTTTGCACCGGTGCGCTGGTCGACTGCGATGATGGCAGCGAGTGCACCGACGACAGCTGCGATCCGCTCGGCGGCTGCATCAACGAGCCCGTGACGTCGGCCTGCGATGACGGCGACGCCTGCACGGTCGGCGACGTCTGTGATGCCGGTGCCTGCACGTCGGGAGCGGTCGACGACTGCGACGACGGCAACATCTGTACCTTCGACTTCTGCGAGCCACTCCTAGGCTGCGCCCATCTCCCGACCCAGAGTCCTTGCTGCCAAGGCCTGACGTCGGTCTGTGATGATAACGACCCGTGCACCGACGACCTCTGTGACCCGGCGACGGGCGGTTGCGCATACGAGCAGAACACCAGCGCCTGCGATGACGGTGACCCGTGCACCGATGGAGACGTCTGCGCGGCCGGCGTGTGTGCTGGGCAGCTCGACGACTGCGACGACGGTAACCCGTGCACCGACGACAGCTGCAGCACAACGGCGGGCTGCGTGCAGTCGCCCATCAGCGGGGCTGCCTGCGATGACGGGATGGCATGCTCAACCGGCGACGTCTGCTCAGCAGGTGTCTGCGCCGGTGACATGTCGGGCTGCACCTGCACGCCGACGCTGGACCCGGATGCGGTCAAGCTCAACGCGGTGGCCATTGGCACGACAGGGTTTGCTGGCGACGGTGTCGACGTCGATCAAGACGGTGCGACGTGTGCGCCGCCGAACCAGTGCGGCGACGGCGTCGACAACACGCTCGGTATCATCGCGCCCTTTGCCAACGACCCGTTCGCGGACGCGGTGGCAACCGGGAGCGTGCTGCTGATCATGACGGTGGACTCGACAACGCCCGGGCCGGTCAACATCACGCTCTTTCAAGGCGAGCTCGACCCGGCCAACAGCGGCTGCGACTTCCAGACGCAGACCTGTGACTACCTGGCCGACACCGGCCTCTTTGACCCGGCCACGTGCGAGCCGCTTGTGTCGATCCCCGCGACCCTCACGGGCGATCAGCTAGTAGGCGGCGGTCCAGGAACGATCCTGCCCTTCAGCGTGCCGTTTTCCGCCGATGCGACCCTCGACATCACGCTCTTCAACCTGCGCGTCGAAGCGACGGTGGTGACAGGCGCCAACGGTCTGACGGCCATCGACGGCATCTTGGGCGGAGCGGTCCCGAAGGAACAGCTGATCGAGGCTCTCGAGGGGCTGCCCGACGACGCACTACCAATCCCGAAGGCGCAGGTCGTGACGCTGCTCAACACTCTCGTCAGCAACGACATTGACACAACGGGTGACGGAACAAAGGACGCAGCCTCCATCGGCCTGACGTTCATGGGGATTGACGCAAACCTCACAGGGATTGCGCCTTAGCGCAGAGCCCGCGCCTCACGCCTGAGCCCGAGCCCACGCCTCACGCCCACGCCCACGCCGACGCCCACGCCCACGCCGACGCCCACGCCCACGCCCGAGCCCACGCCCGCGCCGACACCCACGCCTGAGCCCGCGCCCACGCCTCACGCGTCACGCCGTCACGCCTCACGCGTCACGCCTTCACGCGTCACGCGTCACGCCTCACGCCGTCACGCCCACGCGTCACGCCTTCACGCCTTCACCCCTCACTCACGCCATCACGCCATCACGCCTTCACGCCCACGCCTTCACGCCCCAACAACCCTATCGAGCCCGCCGGTTGCTGCACTTCTTGCTGCCCTTCGGACATCGAAACCGCACGTGGAAGTGGTCATCATGAGGGCAGCGGTTGTTGCGATAGGTACCCATATCGACGCCTTTCGGCGCCCGGCAAAAGACAGGGTGGAGCTTGCGCATGGTCTTGCGAATCGTGCGCGCGGGTACGCCGTTGGCTTTGGCCCACGTGTGGAGCGCTTTGCGAACAAGCGTCCCGATGAGAATGATCTTCACATCGGCGCGGGCGGCAAATCGCTCGGCGATGGCCCAGCTCCAGCGACGATCGAAGGTCGCCGGCACTGTCCAGCCCGCGTCGGTCTTGAGCTCTGCGGACGGCGGCTCAAGCGTGCACATCGTCCGCCCGGCCGCCCATGGAAAGTAGATGTCCACGTCGAGACCGTTTTGGTGGCTGATGTGGCGGAAGATCTCGCCGCCGGCGGCGTTGCTGGACTCGCCCAGCGGGATCTTCGGCATCTCAGGGTGACGCGCCCGCGCCTCGGCCAAGGCGTCGAGCACTGCTTGACGAACGGCCGGGTGCGCCACGTTGTTGTCGGCTCGCTCAAGACTCGGGTAGTAGCCGCGAAGGTAGGCCTCGCGGTAGCAGGCTGCAGGGTAGACAAGGTAGTGGTCAGCGCCCTCATCGGCGAACCGCTGGCCGCCTTCGAGTCGACCGCCATTGAAGCTGCCGATCGACTGCGGTGGCGCCGCGACCACGGCGGACGGCGCGACGGATAGCAAGCTGACGGTAACAAGCGTTAGGCCGAGACGGTTCATGGGCGCTCCAGCAATGAGGAAGAACGAGCAAACGGGAGACCGGCCGCTGCCCCGCGTTATTCCACCCTGGTGGCTCAATCCGCGTCGTGCGCCGACGTCCCTCCCGCGACGCCGCGAGATCAGGTATGGTGAAGACGTGAGTGAGGACCACCAACCCGCGTCTGACGCCGAGCTGCTCGCCGAGCTGCCGATCTTTCCGCTGCCGAACTCCGTGCTCTTTCCAGGCGTTGTGTTGCCGCTGCACCTCTTCGAAGAGCGCTATCGCGCGCTTGCGGAGCACTGCGTCGCAGGCAACCGGCTGATGGGACTGGCGACGCTCAAGTCCGGCTACGAAGACAACTACGACGGCCGACCGCCGATTCACCTCGAGATGGGGTTGGGCAAGATCGTTGCTGACAAGCGCCTCGACGACGGTCGCTGGAACATTGCGCTCTACGGTCTCGCGAGGATCCGCGTCATCGAAGAGCTGCCGGCGGATGCGCCCTTTCGTAAAGTTGCCGCCGAGGTTGTCTACGACGTGGATGAGTCGGGCGATGAGGAGCTTGCACGGCAGATCTACTCGCTGTTGCCGAAGATTGTAGGTGTCGTCGCAGGCGTTGGTCGCCACGTGACGGCTCTGCTTGAGCAGCGGCCTGAGCCGGGGCGACTGGCAGACATGACGGCCGCTCTGGTGGTCGAAGACGTGGATCTCCGACGTCGACTGGTGGCGGAGGCGAACGTCTCTGCGCGCCTCGAGCATGTCATCACCGCGCTCGCCAACGTGGCGTTCGGCCAGATCCCCGACGACCAGCTGCACTAAGAAGCCGCGCGGGCGTTCGACAGGCTCGCGGATGGCCAGACTCGCACGATCTTGATCGCGGCCGTGGCTTGGGTCGCTGCCTTGGCGCTCGGCGTCGCCTTGGGCCTCTGGGTTGCAGCCGACGCGCCGTCCTGAGACGCGCCGTTCGGTTGTGCAGGCGCCGCGCGGGAGACATGCGACCCGCCGGACGGTCTCGCAATGACCTCTCGGGCCTATCGCGCCGGCCGGACCTCGACTATGGTGCCGCCGTGTTCAGAGACGCCTTCAATCATCTCCGCCCCATCCGGGCCGCTATGACCAACCTCGGCGGGGCATTGACAGTCCTGCAGCTGAGGCTGCTCAACCGGCTGCGTGTCGACGGCGTCGAGCATCTTCGACAGCTCCCACGCAGCGGCGTGCTGATGGTGTCCAACCACCACACGCACTACATGGACTCGATCGCTGTCCTCCACACGGTTGCCTACCTCGGTAGGCCGTACCTCGTTGCACCACGCACGAACCTCTACGTGGTGGCCGCCTTGGAGACCATGAAGGAGAGCGGCTGGTTGCCCCGCCTGATGGCCTACAACGGCACGATCAACGTCAAGCGTACCTGGAAAGACAAGAGCGGGCTCGTTCAGCGCAAGGTCGATCCCAAAGACATCGACAACATCGGTGTCGGGCTGAGCGATGGCTGGGTCTTGACCTACCCACAAGGGACGACGAAGCCGGGCGCTCGAGGGCGCCTTGGCGTCGCACACATCATCAAGCGATTCCGCCCGCTGGTCGTGCCTGTGCGCCTAGCAGGTCTTCGCGAAGCCTTCGACAAGACCGGCCTGAGGCCGACCCACCTCGGCTCAAAGCTGGCGGTAAGCTACGGCCCACCGCTCCAGCTCGACTATGACGCCGAGCCGCAGTCGATCCTCCAGCGCGTGATGGAGAGCATCGGCGAAGGGTGAGTTGCGGCACACATAGCGCCACCTAGGAGGTGTTTGTGTCACAACATCAACGGCTTGCGGCGACACCTGGCCGTCGCTCTAGGACACTATCGCACGCGCGCTCAACCCGCTGTGATGGCGGCCCGAAAGTCGTCGACCAGGTCGGTCGTGTCTTCAATCCCGCACGCCACTCGGACGAGACCGTCGCCGATGCCGATAGCGGCACGCTCGGCGGGGGTCATGCCGACGTGTGAGGTCGCGGCCGGTCGGGTCACGAGGGTCTCCACGCCCCCGAGGCTCGGCGCGTGGTGGGCAATGGTGAGGCGCTTGAAGAGCCCAGCGGCAGCGTCCGCACCGCCGTCCAGCTCCACCGACAGCACGCCGCCGAAGCCATCGAAGTGCTTGTGGCTTGGGCTCTCCTGGAGTCCGGCGTAGTGAACGGCGGCGACGCCAGCAGCACCCTGCAGCGCGCTTGCGACCGCGAGGGCATTGGCGTTTTGGCGGCGCACGCGCAGGCCCAGGGTCTTGAGACCGCGTTCCAACAAGAAGCAGGCGTGGGGGTCGAGTGTCCCGCCGAGGTGTGTGGCTGTCTTCGCGATCGGTGCGAGGTGCTCGGCGCTCGCCGCGATGACGCCGGCGCACACGTCGGAGTGGCCGCCCATGTACTTGGTCGCTGAGTGCAGCACGATGTCGAAGCCAAGGGTCGCGGGTCGCACGTTGACGGGGCTTGCGAACGTCGCGTCGATGAAGCTTCGCAGGCTGTGTTTGCGGGCGAACGCGACCACCGCGTCGAGGTCGGCGATGGTGCATAAGGGGTTGCTGATGGCCTCGACATAGAACGCTCGCGTGGTCGGTCGCAGCGCCTCATGCCAGGTGGCTGGAGACGTCGCGTCCACCCAGCTGACCTCGACGCCAAACCGTGCGAGGTCGTGGGTGAAGAGGGTGTGCGTTCCTCCGTAGAGCGTGTCCTGAGCGATGATGTGGTCGCCGGCCTTGAGGGTGCCAAAGAGTGCCGAAGCGATGGCCGCCATGCCCGAACCTGTCGAGAGCGCGGCCTCTGTGCTGCATAGCGCCGCGAGCTTTGCGTGCAGCTGCTCGTGGGTGGGGGAGTTGTTGAGCCTTGTGTAGCGCACGCCGCTGTAGGTCGTGCTGCCGTTGTCGAGGTAGGTCGTGGACTGAAAGATCGGAAACGTGACGGCGCCTTCGACGCCGTCAGCGCGGCCAGAGTGAACAGCGAGGGTGTCGAGGTGCCAGTCCTTCGGCTTGGACGTGTTGCCACTCATTTGTCGAGCACCGCGGACGTCGCCATGTACACAAGCTCGGTGCCCGGAGCCACGACGTAGCTGTCTTTCGGGTTGAGGGTCTCTTTATGAGTCTCGGGGTCGCGAACGCCGATGACGAGCGCGTCCATCTCGGTCTTGAGCTTCCGTGATACGTCAACAAACGGGGTCGCGGCCATGATGGGGGCCGGCCCTGTGTAGAGATTGATCGACCCGGTCATGACGACCTCGGCGAGTGCGTCGGCGCTGCCGTGGTGAGAGACGGCACCTGCAAGCATCGAAAAGCCCATCCGTGTCGACGGGATGACCTCGTCTGCGCCCGCCACCTGGAGGTGACCGATGTTCTCTTCTTCGAGGACCTCGGCGACGATGTAGAGCGGCCGCTGGCGCTCGAGCTTGGTCTCGTGCTGCTGCAGATAACGGCGTAGTGTAAACACCGTCATGATCGTGATGGCGTCGGCTTGGGCGGGCGACATGGTCCGGTTCGCGACGACCAGGGCAGCGGATGCTCGGTGGAGCTTGACCTTGTCGAGCTCCACTTCCTTGGTCGGGTCGCCATAGACCCAGTTGAAGCGAGGCGGCACCAAGTGATGGCGCTCGAACTCGCTCATAATCACCACGCTCGTGTTGGCGGAAAACTTCGCCTCGCATAGGTCCAAGAGTCCGAACGTCCCCTCTGTGAGCCCGCAGACGACGACGTGATTGATGTGATATTCCATTCGGTATTGGTCCTCTCGAAGGGACACGAGCACACTGACAAACGTGCGCCCGACAATGCCGGCGAAGAGCGCCAGCGTAAACATGCCGCCGATCATCAGTGCGCCGCCGATGAGCTTGCCGCCGGGTGTGACCGGTGCAATGTCGCCGTAGCCAACGGTCGTGATGGTCACGAGCGACCACCACATGCCGTCGCCGAGGTCGGTGACGCTCGACCCGACGGCGCCGTACTCAGCGAGGTAGATCGACACGGCCCCAAGCAGGACCTCGAAGCCCAAGAACGCGAACGTGAAGTAAAAGAGCAGGCGACTCTCGGCAAAGCCCTGCCCAATGCGCTCAAACGCTTGAGAGTGTTGGAGCAGCGGCGCCGCGCGCAGCAAGCGGAGCAGCCGGAATGCCCGGAGTGCGCGCAGCTCCGGCACGAGCGCTAAGACCGTGATCAGGTCGATGAGGTTGAGGGGCTGGAACAGGTACCGAAGCCGCTCGATCACGTGCAGGTTGATGGTCTGGGTGATGTTGAGCTTGAAGAAGCCGTTGGCCTGGGGTTCGTACGTGACGACCCGGAGCAGTAGCTCGATGACGAAGATGATGAGGATGCCGTCGTCGATCGCAGCGAGCAGCCAGTCGCCGTTGGCCGCGAAGCCGTCCGGCGGCTCCACGAAGAGCAGGATGACCGAGACAACGATCAGCATCCAGATGCTGGTGCTCACCCACCGATAGAGATCGGTCCCTGGACGATGAAACGCTCGTTGGATCTTGTCGAACATGCGGAGCGGACGGTCGCGCGAAGCCGCGCTGCTGTCAAAGTTGTCTGCCACGGGCCCGCCGAGTCAACGCGGCATCTGCCAGACGCGGACGAGCTGGTCGCGGCCTGCGCTGGCAAGCCAGTTCCCGGTTGGGTCGACAGCCACCGCGCTAACCCGGTCCTCGTGGGCAAACCGCGCACGCTCGCTGCCATCGACCGTCGAGAGGACGCGCACGGAGTCCTCGACCGCGACCACAAGCAGCTCGCCACCAGGTGCAAACGCCAGGGTCCTGGGGCCGCGGTTGACCAGCCCGTCGGTCAGCATGGCGAGCTGCTTCGGGCGTCGCAGGTCGTCGAGCAGGAAGATGGCGCCGCTCGTGGCGACCGCGGCGCGGAGGACGTCCGGCGCAAAGGTGAGCGCGATAGGAGCGCTTGAGAAGCTCGTGTGGTTGGCGAGGTGGTCGCCGGTGGTCGCGTCCACGATGGTGAGCGACTGCTTGGGCCCAGCGACGACGGCAACGCGGTTGGTGCTGAGCTGCGTCGCCAGCAGGCTGGGTGTCGCGCCAACGTCGAGCACGGCGTGACCCATGCCGCTGTTGTCGGACGCGTCGTGGGCCAGCTGTCGGATCGTGGTGTTGCCTGTGGTCGCGACTAGCACGCGGGGCATCGAGCCACCAAAGCCGCCCACGACCCGACCATCGAGATCGAACTCACGGACCCCTGCGCCGTCCACGTGGTACTGGCCGCTCTCGGCAACGGCATGGAGGCGCCCCTGGTCATCGTAGTCAAGCCAGTCGATCGCGTCGTCGACGTGCACCGACTGTAGCGAGCGGCCGTCGAGCGCCGACCAGATGTAAGCGTCGTCGTCCGCGGCCGATGCGATGCGCTCGCCCGACGGGTTCCACACCAGCTGTTGGATGCGCGTTGACCCAAAGATCTCGTAGTTGCCGGTGAGTGTGCCGACGAAGCCATTTGCGGGGTCGCCGTGGCCACTGAACCAGCCACCGAGGCGCCGGACTTCGGTCGGGTCGGCGCGCTGCGCCCACAGCCACGTACCGCCGAACGCCAACCCGAGCACGAGCGCCGTCAGCAACCACCACGGCATCCGACGCTTCGTCCGCGAGCGGCTCCTGCGTCGCTTGGGCCTGGGCTTTGGCTTGGTCGCAGGGCGCTTCCTCGGCGGGCGTGGCTTGGCTTCCGCCTGCTTTGGCTTTGCCGCTGGCTTTGGCTTTGCCGCTGGCTTTGGCTTTGCCGCTGGCTTTGGCTTTGCCGCTGGCTTTGGCTTTGCCGCTGGCTTTGGCTCAGGCTTCGGTTTCTCCCGCAACAGGGCTAGCACGGCTTTCGCGCTCGACGAGCGCTCCGCGAGTCCGGGGCGCGTCATGTGCTCAAGCACCCGCGCGAGCCGCTGCGACAGCGGTAGCTTGGCGAGATCGACCCGGCCCGTCTCGCCGTCGAGAGGTAAGGCGCCGGGGCCGAGCCGGGCAGCGAGACAGATGAACGTGACGCCGAGGCCGTAGATATCACTCTGCGGGGTCGCTTGCCCTAGCGCTTGCTCCGGCGCCATGAAGCCGTGGGTGCCGACCGACGTCGAGTCGCTGCCCAGCGATGCCTTGACCGCGCCGAAGTCGACGACCGAGACCACATCGCCGTCGATCAGGAGGTTTTTGGGCGTGAGGTCGCGGTGAATCACCGGCGGCATGCGCGTGTGGAGGTAGTCGAGGACCTCCAGACACTGGATCAGCCAGCGGGTGTAGCGATCTTCGTCGGTGCCGCCACCCGTTTGGATCATGTCTGCGGCGGTCCTGCCGGGCATGAACGTCTCGACCGTGCAGAGTCCGCCGTCGCTCTCGAAGTGGTCCACCATCGTCGGGATCGCCGGGTGCGATAGCTCCGAGAGGACGCGCGCCTCGCGCTCGAAGAGCTCAAACGACTTCCAGTCGTCCGCACCGCCGACGTCGAGCTCCTTGAGCAGCCAGATCTCGTCGGTCGAGCGGGCACGTACCTTGTAGGCCGTGCCCATGCCGCCGCGGCCCACTGTTTCGAGGACCTCGTAGCTGTCTTCGGCCGAGTGGAACACGCGTGGCGCTGATTGGTCGTCCTGCACGAGCGGCAGGGTGGCGCAATCGCGGCATGCCGACAACGGCTGATTGGGGTGGCCGCCAACGCTTCGACCAGGGGGCCAAGATCCTGCATGGCTTCGGGATTCGGCAGCTCGGTCGTCAGAATGAACGGAGCGTTGAAACCGGGCCCAAAGGCCTCGGACACCACGTCGTAGGCCTTGCGGGTATCGGTCACCGGGTTGGCATTGCCCTCATCGCTGAAGCCAAGGCGCATACC
>CALHXW010000011.1 GCA_938040325.1 uncultured bacterium | reverse complement strand
TCTAGTCATCGGCCGTCAGCAACCTAGCGTCCAGGCGATCCTTCGCGCGGCCGGTCGCTAGCTTATTGCGCAGCAGCTCCGCGCGTCCGAGCACAAAGAGCATCACCCCATCCACCTCGAACCGAACCCGGCCCTGCCAGGCTTCTTCGAAGCTCACGCCGTCGATGCTTGTGAGCACGTCGATACGCCGCGGAGGTAGGCCCATCTGATAGACGACATCCGGCTTTGACAAGTCCGCTGCCGTCACCCCATGCGCACTCAGTGGCGCGCCGAAAGCGACAAGAGCGCGAACGACGCGCTCAGCATTCTTCAGCGTCGGTCGGACCCAGATGTCGAAGTCGCCCGTCGCACGCAACACCCCATGAGCGGCCATCGCGTGGGCACCCACGACGATGAACTCGGCACTGGCATCCTTCAGCTCATCGACAAGATCCCGCGTGTCCTCGAAGAGCTGGGGCTTCAACTCGACGACCCACGAATGAGCCGCCCAGGCATGTTCTCGCGGGTGTAGGTCGGCAGCGGGCGCCCCGACATCGCCCATGCTTGAAGCGTCAGCTCCATGACCATCCCGATGCGCTCGGCCGGGTCCCCCCCCACAAGCACGGCGTCATCAGCATCCGCCATGCTCGACAAGCGGCCGGGCATCGCAGCACGTGCTGCCGCCCGCGCGCGTCGCGCTGCCTTCGCCCTTGTTGGCTCGTCTGTCTGGGCCTCATCATCCACGCGGAGAAGTATAGGCACGGACGCGCGTGCCCGTCACCACCCCGTCCCGCCGCGCGTTTCCATAGAGAACGCCAACCGCGTGATCACGTTCGCTGTGCACGGAAATCGCCTTCGCGGCTGGTGGATTCACCGAGCGCGCGTTCGGCAGATCGGGGCTTTGGCTACGTCTCACTAAGCCGTCTCGACCCGCCGACCCGCTTGGTTTCTGAGCCTAGCGCTGAGACCGAGCGCCCGTTCGGCAAACCCGCATGAACACAAATCGAACCCCGCGTGGTCCGTTCGTTGACCACCTCGATCTCATGCGATAGTCGGCGTGCTCCGCGGGGGCTGCCCGCATGCACTTGGTCTCCATGAAAAAGGAACGACGCCGTGTCCAACCAAGAGGAAGTCGAAGTTTCCTACGACGTCTCAAACGATTTCTTTCGTCTGTGGCTCGACGAGAAGATGAACTACACCTGCGCTCTGTACATCGATACAGACAACCTCGAAGAGGCGCAGAACAAGAAGCTTGAGTGGCTCCACGACGCCGCCCACATCACACCCGACAGCCGCGTGCTCGACATCGGCTGTGGCTGGGGCGCCGACCTCGAGTACCAGTGCAACGTCAAGGGCGTTAAAGACGCCGTCGGCATCACGCTCTCGCGCAGCCAGCACGCCGAGTGCGTCTCGCGCGACATCCCGGGCGCTGAGTTCCTGGTGACCGACTACCGCGACTTCAAGCCCACCAAGAAGTTCGATGCGGTCATCAGCATCTGCATGATGGAGCACATCTCGACGCCCGAAGAGGTCCGCGAAGGCAAGCACATCAAGGCTTACCGCGACTACTTCAAGAAGGCTCACGAGTGGACCAACCCCGGCGCCTACTTCGGCCTGCAGACCATCCTGCGCAACCGCGTGCCGCGCATCAAGCAGCACCTGGTCGACATCAACTGGCTCACCTACGCGATCTTCCCCGGCGGGCTCTCGCTGCGTCTTGAGGACATCGTCAAGGCCGTGAACCCCTACTGGGAGATCATGGAAGTCCAGACCCGCCGCGAGCACTACGAGAAGACGTGTGCTGAGTGGCTGCGGCGTATGCGCTCGCACGAGGACCACATCCGCGCCACGTGGGGCGACCAGGTCTTTGACGACTACGACCGCTACCTGCGTACCTGCGTGCTGGGCTTCCAGGAGCACTACCAGTCGCTGGCGCAGTACTCCCTCCGACGCATCGACTGAGCACGACGAGCTGCCCTGCCTGCCGCGAAGGACTAGGCATTGTGGGCCTCTTCGACTCCCCCAACTTACACATCTCTCACAATCGGAGAACACCGATGACTGACACCGAAATCATTACCCTGCTTGAGAAGGCCCTCGACGAGGTTGCTCCCGGTTGGAAGACCGAGACCAAAGAGCTTCGCCAGGAGACCAAGTTCCGCGACATGAACGTCGACTCCATCAACATCATGGAGATGGTCGGCATCATCGAGGAAGAGTGCGACACCCAGTTCGCCGACGAAGACCTCGCGCAGATCAACAAGGTCGGCGACCTGGTCGCGCTCATCAAGAGCAACGACTAGGCGATTGGCCGGCCTCACTCGCTGAGGCTCGTCGAGCTAGCTAGTCGGCTAGCTGCTGGCTCTACACAGGTTCGAGGCAGAGGCGCGGGCGATGAGCTCCGCGCCTTTGTCGCATTCAGGCCCCTGCTCCGAGCAAACGTTCGGGTCGCGGGACCCTGGACGCGAAGAGGGAGTCGCCAAGCCCCACGGGGCCACGCGACTCGACCGGTTCGTCGCCGCACTCGCAGGGCAACACCAACCGGGCACCCCAGACATCAGCGAACGCGCGCGCAGGAGACGTCATGTCGAAATCGAGCAACGCAGACACCACCAGCGAACCCATCGCCATTGTCGGAATGGGCTGCCGCTTCGCCGGCGCTGACGACCTGCACGCGTTCTGGCAGGTCAGCCTCGAAGGCCGCGACACGTTCACCGAGCCCCCCGCCGACCGCTGGGACCACGCCGCGTTCTTCGACACCAACGCGCGTGCTCGCGACAAGTCCTACTGCCCCGTCGGCGCCTTCATCGACGACATCCAGAGCTTCCCGGCTGTGGCGCTCCAGGTCCCGCCGCGCCGCGTCGAGGTGATGGATCCTCAGCAGCGGCTCTCGCTCGAGTGCGCGCTCAACGCCATCGACGACGCCGGCTACGCAACCGGTGATCTGCCCCGCCGCACCGGCGTCTTCATGGGCGTGACCGCGATGGAGTACCGGACCATCGGAAGCGCGCGCACCGTCGCCCAGATGATGGCCAGCGGACAGCTCGGCCAAGAGCTCTCTGAAGACGACGCCGCCGCCATCGCCAAGGCCGTCGAGCGCGTCGTGCCCCCACGCCCGTTCACCGCCCCCGGTGCCCTGTCGAACATGGTCGCCGCCAT
>CALHXW010000010.1 GCA_938040325.1 uncultured bacterium | reverse complement strand
GATGTGCTTGCCAGCGGCGTCCGCTGGACGAAGGCGATGCGTGCATCGTCGAGTTCAGGTGAGCGAAGCGAACGCACGGACGTCGCTGGCGAGGGCATCGCCAAAGCCGCAGCCGGAAAGAGCGCTTGTTTTGGGACTAGTACTCCGGAACTGCCTTCCACGCTTCCCATCGTCCGTCGCCGCTCTTGACGCGAAACTTCGTGGGCATAAATCCGCGGTGGATGAGCTGCTTGGCAAAGCGCTCGATGACGCCGTCGAGGTCGGGAGCGTCCTTGATCACGAACTGGATTCGGTACTGCAGCGGGTCCGAGCACTCGGTTTCGGCGTACAGGCGTGACTTGTTTCGTTCGCGCTTTTCCCAGACGGTCGCCTGGAAAAACACGTTTCGCCCGAGCTTGCTCGCTTCCAACTGGAAACGATTGAATTCCCGAATCGCCAATCTAACCTACTGATTCCTCAAGGAAACTACCCGGCTAGTACACCGGGCCGTTATCATAGTCGCCGTCCCAGCTGTGTCAACTGCACCTCGGCGGCGTGCAGGGCTGCTGGAGCGGAGTCTTGAGGGTGGCTTCCACCCGTGAGCCACGTGGGTTCAGGGCCTTGGCGCATCGGCACGCAGCTGGCGACGCTCGCCAACTCGCACCGTAATTTTCTGACGGTCGAAATACTCTCCGAGTGGGATCGTCCACTTTCGGCTGACCCCGGTGAGCTCTTTGAACGTTGCCGTGTCGATCGGACCGTCCTCAGAAATGCGGGCCACGAGCTGCCGATGGAGCTCGACGATGTGACTCCGAGCGAAGACAAGCTCTCGGCTCACCTTGAGCGCTTGACCGTCGTCGAGGAGAAAGCCGAGGGCCTCGTCCACGTCATCGGCGCTCAGCGACAGGTGCTCCGGCAGATCGACCACACGCGGCGGACTCAAGCCGCCCGCTTCGAGAGCCGCAAGCGTCGCTGCCATTGTCCGCTCTTGTGCCGATGTCCTGTGGGCTTCGAAGCCAGCTTTTGCGATCCGATCCCGATCGACAGCGACAAGACCCGTGCGCTGCCAGTGGTTGACGAGCGCGGCAAATGTCTCCGCTGGCAGGCTTGCGCGGCTGCGCGTGCGGAGCTCCTCGATCGTTGGCCCACGGGCGGCTGGCCGCTCTGTGTGGAACGCCGTGAGCTGGGCGATGGCGTCGCGCTCAACAAAGCGCAGCGCAGCAACGCTGGCAACTCGGGAGCCGGCCCGAAGCGCATCACCCGCGGTCGTCAGCTTGGCGATCGCGTCGCGGATCGATGCCGGCGGAAAGGGCAGCTCCAGCTCGAGCCTGACGGCGTCGCGACCGGCTTCACCGGCGAAGGTGATCCACGCAAGGCAGGCGCGTGCGACATCGCCGCTGGCAATGGTCTCGATCATGGTTGCAGCGTCTGCGTCACCACGCCGATGGCGCCGCTCCTGCGCGACCCACGCGCGACCACCACCAAGCGTCTTGCCGTAGCCGGCAAGCACGGCGAAGCCGCGCAGCACAAAGGGCTCACCCGGCAAGAACGCCACGGGGTGCGCCAGCCGGAGCTGCGCTGGCACGGACTCGCCGGGCGCTACGACCTCGCGCCCAATGAGCCCGAGCGTTGCTTCAACCTGCGATGTGCCGATGTGCAGCAGTCCCTTGGTCCGGTCGGCAACTGGCTTGTCGAGGTGGGCGAGAGCCCGAAACGTGACGTCGATCATCGACGTGGCAACAAGCGCCTTGTTGGTCGAGACCACGTCGCCCCGCCGGATGGCGGTGTGCTCGATGCCCGTCAGGTTAAGCGCGACGCGCTCGCCCGCGCCTACCGACTCCGTCGCGTTGCCGTGTGTCTCGATGCCGCGGACCTTCGCCGACAGCCCCGATGGCAGGACCTCGACCGGCTCTCCGACCGACACCGCGCCGGACATGGACGTGCCGGTCACGACGGTACCAAAGCCCTTGATCGTAAACGCACGGTCCACCGAGAGCTTGAACGGGCGCCCATCAGCAGCTGCGATCGCCTCAGCCTCGGTGTCGAGTAGCTGAGCAAGCTGGTCCACGACCCGACCTTTGGCATCCTCATCACCGGCGGAGTAGCGCACGATCGGCGCCCCCTCGAGGAAGGTGCCTTTCACGGTCTCGGCAAGGTCCTCGACCACTAGCTCGAGCCACTCATCATCGACGAGGTCACACTTGCTGACGACGATCATGCCGGCCTTCACGCCGAGCAGCTCGCAGATGTCGAGGTGCTCGCGGGTCTGAGGCATGACGCCCTCGTCGGCGGCAATGACAAGCGCGACGAGATCGATGCCGGCGGCACCGGCGATCATCTGGCGCACGAAGCGCTCGTGACCTGGGACGTCAACAAGCGCAACGCGCCCTCCGTCCTCTGGCAGGTCGAGCCAGGCGAATCCAAGCTCGATCGAGATGCCGCGGGCCTTCTCTTCGCCTAGGCGGTCCGTGTCGATGCCTGTGAGGTGTCGCGTCAGCGTTGTCTTGCCGTGGTCAACATGCCCAGCCGTGCCAACAACCGCTCGCACGCGCGGGCCTGCCGGTGACGTCGCCTTGCTGTCTCGTCGCTGTCCGCCCAGCTTTCTCATGCACCGTCCCGTCGCGTTGTCGTTGGCCCACTGGCGCCGCCCCAGCAGGACCGACCCAGACGAGCGCTGGGGTTATTCCAGCGCCGCCAGCTGGACAATGAGCGCGTCGATCGCTCTTCGCAAGGCTCGCGTGTCCTTCTTGCGCGCGCCGTTGACGAAGACTGCAAACGCCATCTCACAGCCGCTCTTTGTAGGCGCAAACCCCACCAAGCTAGCGACCGTGTCTAGGGTGCCGGTCTTGCCAACGAGCTTGCCCGCAAGCGGGGTCTCCTTGAACCGGTGCTTGAGCGTGCCGGTCTTGGCAGCCACGGCCAGCGAGTCGCGAAGTGGGCCTGCGCGAGCTGCGTCGCGTCCCATGGTGATGAGCGCCGTGACGAAGCCAGCGGCGCTGATCTTGGTGGCATCGTAGAGCCCCGAGCCGTTGCGCACGCGAAACTCGGCGTCCTTGAGCCCGAGCGCGAGCAGCGTCTCCGACACGTAAGCCTGCGCCGCCTGCCAGCTCGCCGGAGCACCGGGACGCTCACCCAAGAGCTTGAACACCGTCTCAGCCATGCTGTTGTTGGACCACGTGTTGAGGTCTCGGAGCAGGTCAAGCATCGGACGGCTCGCGTGGGAGGCCAAGACAGCGCGCCCCGCCAGCTCGTCGGCGCTCTCGACGTCGCTGTTGGCGGCGCGCACGCGGCCCTCCGTGGTGATGCCTATATCGCGCAGGAATGCCGCGAGGACCGAACCCGCGAGGAGATCTGGACTGGTGACTCGCTTGCGCACGCTCAGAGCCTTCGCGCGCACGCCAATGGACCCGCCGACATGAACGCGGGTTCCGCCGTCGACGCGAGGCTGAGACTGGACGGTGATCGCGTGGTTTCGTGAGCCCTTCACGGTCTTGGCGCCGACCTGAACGTCGACATACCGGTTGGCCGGGCTGACTTGGACCTTCGCGCGCTGTCCGCGCTTCCCTCCGGGACGCACGCCGATCACGACGGCGCCGTAGTTCGTGCCGGCCGCCCCGATGCTGGGTCGGTAGGCAGCATCGGTGGTCTTCTGGTCGAACGCCGGTGGCAGCAGGGTGGCGTCAAAGAGCCGACCATCAACGACCATGTCTCCCATGATGCGCGTGACGCCGGCGTCCTTCATCTGGGCAGCGATCACCTTGAGGTGCTTCGGCATCAGCTGGGGGTCGCCCGCGCCAATGAGCACCACGTCGCCGCTGACGACGCCGCCGGTCCCGATGTCGCCGCGCACCTCGGTGACAAGGACGTGGTCGACCGGGAAGCGCTGAAGCGCCGCCATCGTCGTCAGCACTTTTGTCCCGCTCGCGGGGTTCATGCCTGTGAGCGCCCCCTGACTCGCGATCCAGCGACCATCGTCAACGCAGCGCGCGGCAACACCAACCTCCGCGCCGGCGAGAACTTTCTTGCTAGCCCAGGCTTCGATGATGGCGCGGCTAGCGAGCTCTCCTGCTGGGTCGCTGGAGCGAACGGCGTCGACCTTCGGGTTTGGCGCCTCGCCGCGGGCGGCCGTCGTGAGCACGAAGCCGAACAGAATCGTTGTCAGGAAGTGGGGGATCACCGTGCGTCTCTCATTGCTGGGCACCTGCGGGTGTCTCTACCAGACTTGGGCGGTTCGTGGCTGAAACGTCGCGAGCGCGTCACTGATGTGTCCAGCCCGAGCCCCAAGAGCAGACGCCGCCGTGTGCGGCTCACGCGCCAAGCGCGCCACCGGTGCCACGTTGCTTGGGTTCCTTGACGGCATTCCGCTATAACCCGACACGTAAGATAGGTCTCCTATCGACACACTGGCCGAATGAAGGCGTAACCGCTGTTATTCCCTGCGCGTAGAGACGACGCACTCCAACCCAAGACCACCTTATGTCCGCAAAGCTCCGCTACTGGTTGAAAGAAATCGCGATCATCGCAGCGGTCGGCGGCTTAGTGATGGTCGGTATGCAGTGGTTCCAGCGTCACCAGCAGCGGGGCGGCGGCGGCGCGCTCGTTGTTGGCTCCGAGGCGCCCGCTTTTCGAGCCGATGAGCTCAAGACTGGCGCCACCGTCGAGCTTGGCAAGCTGCGGGGTAAGCCCGTGATCGTCTCGTTCTGGGCAACCTACTGCGGCCCATGCAAAGCGCAGATCGACGACCTGACCGAGGTCTTCAACGAAGCCGGCGACCGTTACGCCGTGGTCACCGTCAACAAGGAGCGCCGCTCCAAGGTCACGCAGTTCGCAAAGAAACGCGCACTCAGCTTCCCGATCGTCCACGACACCACCGGCCGAATCTTTGGCAAGTACCAGGTCTCATCGATCCCGATGACGGTGATCATCGATCGCGACGGCAAGGTCGTTCATGACTTCGTAGGACCTGCCGATGCCGACATCCTTCGCGAGCACATGGAGACGCTGACGCAAGCAGCCGATGCGACCCCCGCCGCCGGTCGCGCAAGCGCCGTCGCCAGCAATCCGTAGCGGTCGCGGTCCCGAGGAGCTGCTCTGCGTTGGAAGCCGGGTTCGCGTGGATGTCTCGTTCAGAACGGGAGCTCGTCTTCGTCAAACTGAAGCGGGACGTCCTCGCCGTCGCCCATCGTGGTCCACCAGTGGCTCAGCTGCTGAAAGCTCAGCGTCCGCCGTGCGGCGGGAAGCGCGGTCAGAAAGGCACGCCCGTAGCGAGACTGGATGAGCCGAGGGTCCAGCACCGCGATGATGCCACGGTCGTCGCGATGGCGGATGAGGCGACCGACACCCTGCTTGAGGGTGATGACCGCCGAAGGCACCTGGTAGCCCATGAAGGGGTTGATGCCAGAGCGCCGAAGCGCCGCGATGCGTGCGTCGTGGAGCGGCTCGCCCGGTGGTGCGAACGGGAGCTTGTCGATCGCGACGAGGCTGAGGGCATCGCCGACGACGTCGACGCCCTCCCAAAACGTGCCCGTTCCAAAGAGCACGGAGGTCGGATTGGCGCGAAAGCGCGCCAGCAGAGCGTCCCGCGCCCCGTCGCCCTGACGTAAGGTCAGGTATGGTAAGCGATGCGCCAGGCGCTCGTGAACAGCGTCGAGCGCCCGAAACGAGGTGAACAGGAGCAACGCGCGGCCTCCCGTCAGCTCGACCAGCTGGCCCATCCGCTCGGCCAAGGCATCGTACGCGTCGTGACTGCTTGGTCTTGGCATGTCGGATGGCGTGTAGAGCAGTGCTTGCCGCGGGTAGTTGAAGGGCGACGCCACCGACAGCTCGAGGGCGTGGCGGGGAAGACCGAGGCGCGAGCGGATGTGGTCGAACGTGTCGTCCGTCGAGAGGGTCGCGCTGGTGAGCACAACGGTCCGAAAGCGGCGGAAGAGCCGGTCGTCGAGGCTCGGTCCGACATCGATCGGAGCGGCGCGGACAAAGAGCGCACGCGGTCCGGCCTCGACCCAGCGCACCCACGGGACATCGGGCTCAACAGGCAGGGCAAGCGCGGCTTCGTCGCTTGGATCGTCGGCGACCTCGGTGCGCTCGATCTCGGGAGTCGGTTCGTCATCGGCAGTGAGCAGCTCGAGGACGTCGTGGCGCAGCGCGGTGCAGCGCTCGGCCAGGCGCACGATGGACTCGTCGGTACGCGAGACCGCCAGCAGCGTCGTCGCAAGCACCCCCAGCGACAGATCGATGAGGGCCACGTTCGCGCGCACGGCGTCGGGGATGACGGCATGTGACAGACGCGTCTTCGGAAGCAGTGGTCTGAGGGCCTCGAAGAGCGCCCTACCCTGCTGCTCAACGCGGTCTGTAGCCGGCCCGACGTCTCCAAGTGAGAGGGCTGCCTGAGCGAAGAGGCGCCGGACGTCGCGGGTCAGTCGCGTGACGCGCTGGTCAGAGATCGCGACGCCAAACGAGCTCGCTGCGACATCCTCAAGGTGATGGGCTTCATCGAGCACCACAACGGTGGCGTCGGGTAGCAAGCCGAAGCCAGCATCATCACGCAAGACCAGGTCGGCGAAGAGCAGGTGATGGTTGACGACGATGATGTCGGCGGCGTCGGCACGGCGGCGCGCGCGCATGACGAAGCAGTCTTCATAGAACGCGCAGCGCTTGCCAAGGCACTGCTCGCGGTCCGTGGTCACAGAGCGCCAGACCGGGGACGCGTCGCTGAGATCGGCAAGCTCAGCGCGATCGCCGGTGTCGGTGCGCTCAGACCAGCGAACCACGCGCCCAAAGTCCTCGGCGAGATCGAGCGCCATCGAAGGATCGCGCGAGCTCTGCTCGAGTCGATGCAGGCATAGATAGTTCGTTCGTCCCTTGAGAACGGCCCACTCAAAGTCGATGTGGAGCGCATCGCGCACGAAGGGAAGCTGGTGCTTGGCCAGCTGGTCCTGGAGGGTCTTGGTGCCGGTCGAGACGATCACCTGCTCGCCTGAGAGCACTGCGGGCAGCAGGTAGGCCAGTGACTTGCCAGTCCCCGTTCCTGCCTCAACCAACAGGGTCTCCCGCCGCTCGATCGCGGTGGCAACAGCGCGCATCATGAGCTCTTGGCCGATCCGCCGCTCGTAGCCGGGCATGGCCGACTCCAGCGCACCACCGGGCCCGACGAAAGCCTCGAGCTCGGGCCAGGAGACGACGTCGAAGTCGAGCGAGCTGGGAGGGTTCATCGGCACGTCTGCTTCGGCAGGACTCGGCAGCTCGGTCGACGCTGACGCAGAGCGCGACAACCCGCCCATCGCCTGCGGCCGACCGTGACGGGCGGCACCGCGCTGTGTGACGGTCTTTGCGCGTCGCTCTGGCGAACGGCGCGACGCTCGGTCCGCGTGCAGACGCCTCTCTCACAAGAATCCGGCTCCGGACGGCGGATCGGCGGCCGTGACGGGCGTGTCATGACAGAGCGAACGCGAAGCGGGCGCGACGCATCGTCGCTCCGCTGTGCTCTGTGCGCGCCTGTCACCACTGCACCTCCTTGTCCTCGGTCGAATTCTTGTGGGGAGGCCGGGCTAGAACCTGTCTTTCTGCTCGCTGATCCACGTGATATACCCGCGCCGCAAAGGCGATCGACTGTAAGCTCTGGCGAGCTTATCCGTCGACCGCATCATGACGACGAGGACCATGGGCGCCAACGACAGCGACAGCAGCGGCAAGCGCGAGGAGCTTGAGCAGCTCTTCAACGATTGGGACGACCGTGACCTTGACGGTGCCGAGCCCGGCGCCGCCGAGGCCGAGATCCGCATCCTTGGCTTCGGGATTCGGCTGCGGCTCGTCATGTCGCTGATCCTCTTCGCCGTGGCGGCGGCTGTGATGATCCCGACCTGGTCGCGGCTCTCGTACTTCCTCGAGGACTCGGAGCCGGTTGCCGCGGTGGACCTCCGCAAGGCGTGGCTTGCCGGCGAGCGGACCCTGCCCGGCACGTCCAACACGTACGCGGCGCTGGACGGGCTCGTCATCACCATGGAGAGCCCCGAGTACATCCGCGAGGGCGACGGGGGCGAGATCGTCGCCCGACACCGGTTCTTCTTTTGCCCGCTCTTCAACATCGTCGTGTTGACGCCGAAAGAGCTACCCGAAAAGCCCTGGCACCGCACCGTGGACATTGTTCCTGGCTTCATTGAGCTGCTCCAGCAGCGACGCGCGTTTCCCTACGATCTTGCGGTCGAGTTCAACGGGGTCGGGCGTCTCGTCGCCGGCGACGATGCCCCAGCCGAGATGCGGAAAGCGGTCAACACGTACTCAGCGAAGCTCGATATCGATAAGTCGGACCTCTGGGTCTTTATCGACGGCAACAAGCCGAAGGACCACGGGCTGATGGTCGCTATCTGGATCTTGGCCATGCTGGTGCCCCTCGTCTCCGTCATCTTCCTGCTGCGAGCCCTCCGGGAGCGTAGCCAACTCCAAGGCAAGCGCGCATGAGCGAACTCTCAACGGCAGCACGTCTTGCGATCGCGGCGCGTGCGGCGGCGCGGCAAGTCGCCAATGCCTCAACCGGCGTCAAGAACGCCGCGCTGGCCAGTCTCGCGAAGAGAATTCGCGACTCTGCCGACCACCTCAAAGAGGTCAACGCCCGCGACCTTGCGGCAGCAGAGGCCTCCGGCTTGTCCACGGCGATGATCGACCGCCTCGCGCTGACTGACGCACGCATCGCCAACATGGCGCTCGGGGTCGAGCAGGTCATCGCGCTGCCCGACCCCGTTGGCGCGATCGACGACATGCGTCGGCGTCCGAACGGACTCATGGTCGGCCGCATGCGCATCCCTCTCGGTGTGATCTGCATCATCTACGAGTCGCGTCCGAACGTGACGATCGATGCCGGCGCGCTGTGCATCAAGAGCGGCAACGCGCCGATCCTAAAGGGCGGCAAGGAAGCGTTTCACTCAAATGCAGCACTCGTGGAGCTGATGCGCGACGCGCTGGCTGACGCCGGGCTCCCACGTGACGTGGTTCAAGCGGTTGCAACGAGCGACAGGTCCGTGATCGCGGAGCTGATTCGACGAGATGCCGAGGTCGATCTCGTGATCCCGCGGGGCGGGGAGGCGCTGATCCGCTACGTGTCTGAGAACGCGACCGTGCCCGTCATTCAGCACTACAAGGGCGTGTGCCACATCTACGTGCACGGCGATGCTAGCGCAGACGCCGCGACGGACATCGCCTACAACGCCAAGGTGCAACGCCCAGGCGTGTGCAACGCGCTCGAGACCCTGCTCATCCACCGAGACGCCGCGCCAACGCTGATCCCGACGCTCTTCACCCGCCTGGAGAGCGCCGGCGTGGAGCTCCGCGGCGACGCCCGGGTGCGAGCGCTCTGGCCGAGCGCGAGTGAAGCATCTGCCGAAGACTGGGATGAAGAGTACGGTGAGTTGATCTTGGCCGTTCGGATCGTCGACGATATCGATCAGGCAATGGACCACATCGACAAACATGGCTCGGGACATACCGACGCAATCGTCACCAACGATTACCTGGCGAGTCAGCGCTTCATCCGCCAAGTAGCCTCAAGCTGCGTGGTCGTGAACGCATCAACGCGTTTTAATGATGGCTTCGAGCTTGGGTTGGGCGCTGAGATCGGTATAAGCACCTCGCGCCTACACGCGTATGGCCCCATGGGCCTGCAAGAGCTGACCGCACGAAAGTTTGTGGTCATGGGCGAAGGGCAGATACGCACCTGATGAACCAGGACAAAGCTTGATAGAAGAAGCCGCCATCGATACCGAGACCGCTCCGGAGCCACTGGCCGAGCTGGAGACGCAGGAGCTCGCCGAGCAGATCGTCGAGCTTGTGCACCAGGCAAAGGGCACCGACGTCAAGGTCCTCCGTGTCTACGAGCTGATCCAGTACACCGACTTCTTCGTGATCGTCAGCGGACGCTCCGATCGGCACGTTGGCGCGATCCGGCACCACATCGCGGATGCGCTGGGCGCTGAGAAGCTCAAGCCGCGATCCGTTGAGGGCACCGAGCACAACCAGTGGGTCCTGATGGACTACGGCAGCGTCGTCGTGCACATCTTCTACGAGCCCGTGCGCGATTTCTACGAGCTTGAGCGCTTGTGGGCCGAGGCGCCGCAGCTTGAGGTCACGCCGGAGCCTGCGCTCGCAACGGCTCCCGCCGCGGGATGAAGCTGACGCTCTTGCACGCCGGCTCGCCGGCGCGCGGGCCACTGGAAGAGGTAGCAGCCGACTACAAGGGACGGCTCAGCCGCCACGTCAAGGTCGATGAGTGCTTCGTCCGCCCCTCGAAACACCGCGACCGCGTGCGCGGCCTTGCGGACGAGGGCGAGCGACTGCTGGGCAAGCTCGGTCCGCGAGACCGATTGGTCGCCCTGGTTGTCTCAGAGCGTGGCTGGTCGTCGGAGCACCTCGCGAAGCGACTTGAGAGCTGGTCCCACCTTGGCGCAACCCGCATCTGCTTCGCCTTGGGCAGTGCCGATGGGCTGGCCCCAAGCGTCGTGGAGCGCGCAGCGGAGCGGTGGTCGTTTGGCCCCATGACGCTACCCCATGACCTGGCGCGCGCCCTGGCGTGGGAGCAGCTCTACCGGGCCAACGCCATCTTGCGAGGCGCCCCCTACCACCACGCGTAGGGCTGATACGCTCTGGCGCAGGCTGGAGGACGCGCGGACGTGCAGCAAATGGCACGGCCCTTGCTTAGACCTCGGCGCATGATCATCGAGCCACTCTTACAACTCATCTTTCCACCGCGCTGTGCGGCCTGCGACGCCGGTGGGCAGAGGCTGTCGCAGGGTCTGTGCGCTGCATGCGTGGTGACACTCGTCCCCACTGCTGGGGCTTGTTGTCCCCGGTGCTCGCTCAGCTACCTCGACGAAGCGGCAGGCGGCGGCGCGCAGGTGTGCGGCGAGTGCCTCGCCTCGCCGCCACCGTGGGAGCGTGCGGTGGCCGCCTACGCATACGGCGGGGCGCTGCAGGATGCGATCGCACGCTGGAAGAACGCCGACGCCTGGTGGTTAAGCCGACCGTTACGAGAGCTCTTCGTGGGGGCGGTGACCCACGCGCGGCTGGGCGTCGACTGTGCCAGTGGCGCACCGCTGGTGGTCCCGGTCCCAAGCGTGCCGCGACAGCTGCGAGTCCGCGGCTTCAACCCCGCTGGAGTGCTGGCCCACCACCTGAGCCGCACCCACGGCTGGCCGCTAGAGCCGCGCGCACTGGTCACCCGCAGGACACCACCGACCACCCGCGACCTGAGCCGTGCGGGAAGGCGGCGGCGTCTCGCTGGGGTGTTCGCCCCCTCCAAGAGCCGCTTCCCACGGTCGCTCAAAGCGCGTCAGGTGGTCCTTGTCGACGACGTGATGACCACCGGTGCGACAGCGGACGCAGCCACACGGGTCCTGTTGCGCGCTGGCGCGGCGCGGGTGTGGGTGGCGACGCTGGCGCGAGTTCCCCAAGTACGCCCAGCGCGGCCGTGGCCCGGCGCGCCGGCCTAGAGCACGCTTCATGCGCCTCGCCGCACTTGGGCCGTCGTTGGGCGTCGCTCCTCAGCCGGATCGGCGTGCGGACGTACTGCCGACAGGAGACTGCTCGTCGCTTTGGCTACGGCTACTGAGGGTGCAGGGGATCGGCTCCGCCGCCGTCGGTGCCGTCGCCATCGCCGACCCACTCGAGGGCGTTGAGGTGCTCCTGCACGTCGGACTCGTCGAGGAAGTCCATCACGTCGTCGTTGCCCATCAGGCGCAGAAAGTCTCGCTCAGCGAGCGCTTTGATGACCTCCGGGGTGCGAAGGACGGTGGCTTTGGGATGAGCGAGGATCGCCGCCACGTGGGGATCGGACGCCAGTGACTCGCTGCCGCGGGTGTGCATGACAACGCCAAGCTTGAACAGCGCCTTGGCGCGCGGGAACTCGTCACTGTCGAGGAAGTTGTTGGTCATGACCCAACGCCCTGCTGCGCTTGAGCCGAACGGGATCGGCACCGAGCCGGTCGCCTGGTGAATGACGATGAGGCCGCAGATGGTCACGTACGTGATGAGTAGCCCCTTGGCGCCACCGATGAGGGTCCCGAGGCTCCGGTCGGTTGTTGTGAGTCCCTCTGAGCCGCTGACGAGCTCACGCGTCATGCGCTTGAGGATGAAGCTGCCGACCAGCATGACGAGGAAGAAGACGACAAAGAAGCCGACGGTGCCGCTGATGATGGGCGACAGACCCGCGCTCTGAAGCGGCTCCGCCAGGTAGTGCCCGGTTCCTTTGGCGACAAAGTAGCCGACGATCATCAGCGCGAACTGCCCCAGCTGAAACAGAAAGCCCTGCCGCCACCCGCGGTAAAACGAGAAGAGCACAAAGAGCGCTACGAGGATGTCGATTGCGATGCCCATAACTCACCAGCCTCGTTGAGTGCGTGGCTGGTTGCTATAACGAAAAAACGCCGCCCTGTCGGCGGCGTTTTTGAGGCCCGTCACCCGCTAAGGGCGCGGTCGCTTGCCCTGTCGGGCGGCACCTCTGCTTAGAAGTGGAACTTCACGTCGCCACCGAAGGTCATGTAACCGAGCGAGCCCGCCTCGACCGAGCCGCCGAAGCTGTCGTGCTCCAGCATAGCGCCGCGGTAGAGCAGCTTGCCGCCGATCGAGACAGCGCGCGTAAGGTAGATATCGACCCCGCCGCCGGCTTGGAAGCCAGGTCCGCTTAGCGTCTCGTCGAAGCCGCTGTCGCTAGCGCTCAGCATGTAGGCACCGACGCCGAGCTGCAGGTAGGGCTGGAGGCGGTTGTTCCACCCGCTGAGGAAGTAGCGGAGGTCGACGCCCACCGAGCTCAACGTTGCGCTGTCGATGCCGCCAGCGCCAACATCGTGGAATGATGCCTGTCCGTTGATGTCGAGGCTCCACCGCGGAGCGACGCGCATGCCAAGCTCCAAGCCGAAGCCGCCGCCCGAGTCCATGGCGCCCGTGAACGAGCCGTCATCGCCGAGGAGCGAGTTGCCTGTGAGCGCAAGGCCAACGTGAAAGACCGGACGGCGCTGGCGCTCGGCGCCGCGACGCGGATGACCGACGTAGCGCGGCTGACGGTAGACGCGACGGGGTGCGTAGCGTCGGTACCGCCGGCGACGTGGATGCCACCGCGGTCCATGGTGAGCGATCTGCCCCGCATCGAGGCTTGAGTCGTCTGAGTCGGAAGCTCGCACGACCTCAGGCACCTCGTCGCCGTCGGCGGCGAATGCAGTTGGCGTGAGCCCCAGCATTGCGAGCGAGGTAAGTCCGATCCAGGCGTGTGTAAAGAAGCGGGTCATGAACAACTCCGTGGTTCGTTCGGTTCCGGCGAGGGTGGGACGACAGGCCTCAGCGATTATTCATCCGGGCGCTGACAAAGCGACGAGGACGAACGAAAACGTCTCAGCAGGCGGGCGACAAACCCAAAAGCCTCGGGCGCGTTAGGCCAAGCGCTCTAGCCAGTGACCGCGCCTGTGAGGAGGTCGATCGCCATCCCCTCGCGGGCCACAAGCGAGCCTGGGCGGGCCTGCTCCATCATGGCGGCGATTCGATCCATCGTGTCGTCGTCGTGCTCAGGCGCGTGATGGACGGCGACCAGTCGGCTTGCCGATGCACTGTCGGCAAGACGCATCCCCGCCTGCCACGTGCTGTGTCCCCAGCCCCGATGGCTGTCGTAGCTCTCGCCCTCAACATACATCGCGTCATACGTGATCACGTCGGCGCCCCGGCACAGCTCGACGAGCTCCGGCTCAGGTGTGTCGGACAAGTGCTCAACATCCGACGCGTGAACGAAGACGTGGCCGTGGTGTTCGATGCGGTACGCCAGTGCCCCGCCCGGGTGATTGAGCGGGCAGGTCGTGATCGTTGCGCCGAACAGGTCAAACGGGACGCCGGGGGTGATGTCCACGAACGCGATCGACGCCGCGAGCTCGTCGAACTCCACAGGGAAGAGCGGAAACGACATCTGCCTGCGCAGCGCGCCCTCGCACCCGACCGACTTGGTCCCGTCGCCGTAGAGCGTCAGCGCCGTGTCCGCGGAGTAGATCGGAGCGAAGAACGGGAAGCCAGCGATGTGGTCGCTGTGCATATGACTGAAGAGGATCGACGCCCGCACGCGACCGCCGGTCTCCTCGGCTAGCGATGCGCCGAGCGCACGCGCGCCGGTCCCAGCGTCCAGCATCACGACGTGCCCATCGACTCGGATCTCGATGCACAGGGTGTTGCCGCCGTAGCGCACTGTCCCAGGACCTGGAACCGCGATGCTCCCGCGGACGCCCCAAAAGCGAATCGAAAACTGAGGTTGGGTCTGCTCCGCCATGCGTCCCTGGAGAGAGGTGAGCTGCGCCGACGATGCATCATGTGCGTACACCGTGTAGGCTTCAATAAGAGGACACGATGCCGCGCTCCGTCAACCGAGTCTCCGCCTTCCGCAATGCACACGCCTGCACGTGCACGCTTGTTGCCCTCGCCAGCGCGATCGCTTTGTACGCCTGCAGAGGCAGTGCTGAGCGGGTCTCCGAGCCGTCTGTCGGCGCTTCCGCAGCTGCGACAACCGGGCCCAGCTGGCGACCGAACTACGAGCGTCCGACGATCGTCGATGTCCATGCGCACTTGTCGTCGCGAGCTGTCGATCAGGTGAGCCAGGTCCTCGACGCCAACGGCATCGGTCTGATCGTCAACCTGTCAGGTGGCACGATTGGACGCGGCGCAAAGCGGAACGCCGAGTGGTCAACCCGCGACCCGCGCATCGTCAACTTCGCCAATGTCGAGTGGCGCGCGCGCAACGTGGAAGGCTTCGGCGAGTTCGCTGCCAAGTCACTCGAGATCGCGGTCAAGCGCTACGGGTTCAAGGGGCTCAAGATCTCGAAAGCCCTCGGCCTCTTCCTGACGACGCCGGATGACAGCCGGATCCCAGTTGACTGGCCGGAGCTTGATCCGCTTTGGCGAATGGCTGGGACGCTAGGGGTTCCCGTCGCCATCCACACGGGCGACCCCAAAGCCTTTTGGGAGCCTGTGGACGAGCACAATGAACGCTACGCCGAGCTGAGCGTTCACCCGAACTGGAGCTTCCACGGACCCGCGTTCCCATCGCGCGAGCAGCTGCTCGCTGAGCGGGAGCGCGTCATCGCCCGCCACCGAGGCACCACCTTCATCTGCGTACACTTCGGCAACAACCCCGAGGACATCACGGCCGTGGACCGCTTCCTGGATGCCAACCCGAACGCGGTCTTGGACGTCTCGGCCCGACTTCCCGAGATCGGCCGCCACCCGGCTGACGTCGTGAGACGCTTCTTCATCAAACATCAGGACCGGATCCTCTTTGGCACCGACCTCGGGCTCACCCCTTCGATGATCATGCTTGGCTCAACCGGCGAAGATGAGCCGACCCTCAGCGACGTGAAGCCGTTCTATGACGCGCACTGGCGCTACTTCGAAGGTAGCGAGCGGCAGATCTCACACCCCACGCCCATCCAGGGGGACTGGAAGATCGACGCGATCGCGCTTCCTGAGCCCGTGTTACGAAAGCTCTACCAGACCAACGCGTTGAAGTTGCTCAAGGCGACGTTACCCCAACGTACCGAAACATCAGGCGAAACAAAGATCGACGCACCCGCAACGCCGACGGTGAAGCCAGCGCAATAGATCGTGTTCAGTGTTGACCTGAACAAACTCGGTGTATACGAATGTTCAGTGTCAGACACGGATGTTCAGTATGCAACGCGCACTCCCTCACTCTCGTTCGATTATTTCCGCATCGCGGCGCCCCTGTGGCCAGACGATCTGGACGCTCGACACCGGCGACACGGGCACGCCTGGTGCTGCCTGGTGCGGTGAACGTGCGCGTCTCGGTCGGCGTCCGCCGACACAGGTCGGCCTGCGCGAGGCGGAGAGCGTCTTGGGCCGCCTTCGCAAGCGGCCAGAGTGGCTGCTGGTCGGGCCTCAAGAAGACGCTTTCGCGCGCGGCTCCGATGTCCACAGACGCGCCGAGGTCTTGTCGATGATCCGCTTGGTCCTGACCAAAGAGATCGGGGTCGCCCTGGTCACCCGCGGCGGTGCCATGGAAGGGGCCGGGCTCGTTGAGATCGCGCGCCGGTTTGGCGAGCGTTTGGCAGTGACCGTGGGCGTCTTTGACCACGACCCAGCCATTCTACGGCGCTGGGAACCCGGCTTGTCCGCAGTTGGCGACCGACTGGACCTGGCACGTCAGCTCCAAGAAGCTGGCGCCCATGTCACCGTCGAGCTGGGCCCGCTTGTTCCCTTCGTCAACGACGAGGAACGGCGCTTAAAGGGCCTACTCCGGCGACTCGCCCGGACCGGCCTCAAGCGCGTCAGCGTCCGTTGGATTCAAGACGCACCTGGGCTCTGCGATCAGGTTGGCCGCGAGGTCGCGCGGGCCAGTGGCCGGCTGCTCGATGGCTGGTTCGGACAACCCGGCGGCAAGATTGGACCCGGTCGACGAGCGATCACGGCCGACACGAGACGCCCCCGCATGGCAACCATTCGTCGCGTGGCCGACGTCATGAGCATTGAAGTCGCTGGCTGCGCCTGTGAGGATCATCTGCACGCGACGTCGTGCGTGACCGGCCCGCCCGTGACCATCAAGAAGCAGCTCGACCTCTTCGATGAGGTGGGCTAGCCCCAAGCGCTGTTTTCGAGCGAGGCGAAGGCGATGTGCTCGCCAGCGGCGTCCGCTGGACGAAGGCGATGCGTGCATCGTCGAGTTCAGGTGAGCGAAGCGAGCGCACGGACGTCGCTGGCGAGGGCATCGCCTTCGCCTCGCTCGAAAACAGCGCTTGTTTTGGGGCTAGTTGTAGATGCCGGAAGTTCGTTCGTAGGTCCCGACAGGCCGTCGTCGAGGTCGAGATCCGACGACGCATTTAGGTCCGGACGCCGCCGCCTCGGCCGGCGAGGTGTGTCGGGACCCGGAAAGATTTCGGACCGAAGAGATCGGCGATGGACCGTCGAGGAGATAGGAGCGAACTTCCGATCTCTACAACTAGCAGCGTTCGCGCATCGCAACGTCATCAGATTTCGCATTTCCACGAACGCTGCTAGGCGGCTGACGGTCGAGCTAGGTGGACGCGAGCCTCCGCCGGCCGACCTCGTGTAGGCGCGACTACCGCTGTTTAGCTGAAGGCGCGAGCAAGGGGTAGGAACTCAAGGGCGGGCTGGTGCACGGGCGAGTGTCGCTTGTGCGAACGTGACAACGGCCTCGGCGTCGCGTCGCGTCGTGGCAGGGCCCAAGTCCACGCGTGCGCCGAGTTTTCCAAGCGGCGTCGCGAACACCTCGAGCCGCACGGCCCGTCCGTCTGCATCGCGCCAAGCGACCGACACGCCATCGTTGGAGCTTCGTGCACGGGGCGGGCTTGCCTTCCAGCTCGCGAGCTCTGCCGGCAACGGCTGCGCCGCGACCCACTCACCCGTAGCTCTGGCTTGCTCACGCGTCACAACCCACGAGCGCCGCGGCTTACCCGCACGGAGCGGACCGTGGGGATGCTCTGTCGTGAACGTGGCGCGTAACCAGCGAACCACCTCGACCCCGTGCTGCTTGCTGGGAAAATCGGTGGTCACTCCGAGCTGAAAGCGCGGTCCAACAAGCAGCGCAGGCGGCGCACTCCGTGGCGGATCGACCACCGGGGAAACCACGACGGTCGTGCTCGCGGCGTTTGCCCACGCGATCCGCAGCTCGATTCGGCGTTCTCGTGAGTCCGCGAAGAGCTCCACGCCCGTCGCGCCATCCGGCGGCGCGGCGAGCAGCTGCTGAAAGTCCTCGACGAGCAAAAGCGTGAACGCCCGCTGGTGGCGGTCGATTCGTGTGAGTGCGTCGGCTGTGACCGGCACAAGCTCATCGGTGCCGTAGAACGCTGCGTACTTCTCTGGGACGCCGCGGCACTGGGCATAGAAGACGCACTCTGGGCAGCCGGGTCCGTAGTGAGCGTCGAGTCGCTGGTAATCGTACTTCCGCAGGATGCGATCGAGCTCACCTTTGTGCCCGGTCGTCAGCGTCATCGTCGGCTCACCACCATGGTGGATCTTGTGGGACCAGTCGGCGAGCTGACAGTAGGGGTAGTTACCGATGTTGATGTCGAACTCAGGGTCCCAGTCCTCGAAACGCTCCAGCATTTGCCGGATGTACGGCTGCATATCGCTGTGCTTCGGAAGGATCGAACGCAGGTAGGCGTCATCGCGCTGGCCTGTGTTGTTCGGACGCAGCATGTCGATATGAAGCTGCTGAATCCCATGCTTGGCGAGCAGCTCTGGAAACTCCGGCAGGGACCGGTAGCTGTGCTCGTTGACGCACATGTTCGCGGTGATGTCCTGACCGCGTGCCGCGAGAAACTCGATCGCCGCAATGATTCGGCGCCACGACCGCTTCCGCATCGTCACGCGCTCGTGTGCAGCCTCGTTGGCGCCCTGCAGCGAGAAGCGCCAGGTGAAGCGGCCGAGCGATAGGACCTTCTCCATGAAGCGGTCGCTCTTCCCGCGTGCCCCGTTGGTGAAGATGACGATGTCGTTGAAGCCGAGCGCGATCGCGCGCTCAAGCGCCGGCAGGAAGCTCGCCTGAATCGTCGGCTCGCCGCCGAGAAAGGTGACCCGTCGGATTCCCTTGCTAGCTGCGTCTTCCAGCGCCGCGATGATCGGCGCGTCGTGAATCGGCTTGGCGTTGCCTTCCTCGGTGAGCTGTCCAGACACGCAAAACACACAGCGGTTGTTGCAGTAGTGGCCCAGCTGGAGCTCGATCTGGTGGCCTGACTCGAAGCTTGTCGCGGTCGCCGCCTCCATGAGGAAGCGCTGCTGACGTTGGGCTTCGGTGAGTGCGTCTAGCGGTAGGGTGTCGGTCACCCACGCAGTATAGGGACACTCGCCGGTTGACGCGATGCGATTCCCCGAGCCCGCTGCAGTCTCTGCTGTGGCCGCTCGCCCGACGATCGCACATCACAGGGGCGCCGGGATGC
>CALHXW010000009.1 GCA_938040325.1 uncultured bacterium | reverse complement strand
CCGACTTCTTCGTCGGCATCGAGAGCGACCCCATCCAGCTGATGGTGACGGACTCGGACGGCACCGACGTGACGGCAGACGTCGACATCCGCATCGCTGGGTCCTTCGCCGCCGTGTCGTGGACCGACACCCCTGGCGAGCTCACGCTGACCCCGGCGGCCGACGGCGGCCCCTTCTACTTCACGGTCGTCGCTACCGACGGCTGCACCACAACTATCGGTGAGGTCGAGGTCGACGCTGTCGAGGTCTTTGAGGCCAGGGTCGCGTTCATCCACGTGGCCGCTGCCGTGCCCAGCATCGACATCACCGCTTCTGGCTCGACCGACATCCTCGCAAGCGTTGACTTCGAGGACGCCACCAGCTTCGTCTCGGTCGGTCGGCCGACGTTTGCTGCCGACTTGCTCAACCCCGCCACCGGCAGCGTGCTGGCTACAACGCCTGAGCTCTCCCTCGCCCAGGGCGGCTGGTACACCGTCATCGCCCACGACGATGGCGCAGGCGCCGCCGCGTTCACCGTCCTCGACGACGACCGCACGCTGCCGGTGAACGCGGGCGATGCGCGACTCGGCCTCTTCCACGCCGCTGCGGGTGTCGGCCCCGTCGACGTCACCGCGGACGGCGCCGCTGTCTTCACGGCAACGGCCTTCGGCGCTCTCTCCACAGAGATGCCAGAGCTCGACCTCTCGACCCCACTGCCGCTTGATATCGACGTAGACAGCGATGGCGCCGTTGACCTCGTGTTCGAGCTGGACGCAAGCGATGTGGCGAGCGATGCCGTGGCGACCGTCGTGGCGTACCTCGATGCGGTCGGTGCACTCCAGCTCTTGGTCCGCGCCGTCTCGCCAACGGGCGCCGTAACGCAGGCTGGCGTCACACCGACCCCAGCGCCCCCCACACAGCCGGCGAACGTCTTGACCACGAATACGCCCGCGACCGCTGTGCCTGACGACACCGAGCTGGGTGACGCTGGCAACGCAACAGACGTCATCACCGTGACCGACTGCGCGGACGTGTTTGCCGTCCGCGTGGGCTGGGACGTCGACCACGCGCGGCCGGACGACCTCGAGCTTCACCTCTCGTCACCGTCCGGGGACGCGTTCTTGGTCGCTGACCCGCCCGGAACCTCGGCAGTGACCGGTGAGACCGGTGACTCAGGCTTTCTCTTCCACTGGACGGGCCTCGTGGGCAACGGGGACTGGACGCTCGAAGCCGTGGATGTGGCGAGCCCTAACGTCGGTACCCTCAATGCCTGGACCCTGGAGCTCTGGTGCAACTAGCCCTAACCCCGAAACAAGGGCTAGTTTCGCGCGATCTACGCACGGCGGCGTCCGCTGGACGAACGCGATGCGTGCATCGGCCGGATCCGACACGGACGGACCACTAGGTGCTCGACCAAAGGACCAACACGATGAAGTTTCGAACGTTGTGCGTTGGCGTGATTGGCGCGCTCAGCTTGGTCGCGTCGGGCTGTGCGGAGGGTGAAGATGGCGCCAACGGTGCCCAAGGAGCGCCAGGGGCGGCTGGCGTCAAGGGAGAGCAAGGGGATCCTGGCGACCCAGGCGTCACCGGCACGACCGGCAGCGACGGCGCCCAGGGCGAGGTCGGCGATCCCGGCGCTGTGGGCGCTGATGGGCCCACCGGTGATGACGGCATCCATGGCGTCGATGGCGTCGACGGGACCAACGCTGCGTGCGCGGACACGCCGGCCCTGGTGTCGGCCACTGTTGCAGGTCTGGACACCCGGTTCTTTGTGGGCATCGAGAGCGCGCCGTTCACGGTGACGGTGATGAGTGCAGACGGCACGGATGTCACGGCCACGACAGAGCTACAGATGCTCGGCGCGGACTTCCTCTTCACGCCTGGTGCGAGTGACGGCGAGTACACGGTGACGCCGCGTGCTGCCGGCAGGGACTTCAACATCGTCATCATCGGTGCCGACGGCTGCACGACCGTGCTCGGCGACATCGTCATCGACAAGGTCGAGGTGTTCTCGGCGACGGTGGACATCGTGCACGTCTTTTCCGGCGCGCCCACCACGATCGACCTGGCGCTAAGCGGCACGTCCGAGGTGTTTGGCTCGGTCAGCTACGAGGACAACCTTGGCTTTGGCAACGTCAACCTAGCGACGGTGACGCTTGACCTTCTCGACCCGGCCGACGGCTCGCTGATCGCCACCACACCAGCGCTCACGCTAAGCCACGAAGGTGTCTTCACGTTGGTGGTCCATGATGTTGACGGCGGCGGCGGCGTCGGGTTCACACTCGTCGAGGAAGACTTTTCGGCCGTGCCTGCCGACGCGTTCGCGAGCTTGCGCATCTTCCACGCTGCCGCAGGCGTCGGGCCGGTTGACCTGCGCGAGGCGGGAGCGCTCGTCTTTGATGACGTCGCGTTCGGGGCGTTGTCGACCGAGACTGTCGAGCTGGCTGACGCGAACACCGTCGTGTTCGACGTGGATGTCGACCAAGACGCGCTGGCGGACTTCCGCTGGGCCATCCTGAGCGCAGATCTCTTCAGTGGCGACCAAAACACCGCGTTCATTTACACCGATGCTGCCAGCGCCTCGGTCCGCGTCTACATGCGCCAGCAGTGGAACAACGGCTCGACGGCAGATGTCGTCTACCAGCTCTCGGCGGCACTGCCGCCTCCAGACCTCGAGGTCGATAGCGCCACGGACCTTGGGCTCGCCTTGGACGCAGCCACGACGACGCAGACCAGCACGGTCACGGTCGGCAACGGAGCCTGCTCGACGCTGACCAACCTCACCGTCGACGTCGATATCTCACACGCCTACCGTGGCGACATCCAGGTCACGCTGGTGGCGCCGAGCGGCAACAGCTACCGAATCATCGACGGAGCGTTCCTGCTCGGAGTCGACTTCATTGGCGAGATTGCCGACGGCGCGCCCGACCCCTTCTTCGACCCGGTCACACGCGGCAGCGACTCCCTGAGCGACGTCGTCGCTGGCGAGAGCGCTGACGCCGAAGGCGACTGGACGATCGAGCTGGTCGACACCTGGGCCAGCGCCGACGACGGCACGTTCAACAGCTGGGGACTCAACCTCTACTGCCAGTAGCGCGTCGGGCACGCCAGCGACGCGCGCGATGCCCTTGCCGCGCGCATCCGAAGTCGACGACGCACGATGGGTCGCCCGGGTTTCCGTGGCGGCCTTTTCATTATCTGGACCGCTCCCAAGCGGTCAGCCATTGTTGCCGCAGTGACATAGGCGCAGCGCCGCTGGTGTTGTGCTCGACAGGCACGACGCTCCCGCGGATGCGCCTCCACCTGCCCTACTGCGCCCCTTCCAAGGACTCCCCACGACCCACGACAGCGACGGTTCCCCGGCGGCGCCAGTGCGCCGGCCGCTCTGCGTCCGCCCGTGTCGACGCCGTCGCAGCGGTGCGCGCGCTGCCCACACGCTCGTGGCTGTCCTGATCGGTCTGCTCTCAGCCTGCGGCTTGATGCGCGTCGGCGACATCGAGCCACCGGACGGCGAGCGCATGATCGGCAACATCCGCATCGTCGGAAACGACGAGGTGAGCGACGGCGACATCATCGAGCGGCTCCAGTCTCAGGTTCAGTCCATCGCCGTCGACGCTGACGATGCCCTTGTCGACCGGTCCGAGATCGCCATCGACGCCCGCCGCATCGAGAGCATCTACGCGGCGTTTGGCTACTTCCGTGCCCGTGTCGTCGACTTCTGGGTCACCGAGAGCGGTCACCGGATGAGCACCGTGACCTTCCAGGTCGAGGAAGGCCCGCCAACCCTCGTGACGACCATCGAGTTCGACGGACTCCGCTTCGGCGAAGGCGACATCGAAGCCGACGTGCGACTCACCGAGGTCATGAACAGGGTCCGACGCCTGGTGCCTCTGCGCGAGGGCGACGTCTGGACCGAAGAGGACTACCAGGCAGGCCTCGATCAGCTCACCCAGGCACTCGTCGACACCGGCTTTGTGCATGCCCGCGTCACCGGCGACAACCTCGTGTCCCGCGAGCGCAATGAAGTCGGCGTGTTCTACCAGGTCGACCATGGGCCACTCGTTCGGGTCTCCTATGTCGACGTGACCGGCCTCCGACACGTCAAGCGCAGTGACGTGATCGACCGCGTCGCCATCAAGCCTGGGGACATCATCGTGCCGTCCAAGCTGCGCGCGACCGAAGACCACGTCCACGACCTCGGCAAGTTCTATGGCGTGCAAGCGCGCGTTCCCCGTGACGCCAGCTTAGGCACCAGCAAAGCGGGCCCCACCCGCCGCTCCGTCGCCACGCCCAAGCCGGGCGCCGACGACGAGACCGACGCGCCCCTGCCCGCCGAGCTACCCGTCATTGTCCGTGTTCAGGAGGTCCCTCGCTGGGACGTGTCCTTCGGCGTGGGTTTCGCCACGAACGCGGCGTCCTCGGATAACCTGCGCATTGACCTGAACACGCCGATCCGCCTCACCTATCACCACCTCTTCGGCTCCCTTGTGGCCATCCGCTCGAACGTGACGCCGGCGCTGGTCCTGCCTGACTTGACCGAGGGCGTCGAGCCACGCTTCGGCTTCAAGGGCGACCTCATCTTCGAGTGGCCGTCATTCATCGAAGAGTTTCTCAAGCTGTCTGTCGAGGGCAGCTACGACCGCGACGCGAGCCAGGACACGATCACCGAGGAGTTTGGCGCATCCATCGGCTTCTCACGCCGCTTCTTCGACATCCTCAACACCCGGATCGGCTACAACATCTCGTCGTTTCAGTTTTTCACCGGCAGCGTGACCGGGCTGACAACCGACCAGGTCCGAGACCAGGCCGCCGACCTCTCGCGGTTCCGCTTCGTTGACCAAGACCTCATCACGTTCATCGACGTGGCCCTGGCCGTCGACCTCCGCGATGGCGTCTATGACGCTCGCAAGGGCTTCTATGCCGCGCTGTCGGCCAACATCGCGTCGACCGCTCTCGGCGGCGACGTCGACTACCTCCGCCTGCAGGCCGACGTCCGCGGCTATGTCCGTGCGGCCCGCTGGCTGACCCTCGCGACGCGAGCTCGGGTCGGCTGGAACTTCTTTCCAAAGAACCAAGGCACTCCTGGTCCTGCACGTTTCCGCGCCGGCGGTCCCAGCAGCATGCGTGGCTTCACGACGGGCCGGATGGGCGACTACATCTGCGCGGAGGCCGCCGCGAACGCAGCCGGCGAGACCCTCGCTGTCAACGGCCCCTGCCCGACCGACGCGACCGACCGCACCTACATCGGCGGCAACTTCCTCCTCGAGACCAACACGGAAGCGCGGTTCTACCTCAGCGACACCATCGGCATGACGGCGTTCGTTGATGTCGCCCAGCTCTGGAGCCGCAGCACCGACATCACGGCCTCTAGCCTCGACGTTGCGGTGGGCCCTGGGTTCTTCTACCTGACCCCCATCGGCCCCATCCGGGTCGACCTTGGCTTCCTTGTCGCCAGTGACCGCATCAGCTCCGAGCTTGGGTTCGAGTTCGTCTTCAACCTGAGCCTCGGACAGGCGTTCTGATGGCGACCGAGCGTCCCATGCCGTCGACCGAAGACGACGCCCCCGACCCGCCGCCCACCCCAAGGCGCTACAGCCTCTGGCGGATGCTCAAGCGGACCCTCTTCTGGCTGTTCATCCTCGTCATCGTGGCCATCGCCACGGCCTACCTCTACCTCCAGACCGACGAGGGCCGCGAGTTCGTTCGCGAGCTGGCTCTCGACGCGCTCAACGGCGAGATCCGAGGCCGCCTTGAGGTGGACCGGATCGACGGTCACCTGCCGTTTTCGGCCACGTTCCATGGGGTGCGCGTCTACGACCCCGACAACCGCCTCGTCGTCTCCGCAAGTGAGCTCCATGCCGACGTGAAGCCGCTCGCCCTCATCTACAAGCTCGTGCACCTGCAGAACATCACCGTGGTGGACCCGAGCTTCACGCTGCTCGATGACCAAGGCCGGGTTGCCATCGGCGAGGCCTTCGCGCCACGGGTTCCCAGCGAGGACGATGGCACCACCTCCCCGTGGACCGTCCGTCTCGTCGACCTCTCACTTGAGCGCGGCCAGTTTGACGAAGCGTTCGTCTCGTCGCTCTTTCAGTTCGAGCAGCTCGATGTCGACCTCGACTTGACCGTCAAGAACGGCGGCGTCGTCTGGAAGGACCTCGTGCTGACCACCAAGACGGTCCGCGGTAAGGGCGTCTTGGCGGTGCTGCCTGAGACCATCAGTGTCCAGAGCTCTGGCCGCGTCTTGCCAGACGGGATCGAGCTGACGCAGCTCGAGGTCTCGGCCGGGACGCACCACCTACTGGGCACCGCCAACTTCCGGCTGAGCGAGCCCCTCAGTGTCTCCGCCCGGCTCGATAAGCTCATCATCGACCTCGACGCCCTGCCCACCGGCTTTGTGCCTCCGTGGGCAACCGGGCTTGTCACTGCCGATGGCGTCGTCGCGACAGACAGCGGCGAGGCGACCGTCCAGCTCGCCACCAGCTCGGTCATTGGGGACGTCACGGTCCAGGGCTCTGTCGACGTGCTGAGCTGGAACTACGACCTCCGCGCTAGCTTCGTCAACCTCGCGCCAGGCGTGATCACCGACGCGGTGCCCGCCGCATGGCGCGGCGACGGCAGCGTCCGGGTGTCCGGTGTCGGCGACCCGACCAGCGGTGGTGCCATCACGCTGGACTTGGACGTGCTCGAGACCGCGCCCAACGCAGGCGGCCGGCTCGACCTCCAGGCCGGGCGGCCAAGCACCGAGTCTCCGGAAGACGGCCAGCTCTTTACGTTCGTTGCCGCCGCCGATGGCTTCACCCTCGGCCCGTGGCTCTCGCGGCACGTTGGCCCCGACATGGAGGGCCGCCTCGACAGCTGGCGCGGCGAAGGCACCCTCTTTATCCCGCTCGACGGACTGCCCGAGCTCCAGCTCGACAGCGATGGCGCTATCGCGTTCCTCGGCGTGATTCCCGGACTCTCGGGCGGTCGCCTCAACGTGTCTGACGCCACGTTTTCCACCAACCTCCAGTGGGCGGGCGCAGGCGTGCCGTTTGGCTCGGTCTCACTCCACGCGACCGATGTCACCCAGGCCGGCATGAAGGCAGGCCTGCTCTCTGCTGACCTTGAAGTCGGCAGCGCGCCGGGTGACGGTTTCACGGTAGAAGGCGTCGTCAGCGCCATGGAGCTCGCCCTGGGCGAGGGACGTGCGGCTGAGCAGGCCGTCGTGGCGCTCGACGTGGCGTTCGCGGACCCCACCAGCTTGCCCGCTGGCCGAGTGGGGGTCGAGCTCGACAGCGCCCAGTTCGATGGCAACACCGTGGCCCGCCTGGACTCCACGTTCCGCATCAACCCAGAGCGCAACGGACAAGCCCTCGCGATCGTTGGCACCACCGACTCGCGCATGCTGGTGTTGGCTGGAGTGGGTCGCGCGGACAACCTCAGCGCTAACCTCGACGGCGAGCTGAGCCTGTCCGACGGCACCTACGTAGGCCGCGTCACGACACGCGGCCGAAGCATCGTCGCGCAAGCGGGCAACGACACCGCAACGGCCAAGACCCTCTACGCAGACCTGGCGATCGACGCATCCCGCGGCTACGAGCGCATTGCGCTCAAGGGGCCGCTGAAGCTGACGGGCGTGCGTCACCCAGAAGCCACCGTTGGCACCTTGGACGCACGCGTTGACCTAGCGCTTGTGCGCGGTCTGCCCGTCGGCACGGTCGATGCGCGAACCAAGGCCGTCGTGGCCGGCGGCGAGCGCTTCGATGCGGCCGATGTCTCGGCCACGCTGAAGACCGGAGGCGCGATCGCCTACAAGCTCAAGGTCGTGCAGGGGCGCATCGAGGTGAGCGCGCGTGGCGACGTCCAGCTGCCGGTCGGCCGCAAGCAACTCAGCGCCACCATCGACATCCTCGACACCAAGGTCAGAGGCCGCAACGGCGAGGTCCTCGATGTCGTGAAGCTTGGCAACATCACGCTGACCCCGGACGGTTGGATCACCCTCGACAAGGCGACGCTCATTGGCGGCGACGACAGCCAAGGCATCGTCGCCAGCGGGCGCTTTCATCCGGACTCGGGCCGGATCGACATCCACGTGGTCGGCAAAGACCTTCGGGTCGCCACCTGGCTCAACCGGATACCAGCGCTCATCGAAGGCTGGCCGATGCTGCCCGCCATCGACGGCATCGTCGCCATCGACATGCACCTCAAGGGCAAGCTCGACGCGGTCTATGGCAACATCCAGCTTGGGTTGAGCGACGGTCGGCTGGAGTCGTTCAGCGACATGAGCGCGCTGATGGTGGCGACCCTCGATCCGAAGAAGGGCCTCACGTTTGGACTCGGGGTGGGCTGGTACGACCGCGGCCGCGTTCAGCTCAACGGCAGCCTGCCGATCTCGGTGAGCGCTGTGCCGCCCGGCGTCGACCTTCCGCGTGACCGAGCGATGTCGGTAAAGCTCTCGTTCAAAGAGGAGGACCTCGGCGTCTTCCAGCGCTGGATCACGGGTCTGTCGTCGATGAACGCGCGTGACGTGCTCAAGGGGCGCGCCCAGATCGACGTGGCCCTCATCGGGACCCTCGACGAGCCCACGATCAGCATCAGTGGCGAGGCGGTCGGCTTGAGTGCCGGGCCTCGTCCGCCCTTCGACGTCACCTTGCAAGGCTCGTCGGCTGAGGAGCGCAGCCGCCTCAAGCTCATCGCGAGCCGGGACGGCGAGGAGGTGCTCACCGTCGATGCCGCCGCTCCCTTCGACGCCATCGGCGCCCTGCGTCGCGACGACCCCGGCGCCTTCTTGGAGCAGCGTGTTCGCGAACAACGAGGCCGCATCACCCTTGGACTGAAGGCGACCCGGCTCGATGACCTCCCTATTGCGCCCTACTTTCCGGAGGCCGCCCGGGAGCTGACCGTGAGTGCGCAGCTCGCCGGCGAAGGCACGATCGAGCGCTTCGCCCTGAGCGGCGTCACGTCCGCCACGCCCCTGCCTGGTCTGGGCGTCGACAGCGGCATGCGCGCCTTCATTGCGACCGACGACAGTGGCCTCATGCGCACCCAGTTCACGTTGCGGTCCCGCGACCGAGTCGTCGCTGACGGCAGCATAGAGCTCGCCGAGCTCGTGCCGGTCGTCTTTGGGCCGCAAGGACCAAGAGGCTGGCTTGAGCGTGAAGACACCAAGCTTGAGATCTTCACCGCAGACGTCACAAGCGCTGAGATCTGGGACTACAGCCCTGCCATCGGCCAGGTCCTGACCGACTACCTCCCCGAGGGTCGGGCCATGGTCGCCGCGAACATCCGCGGCGGACCGAAGGGGCCACGGCTGAACCTCACGGCCAGAGTGCGCAACACGGCTGAACCCAGCCGCGCCGCCGAGCTCAGCACCGCAGCATTCGATGACCTCCGCGTTGTCGCGATCGTCGACGAGCAGAAGACCGCGCTGACCCTCACCGCGCTCCAGCGCCCGCCGAGGCTCGCTGATGGCTCCCCCGACCCCTTCTCCACCCCGCGCTTTGTGGTCGACGCTGTCGCCAAGTTTGGCCTCGGCGAGCTGCTGCTCAATGAGGCGGCGCCCTGGCAGAACGCGGCGCTCGAGGGGCAGCTTGAGGTCACCGAGTTCTCCATTGACAGCCTCACGCGCTCGCTCGGCGGTGCACGCGGCATGATGCAGGGCCGAGTTCAGCTGGCAGGGACACTCGCCAAGCCTGAGGCCAACGGCATGCTCGAGTGTGAGCTGCGGGACCTCTCGTCGGGAGACCTCGGGTTTCATGAGGACATCGTGCCGATCTATGTCGAGTTCGACGGTCCCAAGGTGGCGCTGGTGCCGCTGCATCTTGAGGGCGACGGCGACGATACCCGAACGGGCGTGACCGTCGTCGACTCGTGGCTCGACCTGGAGCTCGGCGCGACCCTCAACGGCCTGTCTGCCGACAAGATCCCCATCACCGGCCGCATCGGGATGAAGAAGTTCCCGCTCCTCGGCCGCGACGATCTCACGCTCAAGCTTGGCGGCGACATCGCGCTGAGCGGGACTGCGGCCGTTCCGAGGGTGCGCGGCGACGTCGAAGTCCGAGACGGCCTCGTGACCCTCGACCTCACCGGCGGTGGCGCTCGTCCGCTGGGGCCGCCCACAGATGTCACCTACGTCAGCGGCCGTCCCCTGGGCCTCGAGCAGGTCGTGACCGAGGAGGAAGACTACTCCACGGGCGCCGATATCGACGTCAACATCACCATTCCCAAAGACCGGCTGCGCTTGTTGCACGTGGTCGGCGTCGACAACTTCTTCACCCTGCCGGGCGCGGACCTGAGCCCCCACGGCGCCCTGCGACTTCTGACCGACGAAGGACGGATCGGCCTCGTGGGCACCATCTATGTGCCGCGGGACCGGGTCGAGATCGTGGGCCGGAAGTTCGCGCTTGACGAGGAGTCGCGCCTCGTCTTCACCGGTGACCTACGCACCGATCCGACCTTGCTTGTACAAGCCCGCTACGACATCTCGGACGTTGACCTCAGCGGTCTTGGCTTGGAGGCGACCGAAGGGTCCCACGTGCTGGCAACCATCACAGGCGACGCCCAAGCGCCAAAGCTCGTGCTGACGAGCGACCCGCCCATGGACGAGTCCGCCATCGTCTCGATCTTGGTCGTCGGCACGCCTGTGACCAGTGACGCGGAGGGCGGGCGGGTCGTCGACGAGCTGACCAACGCGCTGACAGCCATCATCGGCGGTCAGCTCGACCAGCTCACCAAGCAGCTCCAGGTCATCGACAAGGTGGACTTCGACGGACGCCGGCTCACGCTCAGCAAGCGACTGACGCGAGATCTCATCGTCTACTACCGCCGCATCCTCGCCAACGAGGCCAAGGAGGGCGAGAGCACCGACGAGTTCGTGGGTGAGTACAAGCTCGGTGACGTCATGAACATTGAGGGCCGCTGGGGGCTTGGCGAGACGTTTTCGCTTGAGCTGAACTTCCGCTTGCGCGAGTAGCGTCCAGCAAAGCGCAACCTACCATGCGAGACTCTGCGATGATCGTGTCGCCGAGGGCCGCTAGAGTGCGCTTCACCACATGCGCCGGAAACGGGCACCGAGAGGAGTTGAAGATGCGACGAATGATGACGATTGCTTGCGGCCTAGTGCTCGCGCTTGCGGCCCCAGCGTGCGGCGACGATGACCCGGTCGAGCAGACCGACACGCTTGAGACCGAGGACGTCGGCGACGACACGATGGTCGACGAAGACACGGCACCTGACGAGGACACGGCGGTCGCAGAGGACACCACGCCTGCCGAAGACACCACGCCCGCGCCATCGTTCGACGAGGCAGCAACCCTCCAGCTTGCCACCGAGTTCGCTGACGGCGCTTTCACGCGCATCACGACCGAGACGTTCCCGTCCGCCCACGCAGGCGACAACGTCCACATCTGGATCAACAACGAGGCTGTCGACCAGTACAACACGCTCGCCTCCGACACGCCCTTCCCCGAAGGCACGATCGTGGTCAAAGAGCAGCTCAAGGCCAACGGCGACCCAAGCGCGCTGACCGTCATGGCCAAGGCCTACGAGGGCTACGCACCGGAGTCGGCCGACTGGCACTGGGCACGCATTGAGAACGACGGTACCGCGTCGTTTTCCGGCCAGATCAGCTTCTGCATCGACTGCCACACGCCTCAGGCGTCCAAGGACTGGCTCTTCGGCGTCGAGTAGGCCGCGACCGGTGCCTGCAACCGTGTGACCAACGCCAACGACCAGCCTTCGGGCTGGTCGTTTTGCGTTGCGGGTTCGGAGGACGCGAGGCTGCTACTGAAGCCCTAAGCCCCACACCTCGAGCTCACCCTCAAAGAGCCCGCCGATCGACCACTGGACGATGTACTGGGTGTTCTGCTCCACCTGGTGCCACTCGAAGGTCGTCTCATCGTAAGCCTCCGCGATCAGCTCGCCGTCACGATAGAGCTCCCAGGTCACCAGCGGTGTGCCCTCGTCAAAGGCGGGTCCCCAGACGGCCTCAAGCACGATCGGCGAGCCGTGACCAAGCTGAGCGTCGCCCTCCACCGTGGCCCATAGCCCGTCCGGCAGTCCGGCGTCCCCCTCCTGCACAGGAACTCCGAAGCCACTGTTCGGCAGCGTCGGCCCTTGCGAACCCGTCAGCCAGAAGTCATGGCCGAGCGTGTCGTCGCGCCAGTCACAGTGGACATGGCTCGAGTAGATCTGGATGAAGCCAGCCCCCTTGCTGATGCAGGTGTCGGCAATGCTCTGCAGCGATGCGGCACCGTTGGCGGTCACGTCCCCGGCGTCTCCGTACATATGCCGCGAGAACGTCGCTCCGCCCACACTGGCGTTGTAGTCTTGGTTTCGGTAGCCGCTGTTGACGGTGATAGGGACCCCGAGCGCGCTCCGAACGGACTGCCACCGGGCGATCGCCGCGGCGCTGTAGATGGCGTAGCGCCCCTTCCACTCCTGCATGAACTCGCCCAGCGTGAAGTTGGCCGCCAGCTTCGTGTTGGTGGCGAGGCCCTGAAGGTCGAGCACGTTGACGGGCTTGGCGTAGCGGGGGTCCGACGACGTCGCATAGTTGTAGCCCGTGCCGCCGATCGAGGAGATCGGCACCAGGTCATAGCAGACGTCCCACGTGTTGTTGGGGCCTGGGTAGCAGACCTCCGGCGTCGTGTTCACTGGCCCGCAGACGCCGCCCTCATCGGTCAGACCATCGCAGTCGTCATCAGCGCCGTTGCAGGTCTCGGCGGTCGAGGCACCATCATCCGAGCACGTCACGCTGGTGCCATTGGCTGAGCAGACCAGCACGCCATCGGCGCACATGTCGGCATCGGCACCATCGCACGGGCTGCCCAGACCGGTGAACCCTTCGTCGACCTCACCGTCACAGTCGTCGTCAACGCCGTTGCAGAGCTCTGTGCCGACGCCGGCCGACTCCTGGCAGACCACGCCGACCCCGTCGGCGCTACAGACCCACACCCCGTTAGCGCACGCATCGGCATCAGCACCGTCACAGGCGCTGCCTAGCTGCGCGAAGCCCTCGTCGATCTGACCGTTGCAGTTGTCGTCGGTGCCGTTGCACAGCTCCTGGTTGCCGGCTCCCTCACCGCCACAGACCACGCCCAGTCCCAGCAGGTCGCAGACGAAGACGCCGTTGTTGCACTGGTCAGAGTCGGGTCCGTCGCAGGGCTGTCCCAGCTGAGTAAAGTCCTCGTCGACCTGGCCATCGCAGTCATCGTCGGCACCGTTGCAGCGCTCGGCGCCCGGCGCGCCCTCGCCGAGACACTCAAGCGTGAGCCCGTTGGCGCTGCAGCTCCACACCCCGTTGGCGCAGGCGTCCGCGTCGGGTCCGTCGCAGCCCGTGCCGACGCCCGGGTAGTTCTCGTCGATCTGACCGTCGCAGTCGTCGTCGAGTCCGTTGCAGAGCTCGCCTGCTGGGGCCGATGCGCTGCAGGCACCGAGGCCGCCGCCGGTGCATCGTCGCACACCCTCACAGCGTCCAAACCCGTTGGCCAGGGCGCAGGTTGTCTCCGCGTTCAGCGAGGCGGGCGAGCACTCGCAGATCCCGTCGTTGTCGAGACAGCGACCGAACTGGCAGCTAAAGCCGGTCGGACAGTCGGCGGGCCCCTGACAGGCTGACGCACAGAAGCTGCCTGCGTCTCCGTAGGACGCACATGCCGAGCCAGGCTCGCTGGCGCACTCACCATCATGCTTACAGGGCCGGCACAGCGCAGGGTGCGACTGCCACCAAGGCCCGCCAAGCGTGGTGTCGGCGTCTGGCGGCGTGCCGGTGTCGTTGCCCGTGAACGTGTCAATGCCCGTGAACGTGTCGAACCCGACGGTCGCGTCGCTGGTCGCCAGCGCCACGTTGCTGCGGTGGGAGATGTAGGAGGACTCAACGGGTCCCTGGTCATCCCAGCAACCTGCAAGTGTCAACAGCGCGACGACGCTGCCAGCGGTCCAAATGACTCTTTGCACGCTCACCCCTCTTAGAGACCCCAGAGCAGGATCGGGGCTCAGCGGGTACGCGTCAAGCTGGCGGTGAGCCGGTCACACCACAACGCAGCTGGGGCAGGTGCTTAGGAAGCCACCGCTGAAACGAGCGCTGGTCGAAGCGATCGTCGTCTGAGGCCGGGAGGTCTTAGCGACACCTTTGGTGGCTTTGGGTGCGTGACGGACAGCGATCGTCGAGGCCAAGACGCTCGCAGCGTTGCCGGGAAACGACGACTCTGGGACGCGCGTGAGGCGTGCCGCTGGAGCGAGGACGAAGCATGACGAGGCACGTGACCTAGAAGCGAGCGGTCAGCGCCGCGTTCAGCTCAAGCCGCTCGAAGGCGCCTAGGTGCTGACCGACCGCGACGCTGACGCTGAAGCGGCGCGAAAGCTGGACACCAACCTCGCCGTTAACCGTCGTGAGCCCGCCTGCCGGAAGCCAGGCGTGGCTGGCCCCGGCTTTGAGCCAGACGGGCGCGAGCTCGTAGCGTGCGTAGCCGGCCACTGCGGTCGACGAGAACGTGTCGAGGTCGTCGTAGTGAAAGACCTGGCCCCCGACGGTGAGGCCGCCGTCGACGATGAATACGGCGCCGAGACGACCCAGCACACCGACGTCGCCGTCCTGACCGAGGTCGGCGCGCAACGTCGCGTCGAGCGCCAACCACTCGGCGACGCGCCATGCGGGGTCAACGCTGACCCGGTGCTGCGAGGTATCGCTGGAGGTGACGTAGCCATAGGTGGCGCCGACGCTTGCTGCATCCGACAGGCGGAGCCGCGCGCCGGCCGTCGCTTGATGCGACACCGTTCCATCAACCGCACCCTCAGCAAGCTCCAGCCCAGCGGCACGGTAGCTTGCGGCAAGCTCCACGGCTCGACTCGCTTGAAAGCGGTAGGCGACGCCGCCGGTCCCTTGCCAGCCGGTGCTCTGCTGAGCGCCACCGGTGAGCGTGACCGTGTGGCGCGTCAGCTCATCGAGGCGCGCCAGTCCAGCGGCGGCCTCAGCGTGGTCGGCGGCCAGAGCAAGAGCCTGCTCGTAGTGCGCACGCGCTGCGTCGGTCGACAGTCGTGCGGAGTCGACATGCCCCAAGATGGCGTGGGCATCCGGTCGTCCTGGCTCGTTAGCCGCCGCGGTGCTCGCGTGCCGTTCCGCGCCTTCCAAGCGGCCACGCCAGTTCAGCACCCGGGCGAGACCGACGCGGGCAACATAGTGCGCCGGGTCGTGCCGAAGAGCCTGCTGGAATGCCGCGGCGGCGCCGTCGAGGTCGCTTGCCCAGCTCTTTGTCACGCCGAGCTCATACGCCAGCGCCGCGGCGTCCGAGGTACGACTGTCGGACACTGCGAGACCGGCAGCGAAGCTGTCGACCGCAGCGCTCAGCTCGCGACGTTCGCGCTCCATGGTGCCCTTGAGCAGGTAGACCCGCGGCTCGTCGCTCGCTGCTTCGGCCATCGTGACGAGCAGCTCGTAAGCTGTGACCTTGTCGCCCTCAGCGAGCTGCGTGTAGACATCATCGATGCTCGGCCGAGCCGGCTCGGCGGGGCTGGTTGCCGCCGCGATGGTCGTCCAGAGGAGGACGACCAAGGCGGCGGCGGGTGCGGTGAGGGTGCCTCGCATTGCGCCGCTCCTCTAGACCATCGCTCGGGCGACGACCGTGTCGGCCTGAATGAGCTGGCTCTGGCTCAAGAAGCCGAGGACCATGCTCACGCGACGAACGTGAAGGTACTGCCCGATCTTTGCGGGCTCGTGGGCATCGCTGCTGGCGAAGATCGGGACGCCGGCTCGGTGAAACGCCCAGGCCGAGCGGGCCGACGGGCAGGACCAGCGCTCGCTGACCTCGACGATGGTGCCGGTGGTGCGCGCCACCGCTGCGAGCTGCTCAAGCTGCTCCCACGTCACGAGCGTCTCGCTGAGGCCGACGCGCGGAAGGATGCTGAACACATGTGCCAGCACGAGCGTTTGTGGCGTCTTTGCGTAGCGCTCCATGCAGGCGATGGTGGCGTTAATGAGCGACGTGACGGCTTGTTCCGGGGTGATCTTGCCGTTGGTGAGCATCCGCTTGACGTCGCGAGGCACGTACGATGTGTCGCCCATCGGGAAGCGGTGGTCCGCCGCCAGAATCACGTCGACACCGGTCAGGTCCGCGGGGAGGTCAAGCGCGCCAGACTCGTCGATGATCTTGGCCTCGACTCCGACGTAGAGCTTGAGGTCGGTCGTGGCGCGGAGTCCTTCGACGTCGGCGACGAAGGTGGGCAGCCAGTCGGTCGTCTCACGGACGTGGTCGACGCAGCAGAGCTGAGCGAGTCCGCGAGCTTCGGCTGCCTGGATGTTCTCAACGAGCGTCCCCTTGCCGTCCGAGTAGGTTGAGTGAACATGCATATCCATGGTGAGCGAAAATGCGTTGGTCATGTCGGCGTCTCCTGTCGGTGGTCGTTGTTGCCGAGCACTGACAGAGCAAGCGCCGTGCCAAGATGTGATCCACCCAGCAGGCCCGCTACTTCGGCCACTTAGCCATTTCAGGACTGTTCCGATGCGGAACAGTTGGTACAGGTGATGTACCAAGGTGGTGTTCCAAGGAAGGAAGATGGCCCCAAAAGAGACCGACGACGCACCAAAAGTACTGGTCGTCGACGACGACCGTGCTCAGACACGGCTGCTTGAGCACTACCTGGAGACCGCCGACTACTCGGTGGAGACCTTCACGTCGGGCGAGCAATGCCTTGATGGGCTGGCGCGCACCCTACCGGACGCGATCCTGCTCGACCTCAACATGCCAGGTCTCGGCGGGATGGAGACACTGCACCGGATCCAAGCGCAGAACCCGCGCCTGCCGGTGGTGATCCTCACGAGCGACACGGAGGTCAGCACGGTCGTGACTGCGATGCAGGGCGGTGCGTTCGACTACCTGGCAAAGCCGGTGTCGCCGACCCGCGTGCTGACGGTGCTTCGGAACGCGGTCAAGCAAGCGCGCATGGAGCTCAAGCTCGCTCAGCTGGAGCGAGACATCGGCGGCTCAGGATTTGACGCGATCATCGGCCAGTCGACAGCCATGAAACGACTCTTCCGAGAGATGGAGCGCGTTGCGCCCAGTGACGTCACGGTCCTCATCCACGGTGAGAGCGGCACCGGTAAAGAGCTGGTGGCGCAGGCGCTCCACACCTACAGCGGACGCCGAGACAAGCCATTCGTTGCGCTCAACTGCGCCGCGATCCCAGAGACACTTCAGGAGTCGGAGCTGTTCGGGCACGAACGTGGGGCCTTCACCGGCGCCGCATCCCGCCGGATCGGTCGCTTCGAGCAAGCCGATGGCGGAACGCTCTTCCTTGATGAGGTCGGTGAGCTGAGCCCGTCGCTCCAAGCCAAGCTCTTGCGGGTCATCCAAGAGCGACGCTTTCATCGCGTCGGCGGGAGCCAGGAGATCAAGGTGGATGTGCGGCTGCTTGCAGCGACCCACCGAGAGCTGAGCGCTGAGGTCGAGGCGGGCAGGTTCCGCGAAGACCTCTTCTACCGCCTGGCTGTCTTCGAGCTCGACGTGCCGCCGCTAAAAGATCGCGTTGGCGACGTGACCCACCTGGCACGGCACTTCGCGGCTGGACTCGCCAAGAAGTACGGTGGCGGGGAGGTCAGCTTCACGCCGCAGGCGCTGGCCGCGCTTGAGGCCTATGACTGGCCGGGCAATGTCCGCCAGCTCCAGAACGCCATGGAGCGTGCGACCGTGGTCGCCAGAGACGGCAGGATCGAGCGCGCCGACCTTCCGCGGGCGGTGCGCGAAAACAGCCAGAGGCGCCCGCACCACGAGCCGACCATGCCGTCGGACGCTGGCCAGCGTGTGCCGCAACACCACGCCGCGCCGCCCCGACATGCCGCGCCACCTCCGAGTGGCGGCGGCAGCCTCGCCGATCTTGAGCGGCAGGCCATCATCGATGCCCTCGAGCAGTCCAACGGCAACGTCTCAGAGGTCTGCCGCGCGCTCTCGATTCCGCGGACGACGCTCTATCGTAAGCTCAAGAAGTACGGCATGCGCTGAGAGTCTCAGCGAAAGTGGAAAGGGGCGAGCCAGATGGCTCGCCCCTTCTATTAGGCGGACGCGACCGCAGCTCTCAAGAGCCACGGCGCGAAGCCGGACCCTAGGACTTGTTGAGCGAGTCCCGGATCTCCGTCAGCAGCTTCACCTCATCGCTCGGCTCTGCGGGTGCCTCTTCTTCCTTCTTCTTGGCGCTGTTCATCGCCTTGATGACCATGAAGATGGCGAAAGCGATGATGAGGAAGTCGATGACGGTCTGGATGAACGCACCGTACTTGATGACGGGAGCGCCGGCTTTCTCAGCCGCAGCCAGGTTCTCGTAAGTGCCGTCGCCGAGGTTGGCGTACAGGTCGGTGAAGCTCACACCGCCCATCAGCTGGCCGATTGGTGGCATGAGGACATCGCCGACGAACGACGTGATGACCTTACCGAATGCTCCGCCGATGACGATACCGACCGCCATATCGACGACGCTGCCCTTCATCGCGAATTCTTTGAACTCACTGATCATACCCATAGCAATAGTTCCCTCTTGATGACGGCCAGAGCCACGGTGCCCGCACAGACCTTCTATGCCTAACGCTGTCTTGCCGTGATTCACTTAGATCGCGTTTGGCTGAGACCGTCAAACCCACTTGTAACCTTGGTTTTTTCCATTGCGATTTTGCGCGGCTCCGTCCGCACAATCAGGGCTTTCCCCGACACTCAAACGCCGAGTTTGCCGGCCGTGGACACGCTTCACGAAGCGCGCTCAGGCCGTCGGGCGCGGCCCGCCGTGCGACAGCTGCCAACACGCCATGGCACCGCCAGCGGCTTGCTGCTCAGGCCGACCTCGCGCGGTGCTGCAGGGTCGGCTATGGTTGCTCCGTGGCAGAACACGACCCAAGCATTCAGACTCTCGTCGACGGCGTGGCAGCGGTCGCGGGGCTTCTCGCGGCCACGCCCGGCAGCGAGGCGCGTCGACAGGCCCAGACCAACTGGAACGCCTTCGAGGTAAAGGTGCGTGCCGCCGACCAGAGCATCACGCTGGCGGACTTGTGCGAGCGCTTTCGGCTCAACAGCTTCGAGCTCAAGTGCGTCACGCTCGCCGTTGCCAGCCACATCGAGCCGCGGATGCCGGCACTTGTCGCGAAGACCGGTCGCGAGATGCTGCAACGCGGCATGACGATCCGGCTTGCCGTGGAGCGCTTCTTCGCAAGTGCCGAAGAGCGGATCAAGGCGCGCGCGATGTTCTCGCCGTCCGCCCCGCTGATTCGCAACCGCGTCATCGTCTTGGGCAAGACCGAGGTTGGAGACAACGACGGCCTGCTCTCGCGGCGCTTTTCGCTGGCCACCCCAACGCTGCGCTTTCTGCTGCGCGAGACCGAGCTGAGCGAGTCCCTGTCGAAGGTCGCGAGCCTCGACCAACCGCGGGTGTCGCTGCTCAACGTCATCCTGGAGCGCGACAAGCTCGACCAGGTCAGGCGACTCGTTGAGAACCACCGCGACTACCGCCGCGTCATCACCGACTGGGGATTCGACAAAGTCCTTCCCTACGGCCGCGGGCTGACGTTCCTGTTCTCCGGTGCGCCCGGTGTCGGCAAGACGCTGCTTGCCCACGCTCTTGCGGCACACGTGAACCGGCCGATCCTGTCGCTGTCGGCCGCCGACATTCCCGAGAAAGAAGGGGTCGAAAAGCTCGTCGGCGACCTCCTCAGCGAAGCGATGATGCGGGACGCGATCGTGCTGGTCGACGAGTGCGAGGCCCTTCTCGGCAAGGGGGACAAGCGCAAGGCAACGGCGTTCAAGGCCATCGAGGAGTTCGACGGGATCATGATCCTCGTCACCAACCACCCGCACGCTTTGGACGAAGGCGTCGAGCGCCGGGTGATGTTCCAGCTGCCCTTCGAGCTGCCGGACCACACGCTCAGGCGCCAGATCTGGGAGGTCCACCTGCCGCCAGAGGTCCCGCTCGGCGGCGAGATCGACCTCGACATCCTGGCCAACACCTACGACTTCACCGGCGGCACCATTAAGAACGCCATTTTGCTCGCGGTGAACATGGCGCTCGCTCACAATCCGAAAGAGCCCAAGCTAACGATGGAGCTGCTGGAGCGCGGCTGCCAGGCTCAGCTTCAGTATGCCCTCGAAGATCTGACGGTCCGAAGCACCAGCAAGCTGCGCCTCAAAGACATCGTGCTGCCGGACGAGCCCGACAGAAAGGTCAAAGAGATCATCGCAGCCTGCCGCAACCAGGCGACGGTGTTGAACACGTGGGGGTTTGGCAAAAAGCTCGTGACCGGCAAGGGCATCACCTGCCTCTTCGATGGTCCACCAGGTACCGGCAAGACATTCTGCGCCGAGATCATCAGCGGCGAAGTCGACCGCGTTCTCTACCGCATCAACATCCCTGAAGTGGTCAGCAAGTACGTCGGCGAGACCGAAAAGAACATCAAGGCCATCTTTCAGCAGGCCAAGGTCAGCCACGCCATGCTGCTCTTTGATGAGGCCGACTCCCTCTTCGCCTCGCGCGTGTCGGAGGCCAAGTCGTCCACCGACCGCTACGCCAACATGGAGGTCAACCTCCTGCTCCAAGAGATCGAGCGCTTTCCCGGCATCGTCATCTTGACCACCAACTTCTACGGCTCGCTCGACAAGGCCCTCATCCGGCGCATCCAGTTCCGCGTGCAGTTCGAAGACCCCGACGAGCAGAGCCGCGCGGGCATCTGGCGCACGCTCTGCCCGCCTGAGATGCCGCGCTCGGACGATGTCGACTTCGACAAGCTCGCCCACCACTTCATCATGACCGGCGGCATGATCAAAAACGCGATCATCCGCGCTGCCTACCTCGCCTGCGATGCGGGCAGCCCAGTCACCCAGACGCTCTTGGAAGAGAGCTGCCTGGCGGAGTACCAGGCCGTCGGCAAGGTCGCCCGTGACCCGTCTGCGATCCCCAACAAGAAGCTCGAGATCCCTGAGGGCGCCGTCCAGCTGCCAGAGAACTGGCAGGAAGAAGGCATTCCGCCGGAGCTTGTGCGAGAGCAGGTGGACCGGCTACGCGAGGTCGGCAAGGGCAAGTCCAAGCGCCAGGCCCGTGACGACGCCGACGGCTGAGTCTCCTACAGGGTCGGCTCGCCGTCTTCGATCGGGTAGATGACGCGGCCGTCAATGCTGCGCTGGTTGTTGTTGGCGCGGTAGGCGGCGAGCGCCGCGTCGCCCTTCTTTTCAGCCCAGCGGGTGAGGCGCGTCCGCTCGGCCACGAGCGTCATCTCTGGGACCGCGTAGCCACAGCTTGTCTGGACCGAGGTCACAGCGATCGTCATGATCTGGCGCACGCCCTTGGTGGGAGGAAAGCGCTCGAGCAGCTCGTCCCACTCTGGGTGGTCGGGAGCGATGACGTCCCCGTCTCCATAGATTCGCAAGATCAGCGGATTGGGTCCGAAGCTGCAAAACATCACGGTGACGCGACCGTTCTCGAGCACGTGAGCGGCCGTCTCGTTGCCGCTGCCCGTGAGATCCAGGTAACCGACCCGCGTCGCCGACAGACAGCGGAACGTGTCCATGCCTTTGGGTGAGAGGTTGATACGCCCAGACGCCGGCGCCGTCGCGATGAAAAACATCGGCTGCGCGGCGATGAACGTCTGATGGATGGGGCTCAAGGCTTCGAAGAACTTCGACATGGTGGTGGCACTCGCTCCGGTTTCGCTCTGAGGTCGCCCCCACCCTACCCCAATCCAAGCGACAGAAGGGAGCAACCGCAGTGCGGTCCTCCCTTCCCACAAGATGTTTCGCCGAAACTGCGGGCTAGTCCCAAATCAAGCGCTGTTTTCGAGCGAGGCGAAGGCTGCTCGCCAGCGGCGTCCGCTGGACGAAGGCGATGCGTGCATCGTCGAGTTCAGGTGAGCGAAGCGAGCGCATGGACGTCGCTTGCGAGTGCATCGCCAAAGCCGCAGCCGGAAAGAGCGCTTGTTTTGACGCTAGCCCAGGTTCACCCGACGCCGACGTGCCAGGAGTGCCAGGAGGCCCAAGGCGAGCAGCACGCCGCCAAAGGGCGCCGGGCTACCTGACTGGCAGGCACCGCCGCGCACCAGCAGTCCGTCCGAGTCGATCCCGAGGTCCTGGCAGACATCCCCAACACCGTCGCCGTCGGCGTCGGACTGGTCGGCGTTCGCGTCGTCTGGGCAGTTGTCGGTGAGGTCCGGCACGCCGTCACCATCCGCATCTGCGTCATCGTCGATCGCGTTCGGATCCAGCTCGCCCTCGTCGACTGCCCCATCCTTGTTGAGGTCCTCTTCGCCGTCGATGACGCCGCCACCATCGGTGTCAGCATTGGTCGGATCCGTGGTCGTGCTCGGATCGGCGTCCGGGATGAACGCGCCCACGGTCACGTCGGTATCGGGGTGCAGGTCCGCCTCGGTGATACCTGCTTCGGTACCGTCACCCAGTCCATCGTCGTCGCTGTCTGGGTCGAGCGCGTTGATCAGCCCGTCGTTGTCGCTGTCCTGGTCCCACGCGGGCTCGTCGCCGTCGATGATGCCGTCGTTGTCGCTGTCGGCATCGTCCGGGTCGGTACCTGCCGCGGCCTCCTCCCCGTCGGTGAGCCCGTCGCCGTCGCTGTCGATGTTGGCCGGGTCGTCGTCGTCGCCGTCGTTGGGGTCTAGCTCGCCATCATCGAGTGCACCGTCGCGGTTCGAGTCCTCCTCACCGTCCGTCACGCCACCACCGTCGGTGTCAGGGTTGACCATCGACGTCGTCGTCGTCGGGTCAGCATCGGGGACGAAGGCGTCCTGGGTCAGATCGGTGTCAGGACCCAAGTCGGCATCGGTCATCCCTACCTCAGTGCCGTCGAGCAGTCCGTCGTTGTCGCTGTCGATGTCGAGCGCGTTGATGTCGCCGTCGCCGTCGGTGTCGCCCGACCAGTTGTCTTCGTCACCATCGAGGACTCCGTCATCGTCGGAGTCTGCGTCGAAGGGATCCGTTCCGGCCGCCAGCTCCTCGGCGTCCGTCAGTCCGTCCTCGTCGCTGTCGGTCGGCGCCACGTCATCACCGCCGTCCGTCGGATCCAGCTCGCCGTCGTCGACCTGCCCGTTGTGGTTGGTGTCCTCGGCGCCGTCGTCGACTCCGCCGTCGTCGCTGTCGGGGTCGAGCGGGTCGGTCGTCGTGCTCGGGTCCGCGTCGGGCACGAAGTTGCCGGCGTCGGTGTCGGTGTCGTCGCTGGGCTCGGTCACTCCAAGCTCCGTTCCGTCGGCGATCCCGTCGTTGTCGCTGTCGGGGTCCATCGCGCCGATGAGTCCGTCGCCGTCGTCATCGGTGTCCCAGCCTGGCTCGTCGCCGTCCTCGACACCGTCGTCGTCGCTGTCGGCGTCGTTGGGATCGCTACCCGCGGCGATCTCGTCGTCATCAGGGATGCCGTCGCCGTCACTGTCAGCCGGGTCGTCTGCGCCCTCTTCCGGGTCCGTCTCGCCGTCGTCGACAGCGCCGTTCTGGTTGGCATCTTCGACGCCGTCGCAGATGCCACCGTCGTCGGTGTCGCAGTCGAGCGGGTCGGTTGTGGTGCTGGGGTCCGCGTCAGGCACAAACACGCCGACGTCGGTGTCGGTGTCAGGATGCGGCGTCGTGATGCCACTCTCCGTCCCATCGAAGATACCGTCGTCGTCGCTATCAGGGTCGAGCGCGTTGATGGTTCCGTCACCGTCGGTGTCGAGATCCCAGTCGGGCTCCGAGCCATCGATCACGCCGTCATCATCGCTGTCGGCGTCGTTCGGGTCGGTGCCTGCCTCGAGCTCGTCAGCGTCTGGAATCCCGTCCTCATCGCTATCGACAGGGTCGTCGGAACCAAGCAGCGGGTCGGTCTCACCAGCGTCGAGCGCACCGTTTTGGTTGGCGTCCTCGTCGCCATCGCACACGCCACCCTCGTCGGTGTCGCAAGCCAGCGGGTTTGTCGTGGTGCTGGGGTCCGCGTCAGGCACGAAGAAGCCGGCATCGGTGTTGGTGTCGTCATCGGGGGTTGTGATGCCAACCTCCGTGCCGTCGGTGATGCCGTCGTTGTCGCTGTCGGGGTCGAGCGCATTGATGTCACCATCCATGTCGCTATCGACGTTCCAGTCGGGCTCCTGTCCGTCGATGATGCCGTCGTCATCGGTGTCCGCGTCCTCGGGATCGGTGCCAGCGAGGATCTCGTCAGCGTCGGGCAGCCCGTCACCGTCGGTGTCGACCGGGTCGTCCGCGCCCACCTCAGGGTCGGTCTCGTCGCCGTCAACCATGCCGTTCTGGTTGGCGTCTTCAATGCCGTCGGGGATGCCGCCGTCGTCGGTGTCGCTGTCGAGCGGGTTGGTCGTTGTCGCGGGGTCGGCATCAGGGACGAAGAAGCCCGCGTCCACGTCGGTGTAGGGGGACGCCGTCGTGACACCACTCTCGGTACCGTCAAAGATGCCGTCATTGTCGCTGTCGGGATCGAGGGCGTTGATGTCGCCATCCATGTCGCTGTCGACGTTCCACGCCGGCTCCATGCCGTCGAGCACACCGTCATCATCGGTGTCGCCGTCGAAGGGATCGGTCCCGGCCAAGGTCTCCTCAGCATCGGTCAGCCCGTCCATGTCGTTGTCGTCGGTCGCCGCGTCGTCGATGTCTTCGACAATGACGGTCACCTCGATGACATCGCAGGCATTGGACGTATCGCAGACCGTCACCTCGACCACGTAGACGTTGTCGCCGTCACTGTCGACGGGCAGCTCGTAGTTTGGAGGCGCGTTGAACGTCACCTCACCCGTTGCGGGGTCGACCGACAGAGCGCCGGCATCCGTGCCGCCCGTGATCGCAAAGGTCAGGGTGTCGTTGTCGGCGTCATCCACCACCACGGTGGTTGCAGTGGTCGTGCCCTCATCGACGTTGACCGTCTCAGCCGAGCCAGCGCCGGGTCCCGTGATCTCGGGGGCGCTGTTGACCACGGTGGTCGATGCCGTGATCGTCTCCGGCACGCCGTCGGCGGTCAGCGCGTCGTCGTAGGTCCAGGTGACAACGTCATCCTTGAGCGTATGCAGGACACCGTCTTCGCTTCCTCCGTCCGTCCCGTCGTCGCTGCTGGTCGGCAGCAGCGCCTCGAACACGCCAGAGTCGGGACCCGTCTCGGTCAGGACCACGGTCTCAACTTCGCCGGTGCGAGGGTTAGTCACGGTGACCGTCAGCGTCTCAACGATCTGGTCGTTGAGGTTCATGTCTGCATCCGCGACCGACACCGTGATGGGCGCGTCGGCAGGCACCTCGAGATCTGCGGTGAGTGC
>CALHXW010000008.1 GCA_938040325.1 uncultured bacterium | reverse complement strand
CGATGCCCTCGCCAGCGACGTCCGTGCGTTCGCTTCGCTCACCTGAACTCGACGATGCACGCATCGCCTTCGTCCAGCGGACGCCGCTGGCAAGAACATCGCCTTCGCCTCGCTCGAAAACAGCGCTTGATTTGGGACTAGCTCTGCTGCAACGCCTCGAGCACGGCGTCAACGTGCCCCTTCACCCGCACCTTCGGCCACACGTGGGTAATGATGCCGTCCCCGTTGACGATGAAGGTCGATCGCAGCGTTCCCTCATACTCACGGCCGTAGAGCTTCTTGAGGCCCCAGGCACCGAAGCCCTTATGGACCTCAAGCTCAACGTCACTGAGGAGCTTGAACGGGAGGTCGTGCTTGGCGACGAACCGGTCGTGGCTCTTGACCGAGTCTTTGGAAACGCCGAGCACCGTGGTGCCGGTCTTGGCAATCGCTTCGAAGCGATCGCGAAAGTCGCACGCCTCGGTGGTGCACCCAGGCGTCTGGTCCTTGGGGTAGAAGTAGATCACGTAGCGCTTGCCAGCGAGCGTGGTGGACGCGATCTCATCACCGCCGTCGGCCGGCACGCAAAACTGTGGGGCCTTGTCGCCAACGTCGAGCATCCTTAACCTCTGTGTGTTCGAGTCTGGGCAGGCAGCTCGCGGGTGTGACCGCCTGCGTTGTGTGGAAGGTTGGCTTAGCTTTGGCGACCGCCAGCCGCAAGCGCCCACGCAGAATTCGCAGTGAGCGGATGTTGTGGGTATAAGGCGTACACTATGAAGATCGGCATCATCAGCGACATCCACGCGAACTACGAGGCACTGACCACTGTGCTGGCGTGGCTCGATGAGTACGGCGTCGACGAGATCATCTGCCTCGGCGACGTGGTCGGCTACGGACCGGACCCCAATCCGTGCTGTGACCTCATCCGCGAGCGCTGCAACGTGACGCTGATGGGCAACCACGATGCAGCGGTGATCGGCGTCATGGACACCGACTACTACTACCTCGCTGCTCGCGAGGCCCTGTACTGGACGCGGCGCCAGCTGAGCTCCGACAACTTCCAGTGGCTGTATGGGCTTCCTTACACCCACGTGCGCGACAACTGCGCTTTCTTCCACGCCGCCCCGCTCAAGCCGTCCCGCTGGGCCTACGTGGTTCGCACCCAAGACGCACAGCTCCACAACGACACCGTCTACCAGCGGCTGCGTCGCTGGAACTTCGTCGGCCACAGCCACCTGACCAAGCAGTACGCCATCAACGGTCGTCGCGCCAAAGACGTCTCGAGCAAGAACCTGCCGGCCAAGAGCGACCGCAAGTACATCATCAACGTCGGCTCGGTCGGCCAGCCGCGCGACCGTGACCCCCGCCTATGCTTTGGCATCTTCGACACCGAGTCGGAGACGTTCCGTCACGAGCGGCTGGGATACGACATCGAGTCGGTCGCCAAGAAGATCATGAACGCCGGGCTCGACCAGAAGTTCGCTCGCCGCCTCTTCGTCGGCCAGTAGCCAGCGGCTCGTCGTCGCTCCGTCAGTGGTGATGACGACGCGCCTTCGCGTCTACCCCTGCCCGTCCCGCTTGAGCATCCGGTCGACAGCTTCCTGTGCCCTGCGCACTTGGCCTGTCGTCTGCACCATGCGTCGTGTGTTGCGCCGCTTCAGCTCAAGCGGCTCGCCTGAGGCATCAAACCGCCACGTCATGTAGCCGCGGCGAACCACCAGGGTGCCGCCCCATGCAATGTCTGCCACCAGCGTCAGGCCACGGTGCAGCGATCGCCACTCGTCCTCGCTGAGCTCAAGCTCTTTGACCTTCGGCTCGATCTTGCCCAGGCGAACCTGGATCACCCGCTCAAGCTCTGGGTGCTCGTCGCGGAGCATCAGCAGCTTCGGGCCACCGTCCGGCTCAAGACGAACGCTGCCGCCGAACATGAACGTGGCGGTCTGGACCAAGATCGGCTCACCGTCAGCGCTCAGTCGATTGAACGGGCGTGTCTTGGTCCTCTTCACGGGCGTGCCGGCTCCTCGGGTCATGCGCTCTAGCCTTCACCAAGCGCTAAGCTCACCGTACCGATCGCGTCGGGCGGGTTCTACAAACCGGTCGCCGACCCGATGAGAAGTCCTGACGTAATAGCCTGATTGAGCGCACTTACAACCCGGTCTTCCGTTTCATTTGTTCGTTGCGCGGCGTCGGCGACGGAGATCCCCTCGTACACAACTCGGATCGCAAAGAGCATGTCTGCGCCTGGCTGGTAAAACGCGATGCGATGACTCTCACCGCGACGAAAGAGAATCGTCACAACCCCGCCCTCAACGCGTTCTGGGATGTCGGCAGGCGGCGCTCCTTGCTCATCCCAGGCCATCACGAATGGCACCACCGGATACGGAAGCGAGAGCAGGCTCAGCGTAGGGTTGAGCGTCAGACCACTCACCTCCGCGGCCGTTGGGACGTCTGCCTCAGCCATGTAGACGGCAAATTCCTCCCACTCAAACTGGGCGAGCGCCACATGGAACGGCTCGACGTCATCGACGGTCGCGACCTGAGCGTCGAGGAACTCCGGAAAGCCAGACGCACAGGCATTCAGCTCCCAGTGCGCCGACGGTACCGCTCGAAAGTAGGCTTGCTTGAGCTCAGGCCACGCCGCGCCCGTGAGCTCGCGAACCCTCGGATACATCTTGTCGAGGATGCCGGTGACATGGCCACGAACGAAATCGCTGTAGATTCCGAGGCGGTCTTCGGCGACGCCAAGCGCCTGCGCGCCGTCTGTGACCGACACGTCGCCGCGGAGCACTGCGTGCATCGTCTTCATCGCTTGGACAAAGCCTGGCTCGCTCATCGTGCCGACCGTGGGTCGGATGTGTGCCGGACGATCGGCACGGCCGTTCCCTTGGCCTGGGTCACGGCCTCTCCGGCGGCACGGATCCGAGCCAGCTCGTCGACCAAGACCGCCATGTCCGGAATGTTGTGGTCCCACTCCAGCAGGGTCGATACCGGTCCGGTGCGTTCAATCGTGTAGCGGTAGAGGTCGAGCACTTCGTCGACCACGGGCGCACCGTGGGTGTCGATGATGACGTTGGGTTGGACGTCATGGCCTGCCATGTGGATCTGGCAGACCCGCTCGTGGGGCAGCGCATCGATAAACGCATAAGGGTCGTAGCCGTGGTTGCTCGCGTTGACGAAGACGTTGTTGACGTCCAACAAGAGCTGGCAGTCAGCTTCCTCGACGATCTGGGTCAAGAAGCTCGCCTCGTCGAGCGCGTTGATCTCGTACTCGATGTAGTAGCTCGGGTTTTCAAGCGCGAAGGGCAGCTCGACGCGTTCCGTAGCTTCGCGGATCCGGCCTGCGACGTGCTTGACCGCCTCGTCTGTGAACGGAACCGGGATCAGATCGTGGTAGTCGACGCCATGGGCGCTGCTAAAGCAGAGGTGGTCCGAGAACCAGTGTGCGCCGAGCTCGCGGCCCAGCGCACCGAGCCGCGTCACGTAGTCGTCATTGAGAGGGTCGAACGACCCGATCGAGAGCGCCACGCCATGCAGCACCGTCGGGAAGCGGCTGGCGACCTGCCGAGCGACCTCGCGGGGCCGACCACCAAAGCCCATCACGTTCTCGCAGAGCACCTCAAAGAAGTCGACGCTGTCTGCGTGGTCCCAAAGCGAGTCGAAGTGATCGCGTCGCAATCCAACGCCGTAGCCAAGAAATGGACACTCTGTGGCGGCCAACGGTCACCTCCTCTTGCGGGTCGCGGCGCGAGCATCGCGCGGTGTCAGGGTGAGACGCAAGAACCGCCCGGCTACCATGCAGCACGGGCGGTCCAGTTCACGTCGTCGTGGAAGCCAGTCGGACGTGGTCTGGTCGATCGACGCGTCGCGCCGTACCGACTCAAGTGCGTTAGCCGCAGGAGCCTGCGCCGCAGCTCTTCTCGCCGCCCTTGTCGTCAGCTTTCTTCTCACCGCCGCAGGAGCCTGCGCCACAGCTCTTCTCGCCGCCGGTCGCCGCTTTCTTCTCGCCACCGCATGAGCCGGCGCCGCAGCTCTTCTCGCTCGCCTTCACCTCTTGGTTCGACGAGCCGCAGCCCGACGCGCCGAGCGTCACACCGCCAAGCGCCAAGCCCAACGCCACTGCACCAACTGAGAGTTTCTTTCCGAGGTTCATTCAATTCCTCCAATGGATTGAGAGCTTGTCGCTCCTAAGCTGTCCCCCAACTGAGGACTCGGGGTGTGGTACGAAGCGCCATCGCTCGTGGTTACCGCCGACGCAAACTTTTGGCACGGAACCGCTCGGCAGACCACGGGACGCGCCACCCGCTACGCGGTGCAGCGACGGGCTCTCGCCGTTTCTACAGGTCGTGCTCAGGATTGTTGGTCGGTGGGAAGGGCAGCGGCGCGCTCGCTGTCTCAAGCTCGACGCAGGCGATACCGACCGCATCGATTGCGGCACCATCCTGGCCAACGACCCCATGGACCACATGACCCGGCGGGCAGCGCATCCAAAACGGGGTGCCGACCTCCCAGCCGACAAACTTCGAAGGCCATCCCCGCAGAAGCGAGTGCCACCATGGACTCAGAGCATCTCGCTGCAGTCGCTGCTGCCGCTCTTCGGCAAGAGGCCGCTCCTTGTCGTTGACCCGCTTGGCGGCTGTCGCTTGCGCACGCACCTGCTCCAGGCTAGCGCAGACCACCCCAAGCTCGGTCACCGTCTTGTCGCTATGGCCTGCAAGCCCGACGATCACGGAGTCGCTGGCACACGAGAGACTCGTCTGGCGCGTGCCGCTTCCTCCGCCAAACGCCGGTCCGCGGCTCGAGCCGGCTTGCCACGCGAGCCCCAGGTCATCGCGCTCCAGCCGTCGACATGACGGGCGCAGCGACACAAGCCGTTGGTAGCGGTTGCCGCCGCCGCTGCTGGCTACCCCGTCCTCGGTGTCTGGGCGCGTGTTCGCTGGGCTGGCATCGGCGTCTTTCGTCGCGGCCACAGGCCGGCTGATGCTGACGCCTAGCGAGCTGAGCGCCTCACCCTCTTCGCAGCTCCACGTGAACGCTAGCCCGCCGTCACCGCCGACCTCCTCCTCGTGGGTAGGAGGAACCCGCGTCGGGAGCACGACCTCGTAGAGGCTCCACACCTGCGTGATATCCCCTGCGCCCGACGGCTGGCCACCAGCTGCCGCCACAAGCCGCACGTGGGGGCTCGTTGGAGGCGCATGGGCGCCGCGCAGCACCGCGTAGTCGATGCGGCGTAGCTGGCGATACTGGGTCCAGTCGCGGGCATAGAGCTTCGTGTAAACGCGCTTATCTTTGAGCTTTGTGCCGTTGTAGGCCGTGTGAGCAAACCCGCCGCCCGCAAAGGACTCGCGGCGCGTTTGGATCAGCCCATTGCAGTTATGGTCGAGCGGAGGTCGCAAGAAGTATGGCCGCGCCCAGCGAACACCCGAGCACTGAGCTCGTGATCCGGGCGGAATCTTGTCGATAATCTCGACCAGGGGCGCAAGCTCGGTGCGCTGAAAGGACGACACGTCGCTAGCGAGCCGATGCCCGAAGTAGAGCGTGTTCCCAACCGCCACCATCAGCGCAAACTGGGTCATCCGACGCGTCAGGTCGAGCCTCGGCGACAGGCACACCAGCACCAAGATCGGCACGACCAGTCGCGGGCTGATGTAGACGTCGCGAATAGCGACCGGCGTCACGAAAAAGAAGCCCACTCCCAACGCCAGGCTGAGCGTAATGAGGGCATGGCGGTCGAGCTCCTGCTGAATGGTCCGCATCGCGCTCTTGAACGACCACACCCGCGGCAACACCGGCGTTGCTGGACGCTGCGAGGCAAAGAGCGCCAACAGGACCGCGATCATCACCACAAAGACCACGGTGTCCCAGTGGCCTGCGGCGATGTCTAACGACTCGTCAAAGAACACGTCGATGGAGCGCTCAGGCGACAAAAACTTGCTGCGAGCGCCGGCAACCTCGGCCCCTTTGAGCTTCATTCGCGCCCGTAGCTGAAGCCACCAGACGACCCACAAGGCGATCGACGGCAGCAACGCCACGCCGTTGACAAGCAACCCGCGGACACGCCGGGTGCCGACCGTTAGGATGTAGGCGATCATTGCCAGCGTGAACACGTAGCCGATGACGTGAGTGAGGGCGCCGAAGAGCGCAACGAGACCAAGCGGTACGGCGTGACGCACACCGCCTCCTCGGGCAGCGCGGCGAGCGAGCGGAATCGCGGTGAACATGACGACGAACGCGAGGGCGTAGTTCAGCAGCCCCAGCATCGTCATCGAGTTCCAGATCAACGGCAGGGCCACAAAGACCAACCACCGCGACCGCTGAAACGTCCGCAGCGTGAAGACCATCGCCAGCGCAAAGCCCACCAGGGACAGGGCGACGAAGAGCCTGAGCGCATTCAGAGGCGACAGCAGCGGATAGAGTGCGCTCACAAAACGCGCAGGGAGCACATTCGGCGTCGACCAAGCATCACGCTTGTCGAAGAGGCTCCGGAAGAACTCGCTCTCCTCGTAGCGCGCCCACACATCCGCCATCTGCAGGTGGCCACCAAAGTCGACGAGCGGCGGGATCTCGCCGATGAAGAGCGGCCGAAGCAACCAAACGAGGACGCCAACGAGCAGCACCCAGAAGACTGCATCTCGGCGCCGCTGCGTCGTCAACAGGCCGCTGGTCCATGAGGTCTGGGAGGCAACTGTCACGGCGACGGAACCTACGCGAGACATCCATCAGTGTCGACGCGCTTGTCACACCGTCCGAACGACGGCGCCGCGGGGCCACCCCATCCGACCGCTGGTCTGCCGCCGGGACCGCGTCGAGACCTTGGTCATCGCCAACCGGTCCTTACCGTGTAGCCGCAGCTGGGTGGGCTGGTACCCCGCTAGGAATTGACGTACGTTTCCAGCCTCCATGGAGGACCGCAAGATGGCCGACGAAGAACCCACCGAGACACCCCAGAATGGTATCGCGACCGCCCTGCGGAGCGCGTTCTCTGACTACGTGCGTGAAAACAACATCGCTCCGAAAGACGGCGCCCCACTCAACGTGGACCTGGACTTTCTCAAGGATCACGGCGCCCCGCTCGTCACGTCGCTCCTCAAGAGCGTGACCAGCTCGTTGCTGCCCAAGGACCTGAACTTCTCGGTTCCGACCGAGGGCGACGTCGACGGCGACGGTGACGACGACGCGAAGATGCCCGTGCAGTTCGACCTTCAGGACTTTCTCGGCAAGCTCTTCACGCCGCCGGCAAAGAAGGACTGAGTCGCCTCGGCTAGAGCGCCAGGGGTCGAGACGTCAGCGTTTCGCCCGGCCAGGCAAGGAAGTAGCCCTGGACAAGGTCGACGCCTAGCTCCCGAAGCATTTCGAGCGTCTCGATGTCCTCGACGCACTCGGCAACGGTTCGCTTGCCCAGCGCATGCGCCATCTTGACCACCGCCGCCACGAGGTGACGATCCATCGCGTTGCGCGGAAGGTCCCGGATGAACGTCCCATCGATCTTCACGAGGTCGATCTCGAGGTTCTTCAGCTGCGACAGGGACGAGAAGCCGCGCCCGAAGTCATCCACCGCGAACCGGCAGCCACGGTCACGAAGTCGAGCGATCTCGCGCTGCGCCGGACCCTTTTCGGGGATCGACGCGGTCTCTGTTAGCTCGAGGATCAACCGCTGCCCGGGGATGCGAGCGCCATCGATCGCATCGCCGATCGCCCGCAGCAGCTCGGGATCGGCGAACGACACCGCAGAGAGGTTAACGCTGAGCGTGACGTTGTCTCGGGCGATGGTCTCGACTGCCCTTTGCGCAACCCACCGATCGATCTCGCGAATGACGCCAAAGCGCTCGGCGATGGGCACGAACGATCCCGGCGGGATGAGCTGGCCGTCGACGCCCTGCATCCGCACAAGGCACTCGTGAAACACCACGTTGCCGCTGTGAATGTCGACGACCGGCTGAAAGTGGACCCTGAAGGCGCCGGTTCGGAGCGCATCGACGATCTGATGCTCCCAGCCAAGCGATGCTTCCATCCGCTCGCTCTCGCCACCGCCGGGCCGGAAGGATGTCGCCCGGTTGCCACCAAACTGCTTGCAGTCTGACAAGGCGATGTTGGCGGAAGCGAGCACCGCGTCAGGCCTCGTGCCGTGAGCTGGAAAGAGCGCCACGCCCACGCTGCACGTTGATCGGATGGCCACGCCCTTGAGGTCCATCGGGGTCCGCCGGAGCTGGTCGACAACGCGCCGCGCGTCGGCCAGCGCCTGCCCGAGCGATGCGGGATAGAGCAGCACGCCGAACTGGTCGCCATCGAGACGACCGACCGCGGCGGCGTTGGGGAAGGCTTGCTGGAGGATCTTGGAGACCAGCTGCAGCACCTGGTCACCTGCAGCGTGCCCGAGGGTGTCGTTGATGAAGTGGAAGCGGTCGATATCGACGGTCAGCGCAACGCCCTCTTGGCCGTCGTCCCGCGCGTGCCGGAGGCAGTCTTCGAGCGCATCGCGGAAGCGCTGCCGAACGTACACGCCCGTCAGCGGGTCGCGTGCGCGTGCGTCGACCCGCTCCACGCCGCTGTCGGGGCGTACTTCGATGGTATGGAGGGTACGCTCGTTGCCGTCCGCGTCCACTTGGCGGCGGCTCTCGACCTGGACCGGCATGCTGTGGCCGTCATCCGTCGTGATGCAGCCGCCCCACACGCCGACGCGCCCCTCACAGCCTGGCAGCAGTGTCGAGAACAACGCGCCCGCAAGTGTCGCGCGTGGCTCTCGCCAGAGCCGGGCAGCGGCGGCATTCGCGCTCTCAACGCGACCCAACCCGTCAACGACGACCAAGCCATCGCGCGACGCATCGGCGAACGCTTCCAGGTGGCGAACAGCCGAGCGCTCGCGTGCAAGCGACGCGCCTAGGTCCAGCGCCTGACCGATCAGAGGCCCTAGCGCTCGGACGAGCACCGTCAGCGAGGGTGTGAACGGCCGTGCGCCACCTAGCACCAGCGAGCCGAAACGCTCGTCGCCGGCCACGAGACCGATCACCGCCGCCACGCGTAGGTCCGAGTCGGCCGCAACCCCAACGCCCAGATCGACCACCTGAGTCGTGCCATTGACGAGTGCGCGACTGATCTCGGCGTGGCTGGAAAGCAGGTCACGAAGCTCACGCACTGCGGCCCCGCCTGGAGGCACGTGGTTGCCGATGACCACGGTGCCGATGTTGCCTAGCTCACCATGGGTGACGGCACCGACATCAAAGAGCCGCGTGGCGAGAATTCGCGCGATGACTTCCGGGTCGACGGCTCGCATGCCGCGGCGCTCAGCCAGCATCTGCCCGATGCTCGCGATCATTGTGATGGGGGATGGAACGGTCGATGGCGTCGGCGCCTCTCCGATGACCCGGTGGATCGCCGCGAGCAGACCTTGCGAGTCATCGGCCCGGGAGACGTCGGCCCTGCGGGCTCCGTCGAGCGCACCGCCGACCGTGATGGTGGGAACAGAGAGGCGGCGAAGCTCCGCGATGACGGCGGCATGGACCGGATGCGTCGACAGCTCCGGCGAGCAGACAACGAGGTGCGGCGACGTTGCTTTCGCGGCCTGGAGCGCGTCCGCAGCATCATTGACGGTCACCACATCAAAACCCGCGCTGCCGAGCGTGGCCCTGAGGGCTCGCCGCGAGCGCGGGTCGCTTTCGATGATGAGGACCGAACGGGACGACATGAACAGCCTGAGCCAGCGTGTATGAAGATCCAACGACGCGACCTCGGACCGACTTGAGTTCTTTGTCGGCATCCGGGCGTTGTCGGCTTGCAATTTACGGCGCCGCTAGCGATAGCGGACGCTCGGGTGAAAACCGCCGGCCACGTCCTCTGGCGTGATGGCAGGCCGCGTAACCGCGCTCCGGGTAGCCGCGCGCCGCGGCGCCTCAGACCGGCGCGAGCTCATCGCCCGACCCTTCCACCTATTAGGAGCTGGCTCATGCGAACACGCGCCCTTCTGACGTTCTCTCTGGTGGCGCTGTCCACGACAGCGTTTGCAGCCGGCGACTACTACCAGTTCCTCGACCGCAAGGACGTCGGCGCCGCTGGCTTCACCAAGGCCAACCCGACCTGGGACGGGCGCGGTGTGGTGGTCGCGATCCTCGATACCGGGGTCGACCCGAGCGTGCCGGGTCTTCAGAAGACAAGCGACGGCAAGGTCAAGGTCATCGAGGCCCGCGACTTCAGTGGCGAAGGAGATGTGAAGCTAGCAAAGGCCCGGCTTGAGGTTGCCGAGGGCGTGCAAGTCTTGCGGACCGATGATGGCGTTGTTCGCGTCGGACCGAAGCTTCCGGCTGCGCAGGGCGACTACTGGCTTGGCTTCTTCGACGAGGCGGACCTTGCGGCGTCTGACGTGTCGGACGTCAACGGCAACGGAAAAGCCGACAGCTTCGCGGTCGTCGGGTTTGCGACCCCGACAGGCGACCGCGTTCTCATCGACACGGACGGCGACGGCGACCTCAACGATGAGAAGGTCCGGCAGAGCTACAAGGACGACCCGACGTGGTTTTCGTTCGCCACGGTAGACCCGAAGAGCAATCAGTCGCCGGTCGCGTTTACCGTCACCACGCGACTGGCCGACCGAGTCGTCGAGATCCACTTTGACGACGGCGGTCATGGCACCCACTGCGCGGGTATCTCGACAGGCTTCGGCATCCATGGCCGCGCCGGCTACGACGGCATCGCCCCTGGCGCCCAGGTCATGTCGCTCAAGATCGGCCACAACGCCCTGGCTGGCGGTGCGACCACGAGCGGAAGCATGAAGAACGCCATCGACTACGCGTCGACGTGGGCCAAAGACCACAAGGTGCCAGTCGTGATGAACATCAGCTACGGCATCGGCAGCGAGCACGAGGGGATGGCTGACATCGACGCACACCTCGACACGGTGCTTGCTGCCAACCCGCTCCTGTCTGCCAGCGTCTCAGCCGGCAACGAGGGGCCTGGGCTCTCGACGGTCGGCACGCCAGCCGCGTCTCACTTCGCGTGGACCGCAGGCGCGGCACTCAACCAGGACAACGCCCGAGCGCTGTGGGGAGGAAAGATCAAGGGCCCGAGACTCTTTCAGTTCTCCAGCCGCGGCGGAGAGCTCGCCAAGCCTGACGGCGTGAGCCCCGGCGTCGCGTGGTCGACGGTTCCACCGTTCATGAGTCGCTCGGTGATGGCGGGGACGTCCATGGCAGCTCCACAAGCCGCCGGTGTCCACGCTTTGCTCATCTCGGCAGCCCAAGCCCAAAAGGTTCCGTGGACAAGCGCCGCGCTCAAGCGCGCCCTCCGGACGTCAGCGAAGCGCCTCAAGGGCTACACGTCGCTCGACCAAGGCGCTGGCATGATCCGCGTTGGCCCTGCGTTCAAAGCGCTCAAGGAGCAGCGGGACCACAAATCGCAGAGCACCGTCTTGGACTGGCGCGTCGAGACCGAGATCCCGACCCGACCTGGCGCGACGGGCAGCGGCAGCTACTGGCGCGTTGGCGGCTACCTACCAGGCGAGCCGCAGACCGTTCCGGTCGTGATCGAGCCGACGTTCTTTGCCGATGTCACCGACCGCGCCAAACGCGAGGCATTCGACGTGCTCAGCCTCGACACAGACGCGGGCTGGCTCGACGTGGACCGCGGCCGCGTCGCCATCCAAGGCGAGACCCCAGGTCGCGTCGCGCTCTCGTTTAAGCCAGGACATAAGGCGCTGAAGAAACCGGGACTCCACGTCGCTCACCTCATCGCTGAGCTCGACGACGTTGAGGCGTTTCGTGTGCCGGTCGCCGTGATTGTCCCGTGGCGTTTCGAGGCGGTCCGAAAGCGCCGCTTCGTCGGCAAGCTGGGCTCCGCAGATGTCCGGCGCTTCTTCGTCGCGGTGCCGCCAGGGGCGACGAGCATGTCGGTCACGCTCACAACCCCGGCTGGCCTCTTCGGCAACACGTGGCTCAAGATCCACGACCCGGAGGGCCGCCCACGCGAGGAGTGGAGCCACCGCGCGAGCTCCGAAGACGGCCAGAGCGCGTCGTTCACCCTCAGCGGCGATGACCTCACGCGCGGGACGTGGGAGTTTGACCTCTACTCGACCTTCCGCAACCGCCGCGCCTCCAACTACGAGCTCAGCGTCAGCTTCCATGGCCTCGAGCTCGACCAGCGCGTGCAGTACGAGGTCCCTGAGGACGGCAACGCGCGGGCCTCGGTGATGGTGACCAACCGCTTCCACGAGGTCTTCCGAGGAAACGCGCGCGCCGTCATCGACAGCATCCAAAAGCAGCACGACCTCCAGATCGAGGGCGACCGCGCGAGCGTGGCGGTGACGGTCGGACCGCAGATGTCGGGGGCCCGGCTCCGCTTTGAGATGAGCCCCGACGACTACCATCGCTTCACCGACATCGCGATCAGCGTCACCGACTCGAGCGGTGAGACGGTTGCCAAGGGGGGCTTCGGCAATCGCTTCACCGAGATCGACATCGACGGTCCCGGTGAGTACGAGGTCGCGATTGTCGGCGGTACCACGCACCCGGACCCAGAGCTCAGCTGGCTGGTGCTCATCGAGGAGATCCACAAGCGTAAGGTCCCCTACACGCTTGACGTGACGGGCAGCGATGGCGCGAACACGCTCTACCCGGATGTCTCTGCCGACCTCGACCTCGAGGCGGCTGGGCCGTTCCAGCAGGTGCCCGACGGGTTTCACTACCGCGGTGCGCTCCGGCTGACCCACCGAAAGGACGGGGCCGTTTGGCTGAACGTGCCGCTGACGTTCCACCGCGACTGAGCTCTTTCCGCCGGCGAGCTCGGCGACGCCTCCGAGTCGCGGTCTCGTCGCGAGCGAGGACCCATGGGCCTTGATAGGGTCGGCGCGACCATGAGTTAATGCGTCGACTGGAGGCGTCATGAGCGACAGCGAGACCAGCGTAGAGCAGCTGCTGCGTCAGACCGAGGCACTGAGCGAGACTCCGGAGCTGGCCCCACTGGCGTCAGGCATCTTCGACCACGCCCAGTATCTGCTCGACGACGACGACAACCTGACCCGGGCGGGCAACCTCACAGGCGAAGCCAAAGGACGCCTGCGCAAACGCGCCGAGGAGCTTCTGGGCCTGACCGAGACCACGGACCTGCTCGATGATTGAGCGGCTGCGTCTCAAGGACTTTCGCCGCTACGACGATGAGACCTTCACGTTCTCAGCGGGCCTCAACGTCGTCGAAGGCCGCAACAATGCCGGCAAGACAACACTGCTCTACGCTATCGAGTACGCGCTCTTTGGACGCATCGGCGGATTCGCGTCGCCCAGCGCATTGATGAGTCCCAAGGCCAAAGCCATGGGCGTCGAGATGGTCTTCAGAGGCCGAGACGGTCTGCGCTATCGACTCCAGCGTGTGCACATCAAGCCGCCGCGCTCCCGCACGAAGGTCGTGGGACACTTCACGCTGAAGGTGCAAGACGAGGGCGAAGATGAGGAGCGGTACCTGCTCAGCAGCGAGTTCAATGATCACGAAGAGGCCCTGCGGCTCGCGCTCCACAAGGTGCTGGGGGTCACGCGACGCAACTTCGATGTCGCGGTCTGCGCGAGGCAAGGTGAGCTCACGCGCATCCTGGCTGGGGCGCCGGAGCTTGACGCTGTCTTGGGTGTCACCGCCGCAGTCGCATCGGCTGACGAGATGCGCAGCATGGCCCTCGAACGCGAGAAGGCAGCTGCTGCCCTCCCCGTCCTGGAGGAAGGACTGGCGCGTATGACCGCCGAGCGCTTGGGCTGGTTGGAGACCACCCAGGCACTTGGCGTAGAGCAGACCAAGGCCGAGGCAGAGATCACGCAGCTTGACGCCGCGTTGGGAGCGCGGCGAGACGCCATCGCGGAGGACGCTCCGCTGGTCGACGCGCTGGGCGCTCTACGAACCGCTCTACGCGGTCTGGACGCCGCCCGCCCCGCCGCAGAGACCGCCCGTCAGATCCTGGCCAACTTTCACGCAGAACACCGCGAAACACCCGGTATTGAAGCTGAAGAGACCGACGAGCTTGAGCGCCTAGCTCTGGAGCGGACCCAGCTGGTCGAAGACGCCAAGAGCCGGGCCGAGACACGCTCGACCCTCGATCAACGGCTAGGCGACCTTAGGGGTCGCATCCATCGCCGTGAGCATTTGCCCACGGGCACCGACGCCACCTGTGAGAGTTGCGGGCAGACCATTGACCCTGAGTTCGTGGCCAAGGAACTGCCGGCACTGCACGCGGAACGGACAGAGCTCGAAGGTGAGCTGGCGGAGCTGACTGCAGGCGAAGCGGCGGCGGCCGATGCGCTTCGTCGGGTCGACGCACGCGTCGCTTCCCTCAGACAGGCAGCCCACGAGCGCTCCGTCACGACCCAGCAAGCACAGCGGCTACAGGCGGCCGTCGAGGCGGCCGAGGGGCAACTTGCTGGAGCCGAGGCTGCCGTTGCTAGCCAGCTGGCGAGCGCGCAGAGCGCCGCCGCGGCCGTCACGCTTGAGGCGGCCGACGCACCGGCATTTGCCCAGGCGCTCGACGCCGCAATCAACGCGCGCCAAGCCGATGCGAGGGCCGACATCGCCCGGCTATCAGCCGAGTTGAGCGCAGCAAAGAGCCAGCAGCAGCGCGTCCTACAGCAGCTGACGACGACACATGAAGCGATCGCACGGGTCGATCGGGACATGGCCGGTGACACCGCAAAGGCCGACGCGTTGCGCGACGATGCGGCGGCGGCCACACGACTGCGAGCTCTGGCCGCCGCGTTCAAGGACCTCCAGCGCGCCCTTCGCGAGCGCGCCACGATCGAGCTGGCGACCCTCACCCACACCCTGCACCGAGCGCTTGCTGGGGGCGACACGCAGCTCAAAGCGGTCACCATCGACCCTGCACGCTACACGGTCATGGTCACCCCGACCGATGTGGGGCGCGAGGTACCCGCTGCGCTCTACCAGGGCGGTGGGCACCGCGCGCTGTTGGGCTTGGCGTTCAAGCTGGCGGTGGCCCAGCTGGTCGGCGCGAGCCCGTTCATTCTCCTCGACGAACCCACCGACGGCCTCGACGCCGAACACCGCAGCGCATTGCTCCGACGCATTCTGGATCTCGGCCTCAGCCGGCAAATGATTCTCATCACCCATCACGACGTGGGCGACTTGCCAGCGCAGCGACTGCGGGTGGCACGCGCCGGCAAACGCAGTCACTTGGACGTGGCATCGTGAGCGGCACAGAGGCAACGCCCGAGGTCGAGACGGCCGCCCCGCCAAGCGCCGGGCTGTTGGCGGCCGAGCGGTGGGCAGCCAAAGCCAACGATGAGGTCCTCGCCAAGTCGAGGCAGTACGTCTTTACCGGCATCGCGCTGCTGCCACGCATGGGCGCCTGTGAGGGGCTGGATGACGAGCTGCTCGACGCGCGCGCTCAGAAGGCGCTCTTGCTGGTCATCCGCGAGAGCCTTGTCGGTGAGCTCGCCTACAACCAGCACTTCAAAGCCAAGACAGGCTGGGCGTGGCTCGATAAGCTGCTCACGCAGACGCGCCTCAAGGAGCTATCCCAAGCGCGCATCGTGCAAAAAGGCGGCAGCGGGGGGCTGCGCTTCAGCATCTCCAACCTCAAAGCCACGTTCTACGGACGCCAGATCCTCAATGGCCTCGGCTTCAACAACCGGCGCAGCGTCGTCACCAAAGAAGAGCTCGCTACCATCAAAGCAGCCCTGACCCGTATCAAGCTGACGTTGCCCGAGACGGTCGAACGCACCACCACCGAGAAGTTCTTCACCGACGAACAAGAGGAGGCCTGACATGGCGCTCGACACCCTCAAGTTGCTTGCCGATTCCAAGGTCGAAGACCTCAGCGACCCCACCGAGATCCTGCTCGAAGGGCAATATCGGGCCGCTTACGATGCCATGGTCGACGCGCAAAATGCGGGGCTCTATGTGGGGCTCACAGGGCCAGTGGGCTCCGGTAAGACGGCCCTGTGCCGAAAGTTTGCCCAAGATCTGGGCCGCCCCTTCGACTGGGTGACGTTCTCTGACCTCGTGCGTCCCTCGAACCTCATCGGTAGCTTCGACCCGACGTTGGTCTTCAAGTACGGCTTTGCGCCAGAAGCCTTTGCGCCCGGTCCGTTCACCGTCTCTGCGCTGCGGGGCGGCGTCTTCCTGGCCAACGAGCTCAACCGCGGCGACGAGTACGTGCTCAACACACTCCTCGATGCCCTCGAAGAGCGCCGGCTCTACATTCCTGCGCTTCGCAGCTGGCATAAGGTGCACGACGACTTCTACCTGATCGCCGCGATGAACCCGGTAGAGAACCGAGGTACCCGGCGGCTCCCCTCCGCGATCAAGGACCGAATCAAAGTCTGGGTTCGCGTCGGCTATCCGAAGCGTTCGACGGAGCTCAAGATCGTCCAGAAACACTGTGGTGAGTACCAAGTGCCGCCAGCGACGCTGGAGCTCATCTTGGAGCTCACAGCGCACACCCGAGACGACCCGGCTGTGGAGTCGCCCGCCTCTATCCGCAGCACCATCGGCATCGCGCGGCTCGCCGCCGAGCGCGCTCGGCGCCTCGAGCGCAAGATCGACAACAACGTGGTCGCCGAGGCGGCCACCCTCGTGCTCACGGACGCCATCAAGATGAAGCCCGGGCGCAACATCGAAAAATACGTGGCCAGCCTACTGACCAAGACCCTTGGCACCACCGGCTGATGGCTACGGGCGACCAAGAACAAGGCAACGGCTCGTTTCACAACGACCATGTTGACCAGTGGAACCCCGTCAGCTTCGGCGTCGCGTTCGCACGTCGCATGCGTCGCCACAAAGGGGTGGCACACGCGCCCAGTCTGCGTACGGCGTTGGCAGTCCCCAGTTTGCTGACGGCGCGGTACGCGAGGCTTCGAGCGCTACATGCCACCGACTACGTGGCCGCGGCGGTTTTGTGCAGCCCGCCCGAAGACCAAACCATCGCCGATGCCATCGCCCGCGACTTGGTCTTTCCAAAGGCAGCGACAGAGGCCCCTGCCGCGACCCAAGAGGTCGCTTCGGCCGCACCGGTTGTGGCCGCAGAAGTCGACGCCGCGGATCCGCTTGCCGGGCTGCTCGGCGACCTCGCGGATCTCAGTATCGATCTGGATGACGTGGACGACTTGGAGGACCTCTTCGCGGAAGATGAGGCCCAGGTCGCCGATGCGTTTGAGCTCTTCGAGACGCTGTACTCGTCGGCCGACGCACGACAGCGCGCCTTGGGAGAGCTTGTTGCCAGCTTCGGCGGTGCTGCCGAGCTGGATGCTGCTGGGGCCGCCACCGAGTTGTTGGTGGAAGCCTTTGTCAAAGAACGCCTCGAAGCCCACATGGAGCACCTGAACCCGACTCAGATCCAACAGGCCTGCCACGCGGGGTTTGGCGGCCTCATGTGCCGCCTTGCCACCCAGCCATGGGCACTCGCGGGCGCCCTCGCCGGCTCTGGCCGTCAAGAGGCGCTTCAGACGCACCTGGACGAGCTGCTGAAGTCAGCCACCGCCCGAGAAGCGGGGAAGACACTCCAGTATCTGATGCCGCACAAAGACACCGAGCGCTTTGAGACCTTCAAGGCGGATTGTCTGGGCAAGGCGGCCGACCTCTCAGACCATGCCGAGCTCTTGGGTGGTCTCGACGAGTGGATCGAACCCGCCGATGCCCTCTTCGATGCGTCCATCGCAGACGCCCCGCGCCGCGGCCTTCAAGCCGCACGCTGGATGAGCCAGCAGTTCGGTGAGTCGCTCGAAGCACGTGTCTTTCAGCTCTGGCTCGACAGTCTTGAGACCCCACCCACACTGGACCAGCTCGGTGAGATGGCTGTCGACTGCCCGGCCTGGCACGAAACCATCGACGCAGCCCTCGCACGCCGCCTCACCGTCATGCGGCTGGAGTGCTCTACCGCCAAGTCAAACGCCGCGCCGATGCCCGACAGCGTCATCCACGACATCAACACCGGGCACGGCCTCAGCACGTGCGGCGTTGAGCACGGCGTCTCGGTCGCACGCAGGCTGGCGACGGAAGGCCTTTGCAGCCTGTGGGACAGGCCCCAGTTCCTGCCCATGCTCGATGAGTGGTTGGAGCACAAGATCATCCCGTTCGACATCAAGCGGTTGGCAGACCACGCCGAACACCTCGGGATTCCACCGAGTGAGGTCTACGACCGAATTGGCGACGCTCTCGTCCAACTCAAACAACTCATCGAGTCCAACGGCTATGACGCTGCGCGATATCGCATGCTCGTCGACCGTGTCGATGGCCTGTCCGACGACATGGCCGCCGCGCTGGCGCAAGGCGCGTGCAGCAACAACAACCTCGAGGCCCTCGCGGCGTTGCTGGCCGTCAACATGGGGGCGACCGCCGAAGTGATGCCAGATGACCAGGTCTGCGAAGCCCTCGGCTACAAAGGCATCGGCGGCGGTCCCAACCTGCTCAAGCAGTGGTTCACGCACCAAAGTCGGCTGTCCGACGGACTCAAGGCGCAGATCAAAGGCATCGCGAAGGAAGCGCTCATCGACCTCGCCTTCAACTGGATTGGCAAAGGCGATGGCAGCTGTGAGTCAGGGCTCGTACCCCAAAGCCGAAGCCGGCCGTTCCGCGTTGGTGACGAGCTCGACTCGCTCGATATGGAAAGCACCCTGGATGCGATCATCAGCTCGGGTAAGGCACTCGACAGCGTGACCCTCGATGATCTGTTCGTCAGCGACACATCCAAAGGCCGCGCCGTTTTGACGGTACTCATCGACATCTCTGGGTCGATGAGCGGCAGCGAGCTGGCGATGTGTGCCATCGCGGTGGTGATGCTGCTCGGCAAGCTACGCTCCGACGAGGTCGCGCTCGCCGTCTTCGAGAGCAACACACACGTCATCAAGAACATCGACGAACCGACGGACCTGGACGTCGTTGCTGACAAGATCCTCGACTTGACAGCTTATGGAGGCACACGCGTGGATGCCGCCCTGCGATGGGCCACCACGCAGTTCGCCGCCGCCCATGAGGCGGATGTGCGCGTGCTCTTCTTGCTCAGCGACTTCTATTTCTTCGAAGACGAGACCGAGCTCATGAAGCTAGGTAGCACGCTGACGGACCAGGGTGTGTCACTGCTGGCCGCTGCTCATGGCTACAGCGACAAACGCATGCGCTCGGCGCTGCTTCAGACCATTGGCGGCCGGCCGCTGGACTTGAGCAGCCTAGAGCGCCTGCCGGAGCTGCTGCTCGACACGCTGACCCAGATTGGCGATGGCATGCAATGAACGCTCACGCTCGGCCATCTCTCAGCGCGCCCTACGACTTCCGGCGGAAGAACCCGCGCCGCTTCTTCGGTGGGTCGGCATCATCGTCTTGTATCGGTGCGGCGCCGTCCGCCAGCGGAGCGAGCCGCGTCAGGTACGACTGCACGCGCTGCACCCGATTGAGCGCGCTGGCGAAGTCACTGTCTCCGCTGCGCGCAGCGGGCCCGAGAGCACTCGCGAGCTCCGAGGCTTCCTGCTCAAGGGCAGCCAGGCGCTCGCTCGCGGCTGGCCAGCTCCCGCGCTGCAGCATGTCGCGCTCAAGCGCTTCCAGCTCCTTGAAGGCGCTGTCATAGAAGGCGTTCGCCTGACGCGGCGTCACCAGGTGCGGAACCGTCGCGGGGCGCGTTCGTCCGGCGCCCGAGGCCGTGGTTGAGCGGGTCACACGCGGCGCCGTCTTCGGTCGTCGCCGAGACGCGTCAGGACGCTTGGTGACGGGACGCTCCGCGCGCGCCCGCGTCCGCTGCGTCGCCGAGCGGGTGTCTGCAGGCCGGGCAGCCACAGCGCTCTTCGCCTCCCCAGCGTCATCTGATGTTGGCGTTGGGCTCGACGCCGTCACAGGGCGTGGTCGCTCTGCGTCCACAAAGGGGCTTCGAGGCCGCCCGGTTGCCGACCTTGCAGTCCGTGCCCGCGCCTCTGCCCTGGCCTGCGCTACGCCACGCCGCGCGGGACGCTTGTCCGCGGGAACCGACGTCTCCCCTCGATCGCTAGGTCCAGCCCCGCCCGTGACCGGCCGGGTGCGTCGCAGGGCGCGTCGAGCCGGGGCTGTCCGTGGTGGAGCTGCCCGCGGAGGCGGCTCGGTAAGGTTCGATTGCTCAGCCCCCCGTGGGACGGCTCGCTGGGCGGCAGCGACCGCATCAGCGAGCACCGCCGAGCTGCTTGGGGGCCGCTGCTGACGCCCTGTCTGGGTTCGCTCGCCGCGAGGCCTCGGCGCGCGCGGCATCGGTGGCAGCTCAAAGCGCGGCTTTTGCTCGCCGAATGGGTTGATCACCAAGACGTCTCGACCGGGCTTGGTCGTCTCGCGATCCCGCTGGGGGATCGGCTCTAAGTTCGCGAAGGGGTTTGCGAACGGCGAGTCGAAGGTCGGTCGTCGTGGACCGGCAGCATCTGGCTCGATCGGCTCCGGGTCGGGCGGCGCCGCCACGGGCTCGGCACTGACGCCCACCGGCACCGCAGCAACAGGCTCGACCACCGCTGGCTCCGGCTCGCGCGCGACCGGCTGGGGCATCGACCGAGCAGCCTCCACAGCTGCCTGCCCGACGGCGTCCAGGTCGGCAATGATCGCGGTCCGGTCTGCTCCGACGGCAAGCCGGGCATCGGTCAGCACGAGCGGGTCAACGCCCATCAGCGCAACGGGCGATCGCGCGTAGCGAGCGCGCAGGAGCTTGTCGCGGAATGAACGCAGCGCACGGCGCAACCGCCGGTCGATCGGCCGGTCGATGGTGCCTGCCTCGATCTCGCTCAGCAGCACCAGCGCCTCGGTGATCTCCTCTGGCTTCATCTCGGCGATGCGTTCCCGCGTCACCGGTGCCTCCTCGGTCCACCCCCGAAACATCTCGATGTCGTGCTGCGCGCACGGGCAGATGCCGCGTGCGACGTCGTCATCTCGCCCTGCCCCTTTGTAGGCGAACTCCGCCAGCGGCAAGAGCGCCTCGATCCACTGGAGGTCCGACTCGAAGCCAAGTCGCGTCAGTCGTCGCACCAAGCCCCTACGCCCTGGTCGATGCGCTTCGGGGACCTCCTGGTCGCGGAAGTGATCGATGAGTGCCGCAAAGAGCCTCGCCCGCTCCGTCGGCGTCACGGACGCGAGGCCCACCTTCACCGCTGCGACGTCGTGGTTGGCGCGTCTCGCAATCGCGATGAACCGTGCCCGCCAGATGGCCGCGTGTGGGCCCTCGATGCCAAACGACTCCTCGATCGCCCCCCAAGCAGCGCGCATGGCCTCGGCTTCATCGTTGCCCGTCGGCTTCGCCACGACGGGCGCACGCGGGATCGCATGCCGCACTCCCGGCAGCCGCAGCAGCTCGACCGGGCTGACGATAGCGAGCTGGGCTCCGACCCCCTCCAGCACCCGCAAGCGCTTGGCGACTTGGTCGCGCAGCGCAGGTGTGACCCACACGCCTGGTCGCACCCACTGCCGCTCCACCTCAACACGCTTCGAGATCGCGGTCACAAACCCGTGGCTCGCCAAGAGCTGGTCGCAGAAGTCGGGGTTGAGATCGGCCGGGTCGATGTCTTCTTCGATGAGACGCTCAAGAAACGCGGCCAAGATCCCGCCAAAACCCATCGGAAAGCCCGTGAGCACCTCTTCGTCGAGCAGCGCACGGATCCCTGGCAGCTCGCGCGCTTCCCGCCGGCCGAGCGCACGGGAGAGCCAGCGCGCGAGGTCATCCTCGGCGAGGGAAGCCGGTGGCAACTGAGCCAACAACGCGGTCATCGAGTACATCTAATGTCCTGTGTCATCGGGCGTGTGCAGGGTCGCTGTGGGCTCTTGGGTCGGACGCTCGTCGCTACGCGCCCCGTCCTTTCGCTCGTGTTCAGCGCGGATTCGCTGGCGTTCGCTTGCGAGCTGCTTCCGCTGGGCGCGCCGCGCCTGAGCCTCGGCCCAGCGCACGCGCTCTTCGTCGGTCTCAAGCTCCAACCCACGAACCGGCTGCGGCGTTCCGTCTGGGGTGAGGGAGACAAAGGTCAGGTAGGCGCTGGCCGTGTGCACCCGGACGCCCGTGAGGGGCTCCTCCGTCTCGACACGCACCCCCACCTCCATGGACGTGCGGCCCACGCAGTTGACCATGGACTTGAGGTTGACGATGTGTCCGAGTCGGACAGGCGCAATGAAGTCGAGAGCGTCCATGGATGCCGTGACCACCGCAGAGCGCGCGTGCCGGTGCGCGGCCATAGCGGCGCAGATATCGATCCACGCCATGATCTGGCCGCCGAAGATCGTTCCGAGCGCATTGGTGTGCGTCGGCAGCACGAGCTCGTTCATCTCGACGCGTGACGCACTCGGCGTCGCGCGCGGCAAGGTTGCGCTCATGTTCGAAGTCTCCACTGCCCGCCAAAAGAGGCGCCGCGCTGACCGTTCAGCACCACGCGCGGCCCCGCTATACCAGACGGCGCCCTGGCCTTCACCGTTTTGGACCATCTGGCGCTCGGCAGTGGACGCCGCGAGGGTCGCGCGTCTATCGGGTGTAGGGGTAGAGTGGGCCATGACCGAACCCCACCTCATCCAGTGGCACAGTCTCGGACTTGAGCTGTGCGCACGTGTCTACGGCGACCTATCTGCCGGTCCACCGCTCTTGCTGCTGCACGGCTTCCTCGACCAAGCGGGCGCGTTCGATGATCTTGCGGCCGCTCTGCGAGTTGCAGGCGTGAGCCGTCCGCTGGTCGCCCCCCACCACCGCGGCCACGGCGCCAGCGGCCACGTCGGTCCGGGCGGCTACTACCACTTTCCAGACTACGTGCTCGACCTCCACGCGCTGCTCAACGCGCTCGACGTCGACCGCGCCACCCTGGTCGGCCACTCGATGGGGGCCACCATCGCTGCCTACTTCGGCGGAACGTTTCCCGAGCGCATCGAGCGCTTGGTCCTGCTCGAAGGGATCGGCCCCGCCCACGTCCCGCCGGACCGAGGCCCAGCTCTGATGCGCCGCTGGGTCAACGACGTCGGACTGCGCGTCGCCGCTGAGCCACGCACCTTTGACAGCGTCGACGACGTGCACAAGCGCCTCCGCCGTAACTCGCCACGCGCCACCGCGGAGCAAGTGGCGCGCCTGGCTGAGCACGCAGCGATGTCGGTGGATGACGCCTTTGGCACCGGCTACCGATGGCGCTTCGACCCCTTGCACCAAACCCGCGCCCCCATGCCCTTCGACGTCCCCCGATTTGATGCCTTCCTTCGAGCGATCGTTGCACCAACGCTGGTTGTCTGGGCTGAGCACACGCCCTTTCGGCCGGCGGACGCCGATCGTCGCCAGTCACTCATCCGTGACGTCGCCGTCGAGCGGATTGCAGGAGTCGGGCACAACCTCCACGTGGAGGCGCCCACCCAGGTAGCCGGCTGCATCGCCGACTTCCTTAAGCGCCCCGCCGCCAACGCGGCGACCGGAGGCCGCTAGTGCGTGTTGTGATCATCAACATCAACTCTGACGCGGCGATGCTCGACGGCTGCAACACGATCGCTGCCACCCTTTGCGACATCGATGCAGCCGTGAAGACAACCATCATCCAATGGGAGCATGTCCACGCGGGGGCGGTCGCAAAGATCCGGCCCTCTGCGGTCGTCGTTGGCCCCAACGAGACGCCCTTCCCCGCCTACCCGTCGTCCTTCGACACGTTCCTTGGCTGGCTGCGTCGCCGGCGCTCAGCGACCCTTGGGATCTGTGGCGGCCACCAAGCCCTCGCTTTGGCTCATGGCGCGCCGGTCGGCCCTGTCCACGACGTGGCCGCGGCGACCGTGTCCTACGAGGGGATGCCGAAGGTACGCGGGGACGTCTGGGTGCGCCTCATCGGCGACCACGATCCTCTCACGGGCGGCCTGCCCGACGAGATCGCCGTCCACGCGAGCCATGTCGACGAGGTCAAAGAAGTCCCCACCGGGTTTCGGCTGCTGGCGATCGGCGACCCGTGTAATATCCAAGCGTTTCGCTCGGATCGCTGGCCCATCTGGGGCGTCCAGTTCCATCCGGAGAAGCCCGTCGAGTCCGACGCCGCGTGGTGGGGCCGTAGCCTCCTCGAGAACTTCCTCGCTGCTGCAAGTGGCGTTCGATGAACGCGGAGCGAGGCGTGTGGCGGCGCTGACAGCGAGCCTCAACGCGGGTCACCGGGGCGCGGTCGCTGAGTGCGTGCGAGCGCGACAACGCTGCGGGCCGACGCTGATCGCGTCGGGCATTCACCCGCCACCGTAGTTCCCGGCAACGTTGTTAGCTCGCGTCAGAGATCGCCTCGAGTGCCGGCGACGCGTACTCCCCACGCTGGTAGCGCGCGCGAAGCCGGAGCGCGGCAGCAAACATGCGCGCGCTGTGCTCGAGCACGCGAACGCTCGACGAGCCGGAGAAGCGCAGCTGGACGGGCACCCGGCGGATCGAGAGGTTGTGCTTGAGCGCGATGTAGAGCGCCTCGACGTCGCCTGCAAAGCCGGGCTCTTGGAGCAGCGGGAAGAGCGCGTCCGCCACGTCGCCGCGGTAGGCCTTGATGCCGCACTGGGTGTCGTGGAGGCCGCCGGTCACCGCGAGTCGGATGAACGTTGTGAATGCCTTGCTGGCGCTTCGCCTCAGCCACGGCAGGCGCTCAGAGTACACGCTGCCCGGCAGCGTCCGGTCGCCGACCACCATGTGGTATCCGCGGACATTGACCAGCGAGACCATCTTGGGAATCACGTCTGCGCCATAGGGCACGTCGGCGTCGGTGAAGATCCGGCAGCTGATGCCTTCAGAGGCCTTCATGCCTGCGGCAATGGCGCCAAACTTGCCGACGTTCTGCGCTAGCTGGACGGCAACCACGTGGGAATGCTGGACACAGAGCGCGTCGATGACCGCCGCGGTGGTGTCGCTGGAGCCGTCGTTGACGAGCACAATGCGCGCGGCAATCCCGCGCGCTTGGAGCTCATCGGACAACCAGCGAATTCGGTCTGCGAGAAAACCCGCGGCGTTGTAGGCGGGGATGACGATGGCGATCTCAGGCATGGCAGCCACGGCTGGTTCAGGCGTGCTGCTCAAGGAGCGATCACCGGCACGTCGCCGGCGCGGAACGCCCGCAAGAACCCGCGCCACAGCAGGATGGCGTCTGGGTCTTCCAGCGCCACCCAGTGGTCGCCACCGTCATACTGTCGCAATCCAGCGGTGATGAGCTGCCCGGTCGACGAGATGAGGTTGTTGTTGACCGGCATGGACACGGGCGCCAGGGACCTCAGAACGTGGCCCTCGCTCGACGTGACGACCGGCTCAATGACCGGCAAGCCGCCAGCAGCAGCCACCGCATCGGCGCCGACCGCCGGGCTTGCGTGGTCGAGGGTTCCCGACGTCATCAGAAGATGCTTGGAGTTGCCGCCCGTTGTGGGCTCCAGCCAGTATGGCGCGTAGTTGATCGGATCGGTGGCATCGACCAGCGTCTGCGCCAACGTCATGACCGGATGGACCGCGTCGAGCTGGTCGCGATCAACCTTTGCCACAAAGGCCAACAGCTCGCGCAGATCAGCGGGGTCTTTGCGACGCAGCAGGGTCTCAACCATCACGCCAGAGCCACCTGAGAGCACTGCACCCTTGATGCGCGGATCGACGCCCAAGACGATGGCGCCCGCAAGCGCGCCGTGGGAGTGGCCGAAGAACACCATCGTGTCGGCATCGAGCTTGATGTCGTCGCTAAAGCCCGAGTCGGCGGCGTCGAGGTCAAAGCGACCGTCGCTGACCATACGCGTGAGCCAGACGGTGTCGGCCGCGGCCTGACGGAAGCTCATCCGACCCGACCGCGGGTTGAGGAAGTTAAACGAGGTCAACACCAGCTCCGACGGGTCGGTCTCGTCGCCGCGGATCCCGTGCAGTGGCTGGTCGATGCAGATCATCGCGAGCCCCTCTTTCATCACCGCGGAGTCGGTGGCGTCGAGACACGACGACCAGTCGCCGAACGTCCCGTGCGAGTACAGCACCACGGGCCAACCGTCGGCCGGCATGTCGCTGTTGCGCGGGATCAGCAGCCGGACGCGAATCGGCTCGTCGAGCTGGACAATGGGCTCACCAGCCTCATCAAACTGAAGGTCACCTCCCACTTCTCGGTACGGCTTGTCGCCGGCCTGAAAGTTCGGCGTGACGTACATTGCGGTGAGCTCGTGAAAGTGCGTCGTCGCGCCGTTGTAGACGATGTCGGTGAGCCCCGTTGTCGGCCGCGTCTCAAGGAAGGATTGGATCTGCCCCATCTCGCGCGTGGCGTGCTGCGTGGTGAAGCAGGTCGCTGCAGCGATGTCGATGTCTTGAAGGGGCGAGCTCGGCAGCCACTCGCGAAGCGGCGCGAGGCTTGGGCCGGATGAGAGCGCCTCGGTGAACGCTGCGTTCGGCGAGATCGGTCGGCCAGCCTCATCGGTGACGCCGCGGGTGAGGACCGCGCAATAGGTGGTCGCGTCGGCGAGCGGGAAGCCCCAGACGGGGCGCAACGCCAGCGTGTGGCCGGCGTAGTACGGGTCGTCGTCTCCGGTCACGGTTGAAAACACGATCGGGGACTGAGCCCCCGACGTCGGCCCGTCGACCGCGACGAGCTGCACGGTGGCGAGCGGGTCGTCCTTGGCCGCCTCCGCGCTGGGAAGCGAGCTCAGGTCGATGGGGGCTTCGAGGCCGAAGTAGATCGCGCTGTTTCGACCGAAGCCGTCAAGGGCCTGCTCGCCATACTCCAGGTAGGTGTTGATGAGCTCCACGCCAGGGTTGGGAAAGCCACTCAGCGTGACCTTGCCGTCGACAAGCAGGCGGTTGCTTGGCCAAGGCGCTGCGAAGAGATCCGTCCCCGAGTCAGCGGCATCCACGTCGTAGCGCGCGATGGCGTTGGATTCGACGAGCGCGTAGTCAATGCCTAGCCCACCGACCATGGAGGCGGGGGTGGTGTCGTCGAGATCGTCGCCGCCGTTGTCGCTGTCTCCGCCGCAGCCAACCGCCACGAGCGCCGCTACGACCAGAGTCGCAGCCGTTCGTGGCCAAGCCAGCACGGCGTCGTGCCGCGCGTGTTCGTTGTCGCCCATGGTTGACAGCCTCCTTTCAAGCCGGCAGCAGAGGTTAGCGAATACCACGCGGTCCGCCAAAGCGCCTCACTCCTTCCAGGCAGCAAGCTCATGGTTACACTCACAAAGATCTACACCCGCACTGGAGACAAGGGGACCACGCGGCTCGTTGGCGGCCAGGAGGTCGCCAAGGCTAGTGCGCGCATCGAGTCGTACGGGACCGTCGACGAGCTGAACGCCGTCATGGGCCTGGTTCGGGCCGAGCTCGCCGATGAGACGCGGATCGACGCCGCGGTCCGAGGAGAGCTCGACAGCTTCTTCCACGACCTCCAGCAGCGCCTCTTCGACCTCGGCAGCGATCTGGCGACGTATGTGGAGGATCGCTGGGAAGGCCAGCCGCTGATCGAGCAGGCGGATGTCGACGCGCTCGAGAAGGCCATCGACGCCCATAACGCTCACCTGGGGATCCTCAAGAGTTTTGTGCTCCCCGGTGGTACGCGCCTGAATGCGCAGCTCCATCTCGCCCGCACCGTTTGCCGCCGTGCGGAGCGGCGCACGCTTGAGCTGGCACAGACGGAAGCGATCGGCGACTCGGTTGTGCCCTGGCTCAACCGGCTGTCGGACCTACTCTTCGTCTTGTCGCGCCGCGTCTCACAGCTGGCCGACGTGCCAGAGGTGTTGTGGCAGAAGTAGGCGAATCCCCCAGCGACCCACAAGACGACGCCGCGCTGCGCTATGCGCTCGGCGGAGGGATGATGGCGATCGCCGCCGTCCTGCTCGGACTGCTGATGGCCTGGGTGATGAGCCGACTGCTCGGCCGGGCCTACTTGACGCTCATCCTACCGATTGGCAACGGATGGCTGATCGGGACCTTCATCGGGCTTATCGGCGCGCGCTATCGCCCGGACGCACGGCTTCCGTTTATCGCGGCTGCTCTGCTAGGCGCTTTCGTGATGATGGTGGGCTACCACGTGTGGGCTTACACGAGCATCCTCGACGTCATCGTCGGCGAGACCCAGTCGCGGCTCGACCAAGCCACCAGCAACGTCAACAGCACCATCATGACGCAGCTCGAAGCGCTGACCGGTGAGGAGGGGCTGCTTGCCTACCTTGCCTTTACGCTTGAGGGGGAAGCCACGATCATCTCCCCGATCGGCTTAGCTGCGCGCCTGAACCCGCCGTTGTGGCTTGCGCTCACGATCGTGGTCGTCGAGTTCGTTGTCGCCTCAGCCGTCGCGGTCATCAGTGCCCTACGCCACGCGCCCCATGGACCAGCTGCTCCGCCGGCGGTCAGCGAGCACCGGATAGGCAGCGTCGATGGCGACCGTCTGGTCGACGTGCTGGGCGCCCTTCGCGAAGGCGATTGCGTCGGCGCCGCGGATCTCGTCAACAGGAGCGATGGCCCCATCGCATTGAGCCTGGCCGTTGAAGACGCTACACAGAGTGCGTGTGTCATCGCCCGCCGCGCCGACGGCTCGGTTGCGACCACACGACGGCTCACCTGGGGCGAAGCGCGGCTGCTCCAAGAAGGCCTCGCCGAGGGCGCGGCGCCAGGAGACATCCCATGATCAACGTTTCGGACATCGGCGCTCTCATCGCCCAAGCTGGCACCGGCACGCGCTTTGTGACGGAGTCCGTGCACCTCCGCTGGGACGTCCACATCGTCGACGGCCGGTCTCAGTGGAAGGCCCCTGTGCTCTCGCTCGACGAGCAGACCTACGTGGTGCTCGACGGCATGGCGACGTTCGAGGTCGAAGGCCACCGTGAGACGCTCGCGAGCGGTCACCTGTTGGTCGTTGAGCCAGGCGCTGCGCTGACGGTCACCAACGAAGCGGCGCCACGCCTTGTGACCCTGCGCGCTACGACGTCAGGCCCGCTTGCGCTCAAACAGGCCGAAGAGGAATAGCCAAGCCACCGTGGTGGCCGACAGCGGCGCCGCACGTATCGTGCCCTGCAGCCCCAGAACGAAAAACGCGGACTCAGCAAGTGCTAAGTCCGCGTTTTTAGTGGAGCCAGACGGGGTCGAACCGACGACCTCTTGAATGCCATTCAAGCGCTCTACCAACTGAGCTATGGCCCCAAATTGGATGCCGGGCTTATCACTCGCCCCGAGCCTGAGCAACTCAATTCTGCCTTCCAGCGGCAAATCGTGTCTGCAGGGGCCTCTTGGTGCGGGCTCGCTTGCCCGGCAGAGGCGCAGGTGCTCGGCGCGTGGCACGAAGACCGCGCTACCTCGCGACGTCGCTGCTGGCGCCCTCGCTGACCACACGCAGCGGCGCACCGACCGCGCTTCGGCTCGTTGTGCGACGTCGCACAACACGCTCGGGGACGTTGTCGAGCCAGCGTGCAAGGGTCCGCTCGACGTCTTCCTGGGTCGCGGGCTTTGTGAGGTAGTCGTCAACCCCTGAGGCGAATGCCCGCCGCCGATCGCTGTTGAATGCGCGCGCAGTCACGGCAACGATCGGCAGGTGCGCGAAGTCGCGCGATGCACGCACTCGGCGTGTTGCTTCGAACCCGTCGACAGTCGGCATGGTCATGTCCATCAGGATGATGTCGTAGGCCTGCTGCCGCAGTGCGGGCAGCACCTGAGACCCATCTCGTACCGTGTCGAACTCCACCGCGGCACGCTGCAGCTGCGCGCCCAGGACCTTCTGGTTGAGTGGATTGTCCTCGACGACCAGAACACGCCAGCCCTTTTTCGCGCTCGCACGGCGACGCCGTGTGGTCGGAGGATGACGGTCCATGACTCCAGGCAGGGGGAGCTCAAACCAGAACGTCGTGCCTTGGCCGACCACACTCTGGTAGCCGATGCGGCCTTCCATGATCTCGATGAGCTGGTGGACGATCGCTAAGCCGAGGCCGGTGCCGCCGTAGCGCCGCGTCGTGCTGGCGTCGACCTGGCTAAACTTTTCAAAGAGCGTAGCGCGGGCACTCTCTGGGATTCCGATGCCCGTGTCTGAGACCTCGCAGCGGATCGTGTCACCGAGGGCCGAGACCGAGATCTTGATGTCTCCCATGTGGGTGAACTTGACCGCGTTGGAGACGAGGTTGGTCAACACCTGTTTGACCCGCAACGGATCGCCGGCGACCTGTGCCGGCACGTTGTCAGCGACCTCACACACGAGACCGACGCGCTTGGCGTCGCACTCGTGCTGGACGATCTGAACGACGGACGCGCAGACGCTCGCCATCGAAAACGGCGCCACCTCTAGGTCGACGGCTCCAGACTCGATCCGGCTGAGGTCGAGGATCTCGTTGATGAGCGCGACGGTCTCAAGCCCAGCATCGCGAATCGTCGTGACCATCATCTGGTGTTCGTCGCTTAGCTGAGCCATGTCATCGATGAGCAGCTCGCTCAAGCCGACAACCCCGTTGAGGGGGGTGCGCATCTCATGGCTCATGTTCGCCAAGAACGCCGACTTCGCGTTGTTGGCGGCGGCGGCTTCGACACGGGCGGCCTCAAGCTCGTCGTTGGCGCCGGAGAGCTCACCCTCACGCACGGTCCGGAGCCGCTCGGAGTGCCCGACCACCAGCATGAGGCAGGCTGTCATCATGCCGATGAGGAGCCCGATGATGAAGCGGGAGCTGAGCGTGGCCCCGGCGATATAGGTGAAGTGCGGGTTGGGCCCCTGATCCAACCAACCCGGGGTGATCACGAGCACCGTCAAGGTCAGAAAGACCATGGCCGTCCAAAAGAGCGCCCAGCGGCGGCTCAGCGTGAGCAGAACCGCGGAAGGAATCGCAATGAGGATCATCGCGGCAGGGTTCGCGACGCCGCCATAGGGCAGACAGAACGCCAGGACAGTCGCGAAACCTGGACCAACGACGCCCATGTGCGCCGCAAGGTCGATCGACCTCCCGCGCAAGAGCAGCACCAGAGGACAGAAAGAGAAGATCGGCGCCACCCACACGACAGGGTGAACGCCCGAGACCCCCGACGTCACGAGCATGACCAGCAGGAGCGCAACCGCACACACCGCAGCGAACGTCGACATCACGCCGCTGATCGCCGCACGGCGGCGATCGTCACCGGTCAGGTGCGCTGGCAGGAGCCTTTCAATTCGTCGCGATAGCATTGCATCCAGTTATCGGCGGGCTCCCACGCTGCCTTTAGGAGATAGGCTCATTTTCTCAACCGCCGGTAAGGCCGCCATTTCGCGGGCCTGCAAAGCACGCGAACCACGAAGCCGCTGGCCGCTCACATTCCAGCGACGCGTCTCGCACTCCAAGAGCTGTGAGTTTCTTGACGGGGAGCCGGCGTGGGCGACCCTCCACGTGTGACGTCCCACCCCGACCAGCACTCGCGTCGACGTGCCCTCCAGCGCATTGGACTCGGCGCGCTCACATTCGGAGCGGCAACGCTCGCCGGTAGCGGTCGCTCAGCCCACGCAGGCTGGCGCGAGTGGGTCCGCGGCATCTACCCGTACGACGAGGTCGCGCCGAAGCTCTCACTGACGTTTGATGACGTTCCGCGGCGCAACTTCGCGCCGTTCGTGCTCGACCTCCTGGCCGAACACGACTTGAAGGCGACGTTCTTTGTCGAAGGCGACCTCGTGCGCGTGCTTCCGCATGTGGTCCGGCGCATGGTGAAAGAGGGCCACAGCCTCGGCAACCACACTTGGAGCCACGCGGCGCTCAGCCGGCTCAAAGCTCGCCAGATCCATCGGCAGCTGGACCGAACCCAGCAAGCGGTCGACGACGCGCTCGGATTCCATCACAGGCTTCGCCTTGTCCGCCCGCCCTTCGGAGCGCCCTGGATCGGCTCCTGGCCGGCCTCCGACCGGCGGCGCGTGGGCCATATCCTTCGAGACCGCGGAGAGTTCGTCGTTCTGTGGCAGGGGCAAACTGACGACACACGCCGCGGTTGTACATCCAAAGCTGTGCAGGCCCGCGTCATCGCCGCCCTTGAGCGACGACGTGCCGGGGTGCTGGTGTTTCATCCCACCGACTGTGCCAGGCGCGCGCTGCCGGCGATCTGCCGCGCGATTGGCGAGACCGAGACAGAGGTTGTCGGTATCGAGGCGCTCATCGAGGCAAAGTACGGCGCCCCACTCCAGCAGCTGGTCGCGAGCGCTAGCGTGGATCGTTGAGCTTCATGGAGCTTATCGGGATAGGTGACCGAGGAGCAGCGACGGTGGCTGACGTCAGTCCGCAGCAAGCCGGGTGCGATTAACCTATTCGGTGCTTTAGACTCGACTTTAGCCATTTTGAGAACCTGAGGCTTCGTTGCCTCCAGGTGCACTCTCTTTTTGGCCGAGAAGTGGGTCATGAACGGGTCGACGAGAATGGATTGCTCGTCCGACGCCGGTACCGCGGGGGGATACGCCGATTGTTGTGATGCTGGCAAAGCACGCGGAGATTCGATGCCGAGTGCTCTCCGCCGAGTGCAAAGGGGTGGATGTGGTCGAGTTGCAGCCTGTGCGTCGCCACACACCGCTGCGACGTCGTTGGGTCACGATACGTGCATCGCTCTCCGTCGCGTTCAAAGACGGTACGGACAACGTCTGCTGGGACGTGGCGCGAGCGCGCTCCTGCGACGGTCCCCGGGGATCGTGCTT
>CALHXW010000007.1 GCA_938040325.1 uncultured bacterium | reverse complement strand
CGAAGCTTCAAGGGCCACGTCGGAGAGCTTGTGACGGTCGTTGGCCGAGTCTCACTCGAAGCGGGAAAGCCCTTCATCGGCACCGCCGCAGTGTGCCCTGGCCGCGTCGAAACCTGCGGCGCCCGGTGACGTCAGATCACTCGCTGCGCGCGTGCCTCCGGAGCGTCGACCAACTCAGGCGCACAGTCGCTGGTTCTTCGGTTCGCCCGACGCATCTTTTGCCAAACTGCGAGGTTTTTTCGTCTCCTCCTGAAGCTATTTCGCACGCACGAGATTGCCATCCTACCTAGCAGCGTTCGGGGAAACGAGAAATCTGATGACTTCGTGATGTGCACCACTGGACCGACGATCTCAGGATCACCTTGTCCCGCGGGATAAGTGACCGAGGAGCGACGCCCAGCGTCGGTCCAAAACCGCGCCGATCCGCACGCTACCCACCCGTTCGGTGCTCTGGTGACGCCGCAATGAGCGGCGTCGCAGTCACATCTGTGGCATGCGACTCTCAGCGGCGCACGCAGCGACCGTCTTAGCGATGCGTTTGGCCCTGGTCTTGTCCGTCTTTGCGAGCTTTATCCAACGCAGCACGTTGCGCCGATAGGCCGGTGGGCAGCCTTCAAAGTAGGCTGACGCCGGAGCAACTTCGCCAAGCGCTGCGATGAGATCCGGCGGTGCAATGCCGGCGTCGACGTCGTCGAGGAACGTCCAAAGCCCGCTGGCCTTTCCCTGCGCGACAGCAGCGAGTCCAGAGGCGTGCATCCGACCCGCAGCCGTCAAGCTGGCGACGCGTTCTTTGTAGGTCTTCGACCAGTGTTGAACCCGGCGCGGGGCGATGAGCTGCATCGTTCGGTCGGCATCCAGCTTTCTGCGAATCCCGTCGATCCATCCAAAGCAGAGCAGCTCATCGAGCACATCGCCGGTGGAGATGTAGGAGGCGCCGGTGTGCTTCTTGAAGGTCACCAGCCAGACACTGTCAGACTGCTCGTGATGGGTGAGCAGCCAGTCGCGAAGGGCCTCGGTCGATCGAACCTCCACCCGCTCAAAGTCTTCTGTTCGGATCATGGCCGCAGCCTTCGTCGGATTCCCTCTACTCCGACGATAGGTTGGTGAAGGTGAAGTTCAGACCATAGCCGTTGTTGTCGCGCCATCCCTCGAGGCCAACGCGCAGGCGAGCCGGCGCAGCCGCCGAGTCGCCCTCAGAGAAGATGTCGACGGTGACGGGCTCGATGGGCATGTCCACGCGGATGATCGACGGAGCCTCGACCAGCTCGGCCCCCTGCCCCGCCGTGACGTCGGCAGTGCCTTCGCCTTCGGTCTGGACGAAGCGGCCGGTGAAGCGCAGCACCGCGTGGTCCCACGCGTCGGCGTCGGCGCAGTACGGCGTCTGGTTGGCGTACGTGACGGGATAGACCCTCAGCGTTCGCTCTGGCTCGGTGAGCAGCACCGCACAGACGTTGATGCGCCAGGTGCCGGCGCTTGACGCCCACGACGCGCTCTCGGTGCCGGCCTCAAGGTCGAGCACGTAGGGTGCAGGGTCGACAGGCGGCGAGGTGGTGTCCGTGCTGCTGTCTTCAGAGGCAGTGTCGGCGCTGGTGTCCTCGGAGTCGTCGGCCGCGTCGCACCCGGCGAGCCCAAGCAGAACCAGGGCCATCGCGGTCGTCCAAAGTCGGGTCACAGCTGCGCTCCAAAGTGATAGGTGACGCCACGTTACCCGCACCGTGCAGGGCGATCAACCGTGCGCGTCCGCGGGAGATCCCGCGCCGCCTCAACGCTTGCTCATGTCCCGAGCACATCGGTGGCAACGGCCTTCATCAGCTGCTCCCGCATGAGCAGCAGTGCGCGCTGGAACGTGCGTCTGCGGACCTCGTCCGGCATGGCGGCAACGAGGCGAAGCTGGCCGGCTGGGTCAACGACGGAGTACATCACCGATGACCGATTGCCTCGCATCCAACCTAAGAGGGTCTCCATCTGCGCGGTGCAGGTCGCCGGGTCGAGGTCTGCGCGCGCGACCGCCGATGGAGTCGCCGCTTGCACCTCTGCGCTGAATGCCGGCACGATCCGATCGACCTCGGCGACCGCCTCGCGCATGGCGGTGACGTTCCCGCGAGCGGCATGGAGCAGAGCGATGTTGATCCAGGCGCCAACGCGGTCCGGCCGGTGAGTGACCGCCAGGCTGAGATCGGCCTCGGCTGCGTCGAGCTGCCCGCGTCGACGATAGAGCTCGCCGCGGTAGCAATAGGTCGCCTCAGCATCCAGGTAGGTGTAGTGGCGCTTACCCTCCTCCCACAGCGCAAGCGCGCGGTCATACTGCCCCAGCAACATCGCGGCCGCACCAGCCCCCACATACCCCCAGCGTGTGCGCGTCGACTGCCAGACGCCCTCGAACATCTCCAGCGCGCGCTCGTAGTCGCCGCTCCAGAGAACGAGCTCAGCGCCGTACGTCACGAAGAAGGGCACGCTCGGATGCTCGGATGTGAGGGCACTGAAGTCGGCAACGACGGCGTCTACGCCGCGCACCACTGCCTCGAGCTGAAGCCGCTCGGCGCGACGTCTCGGCGACTCCACGTCTCGAAGCCAGCGCAATGAACCATCCGACTCAACGACCGTGGCACGCTCGGCGCGGTTGCCTCCGAGTCGGTCGAGTGCTCGCTTTAGCCGCTGACTGGGTGCACCCTCTCGACTCTCGACCTCGCCGAGGACATGGCGCAGGTTGGACTCGACGATGAACCATGTGCTCTGGGTCGTGAGCCGCTCAGGATCATGCCGTGTCTCGATTCGCGCCCGCGAGAGCTGCCAGACCAGGACATCGCCAAGCTGAACGTTTCCGACCTCACGCCAGGCGATATCTGTCTGGCCAAGCGCGTCGAGGCACTCGCTGTGCCAGATGCGGGCTTCGTCATCCCCAGGGTCCAGCTCAAGCGCGCGCTGGAGGTGGACGGCTGCTGCCGACGGCTCGCCCGCGAGGTACTTGCAGACCCCGAGCAAGCGCTGGGCGGTGCTGTCCACCGGGTCGCGGGACACCAACGCGTCGCACAGCGGTCTCGCGTCGGCGTGGGCAAGTCGCCAGATGCGGAGCCGCGCAAGCTCGGTCATGGCGCCTCGGTGGTCCGGGTGCCCCTCGACGAGCGTTGCCAGCAGTTCCTCGGCGCGAGCAAAGTCGCCGGCATCCCGAGCCTGGATGGCCGCATCCAGCCGCTCTTCGGCGGAGTCTGCGAGGTCCCAGAGCTCGCGAGCGGCGGCACGGGCTGTGGACTGCTCGCCCGCCTGCACGGCTGCTGTCGCGAGCCTCAGGGTCGCGTCAAAACGCGCCCTGCGCGAGTTGACGTCGCAGCCCTGAATGCGCGCGTAGATCGCGGTTGCTGACTCCGGTCGGCCAAGGCTCATAAAGAAATCGGCAACCTGCCGAGCGGTCGCAGGCGCGCTGACGATCGCTGAGAGCTGGCAAAGCGCCGCCTGGGCGAGGGCAACCTGACCGCAGAGCTGCTGCATCAAGACACGGCACACCAGGGCGCTGACCGTGTCACGCTGGCCGATGGCCGCGCGATGGCGACACCAGTCGGCGATGCCACGTGCATCGTCGCCGCGGGCCACTGCGGCGACGATGCGCGCTTCGACAACTACTTCGGCGGTCCGGCCTGGAAACGTTGCGAGGTCGGGGCCGATCGAGGCAGACGCCTGACCTTCCGCAGCGCCAAAGAGATCGACGAGGGTGCGGTCGAGACCCTCACCACTAGCCACGCCCGTACCACCAAAGCTCCTCAGCCGTGAGAGCCAGCGGACGTACTTGCCGACGCGTATCAGCCAGCCACGGACTTCCGAGGCACTCGACCACGCCTGTGCGACCTCGTGCGCTAGCGCCGACGCCGACGCCGCATGTTCTTTGGCCGTGCCGATGACCTGCACGACCACGACGCGATCTCCAAGCCTACTACGGAGCCGAGTCCAGTCTCCACCGGGCAGCGCATGAAGCGACTCGACGCCGTGTGTGGTCGCGATGACGCTCGTTGGGCGCAGACGGCGCGGCTGCTCGCTCACCCAGCGAGGGAGCGGCACGGGAGACCGGAGCTGCCGGGTCTGCACACGAGGTTCTGCTGCGTTGCCGCCGGCCTCAGACATGGGACGGCCGGTCGCGACGAGCAAGCGACGCCCGCGCAGGAAACGCTAACGAACGGGGAGCGTGCGCCACGGTCAAATCCTAGCGCGTGCGCGCTACCGTGGCAACGCGCGTCGCTGAGTGACAGCCGCCGGAGGTCGCGTGCCGGCAGATGCGCGTTTGCGCTATAGTGCCAGGTACCGACGACGTCCCGTCGGGGAGGGAGGACGAATGGGATCGGCGCGCACGACGCAATGGGTTCGAGTGAGCCCGACGCTCTTGGTCTTCCTTTGGCTCGGTTGTGTCGACGACCCCACCGGCTTCGAACCGACCGATGGCGTTCCAAGCGCCGATGCGGTCGATGACTCGGGCGCGGCCTCCGACTCCGGGACAGGCTCGACCGACATCGAGCTCGACACGAGCGAGAGCGATCCCCTGTGCAACGCGGTTCAGGCGGCGGCGAACGCACACTGCGTGGGGTGTCACTCGGGGCCAGAGGCCGAGGCGGGCCTCGTGCTCGATGCCGTCCAGGCCGTGGTCGGTGCGGCCAGCAGCCAGAGCGCCCTGAACCTGATCGAACCCTACGCCCAGCAGGACAGCTATCTCTACCTCAAGGTCACCGGCGCCCACATGGCTGCCGGCATGGGCACGTCGATGCCGCCGCCGGCCCTTGGCGACTCGCTCACCGCGGCGGAGCTATCCGACCTGGAGGCGTGGATCGCTAGCGGCGCAACCTGCGGCACCGCCCCGGCCCCTGACCCCGACCCGAGCGACGCCCACGACGCCACGGACACCGGCGACGGGACGGCCGACGCGGCCGACGCCGAGACCGACACCGACGACGGCTGCAGCGAGGTCCAGGCGCTCCTCTCAGCAAACTGCACGGGCTGCCATGGCGTCTTCGCCACCGATGGCCTAGACCTGCGAGACGTCGCGGCGTTGGTTGGCGCCACCAGCGCGCACTCGGGCTTGCCCTACGTCCTGCCGGGCGACTCGGGCGGTAGCTACCTGATGCACAAGATCCACGGCACCCACCTCGCTGCAGGCGGTGCGGGGGTGCAGATGCCTCCCGGCGCTCCGCTCGCCCCTGCTGACGCTGGCATCGTTGCGGACTGGATCGACGCTGGCGCGACCTGTGCGGTCCCGCAGCCGGTCGTCGAGCCCGCAAAGGTGGACCCCAACACGCTCAGTCAGGGCGACCTCTTTCAATGCTCGGGCGCGCCGTCGAGCTCCGAGGGCCGACTGCGGCGCATCGACAAGCACCAGTTCCGACGACGCATCGGCCAAAACTGGGGGCATGCGACCGCTGCAAACCCCTTCGAACCCGCGGGCGGCGCGACCTACAGCACGTACGCCGAGGGGGCAGAGCTGGATGTAGCCACCCTCGACCTCTACTTGGACCTGGTGGGCTACGCAGGCGACCACTGGGGCGGAGCGGCCGTCTGGCAGCGGTCCTCATGGGAGGCTCGCGACGGGCAGCTCGGCTGCATGTACGACGACACCTCACCCGACGCGACCTGCGTCGAGACCTTTGCCCAGCGCTACCTCAGCACCGCGGTTGTCTTCGGCGCACCAAGCGACGAGGAAGTCGCCCGCTTGGTCGACTTCGCTCTCGGCATTCTGGCCGACGAAGCCGCGACCGGCACCTCTCGAGACGACTCGCTAGTGATGATCACGTCGGCCGCGTGGCTTCACACCAGCGCGCTCTTCGAGTCGGAGCTTGGCACGGGGAGCCCCGACGCCTTCGGCCGCCGGCGACTCAGCGATGAGGAAGCTGCCGCCTGGGTCGCGAGCTTGCTCAGCGACCGCGGGCCCGGAGCCTTCGGCGTCTATCTCTACGACAACGACCTCTCGGGCGATGATCGCTGGACCGAGACCGACGGCGGTCACCAAGCAGCGCTGGCCGCAGCGGCGGCTGACGGCACGATCCAAGATCCAGCCGTTGCGGCAGCACTTGTGCGGCAGTACGCGATGGGGATCGACCCCGACCGGGAGGACGAGTGGATCGACTACGGCACCCACAGCCTGATGGGTCAGCGACGCGACCGCGCCGCCGAGTGGATGGCCGACAAGCTCGACCGCTTCTTCATCGAGTGGTTCGACGTGGCGGGCTTCGAGAGCACGTTCCAGGACACGCCGAACGCGACGACGGTTCACCACGACGATAACCCCCTCTGGTACCAGCGCTCGCTCGACGCATTGCGCACTTACCAGGGCTGGCTCGAGCCGGACGGCTTGATGGTCTTCACCGACACCATTGCCAAGGTCGTCAACGACGATCAGGACGTGTTGGCGAAGCTCTTGACCACCACCGAGTGGTACCTGCCGGCGACCAACGAACCCAACGACTACAAAAACCGCATCTTCAACATCAACACGGACATCCCCGCCACCCGGGACGGACGCTGGAACACGCTGCCGGCGACCGAGCGTGCGGGGATGCTCACTCACCCGGTCTGGCTGAGCGCCCACGGCGACGCCTTCGAGGACGGCCCCAGCATCGTGCATCGGGGCAAGTGGATTCGGGAAAACCTCTTCTGTGAGACGGTGCCGCCGCTTGAGCTGGTCACAGTCGATGCGGTGCTCCAGCCCACCGACGGCACGCTCACTGCGCGCGAGCGGGTCGATCTGACGTTCGAGACACAGGCGGAGTGCATGGGCTGTCACCAGTTCATGAACGACCTCGGTAAGCCTTTTGAGTTCTACAACCACGCGGGCATGCTGCGCGCCGATGACCACGGCAATGCGCCCGACGGCAGCACGGTGGTCTCCAACGCCCCGGACCCCGCTCTCAACGGCTCCTACGCGACGCCGATGGCGTTCATGACGGCGCTTGCGAGCTCGGATGTGGTCAAGCGCTGCTTTATCCGCCAGACCTTCCGCTTCTTCGCCGGCCGCGACGAGACCACTCGCGACGGCTGCGTGCTCAGCGAGATGGAGTCCGCGTACGACAGCAGCGGCGGCTCGTTCGTTAGCATGCTTGAAGTCCTCGCCACCCACGACGCCATGCTCTACCGACACAACTCCGACGAGGTGACGCCATGACCATGCGACGCCGACGCTTTCTCGCGACCCTATCCACCGCAGCCGGCGCGGCCCTGCTGGCGCCCTACTTCCGCTCCGTCCGGGCGGCCACCAGCGGGTCGCTTCCCTGCCGCTTCGTCTTTGTCATCGAGGGCAACGGGACCGAGCCCGTCAACCTCATGACGCCAGGCGCGCGCGCTGCCATCGATGCAGACGCCGTCAGCGACACAGGCACGCGCCGCTACTTTCCCCGGCTCTATGGTCATGATGCCCCGCTCGTCATCAACGATGACCTCGCTCAGGCGCCGGCGATGGCAGCGTTGGGCAGCGACCTGGCACCGCTCGCCCACGCGGTCTTTGGCCTCTCGTCGAAGATCACTGGCGGCGGCCACACCACCAACTTTGGCGCGCTCAGCTCGACCCGCTCCACCGGCTCGCGGCCCGGCGGACCTACCATCGAGTCGATTCTCGCTGGCGTCGCCGGCGTCCAGGGCAGCGCGCCCTTCGATGCGATCCGACTCGGCGTCCACGCCCACGAAGAAGCGCTAAACACCTCGACGTGTGCCTATGGCGAAGCCCGCCCTGCGCCGGTCCTCATCGATCCGGCGCAGGCGTTCACCAACCTCTTTGGGGCCGTCGGCGATCCGGCGAGCCAAGCCGCGTTCAATCGCCGCGGCACGCTCCTGGACTACGCTCACGCTGACGCGACGGCATCCTTGGCGCAGTTTAGCGGCAACTCGACCGAGCGAGCCAAGCTCGAGGGCTACCTCGCTAGCCTCGAGGCCGTCACCCAGCGCCAGCAGCAGCTGGTTGCCATCGCCCCGACCCTCTCAAGCGTGGTGCCCCCAGACCCAACGGCCAGCAACCTCTATGCCTCTGGTGACCCGTTCGAGCGCATGCAGGCCCACATGGACCTTGCCACCGCAGCGCTCCAAGGCGGGCTGACCAACGTTGCTGTCCTTGCATGCGGGACTGGCGGCGGCTTTGACCTGCCCTACCCGTCGCTGGGCGCCGAGCTTCAGCGCCACAACCTCCATCACTTCAACGGCGTCGACCAGGCAACCGGCGTGACGCTCATCAAGGAAGCCACGCGCTTGCTGATGGCTCAGACCATCGGCCTCGCGCGCAAGCTGCACAACACGCCCGAGGGTGGCGGCACCATGCTCGACAACACCCTCGTGGTGTTCATGTCGGGCAATGGCGGCACCCACCACAGCAATGCTGAGGAGTGGCCGCTGCTGCTGATCGGCGGCCAAAACATGGGCTTTGTCAACGACGGCCGCACAACCGTCTTTCCAGGCGTACGCAACGCCAACAATCGCCAGCTCTCGAACTTCTTCAACACCCTCGGTCACGCTGCTGGCTTGGATCTGAACGAGTTCGGAAAGGAAGGACCAACGCGGATCGCCGCCGGGCCGCTCAGCGAGCTTTGGAGTTAACGGCGGCGCGACAAAGCCAGCTCAAAACGGACGCGGAGGTCCTTCGGCACCTCGTCCGCGTTGGGCTCGCCACTGTCGAAGACGTCATCACGTGGGCGGATACCGCAGTCGCCAGCCTGGCCACGCCATCAGACGCCCTCATCGACCTTTGTCTCGCTGGCCAGCGGCCCGCACCGATCGTAGAGAGCCTGCTGCAGAGCATCGCAGGGGTTGCCGATGCCTCGGCAGTGCACCGACGGGTCATGGGTGGCTTTCTGCATGCGCTCCGGGCTGCTCCGGACTCGGCCGATGCGTTGGCGAAGCACCTGTTCTTGATGGCCAACGACGAAGCACTACTGGGTACTCTAGAGGTAGGTGAAATGCTCTCGTGGTGGGACAGGCTCGACTTGGCCAAAGGTGGGACCTTTGGTGACTACGTCGAGGTCAGGCAGGCGCTCGACGCCTGGCTTGTGCGTATGTCGGCTCGGTAGATGGCGGCCACTCGACCGCTCACGGCCGGTTGTAACGCTCACCCTCGTCGCCAACCACGACCGCTTTGAGGGCCTCGGCGATGTCGAAGACAGCAGCAGCGACGTCGTCGTCGGGATCGTCGAGGTTCATGGTTGCGTTGAGCGACAGGCTGTCAGCAGACCAACGCGCGAAGGGCACCCAGCTCCCGTCGCTCAGTAGAAGCTCGCAGTCCCCGTCACGTGCAGGGATCGCAATCTCAACCCCGGTCGCCGGATTCCTCGCGGTCGCCGGTGCTGTCTTTGGCCGTAGGCGCACAGTGCTCGATTGGGCTGGGTTTCGTTGCACGTGTCAATGGCCTAAAAAAGGGCGCGCGGGCGCTGGACTGGCTCGGCCAACGAAGCCGTGGAACGCTGGACCCCATGTGGTTGGCCGTCGAGGAGAGCCAACCCGACCGAACTATGGGGTTTGCGTGCCGCCAGCAGGCCCTTCGTCCGAGCTCGCGCGCACCTCTCGCACTTCTTACATCCGGGGCAGCTCGGCTTGCGGGTTCGGCCGCGGCCTTTTAGCGTCACCCCACCACGTCATTGAGCGCTGAACGCTCCATCCTGCTGCATAGGACCCGTCATGCTTGTTCCCTTCCTCGCCGCCGCCGCTATCGCCATCGTTGGCACCTTTCTGCCCTGGGTCGACTGGATGGGCCGCACGCTCAACGGCATCGGTGGCGACGGCATGATCGTCCTTATCGCTATGGGCATAGCCGTCCTACTCGCCGGCATTGCGCTCGCTCGGGGCGGTGCAGGTCGCGGGATGTGGATCGCCATCACGATCTTCACGCTCGCGGCCGCTGGCATTGCGGGCTTTGTGCTCATGAACGTGACCAACCGCATCGCTCAGACCGGCATGAACCTCTCGGCCACCGACATGCTTGCGTACGGCTACTGGATCTCACTAGCGGGTTCGGCCATTGCGCTCATCCTCGCCATCGTCGGCACCATCAAGGGCAACAAGCCCGCCGCGGCCGCCTGACGGACGTCCCGAGGCACATCGCTCCATCCTGATGACGCGCGCGCCTTGCGATCGCGGGCCGCGACGGCCATTGCGAGCGAACTGCATGCGCGTGCGCACGGCGCGCACGCACTGGGCAGCGAAGTCCTCGATGTCCAAGAACAACCAGGCGCTGCCCAAAGGTGAGCCGTTCGGTGTCTGACGCTTTGAATGTGGCGCAGGATTGACTATGGTTCCAACTCGGTCGGTCAGACATTTGAGGTACTCATGAGCACTCACGAAACGGCCGACGTGCAGTCGGCTTCGTCCGAGAACAGCCAAACGACGGACGCCCCCGCGAGTGGCGGATCCGCGCATCGCGTCCAAATGAAGAGCACCTTGGCCGGCATGAGCTACGAGGAAGGCGCGGCCTTCTTGGCGCCCAGCGGTGCCGGCGCTGTGCAAGCGAAGGGTGGTGACACGAGCGACGCGGTGCACAGCGCAGCAGCTCATGGCATCTCAGGCGGCGGCGGCGCGATGCCTCATGGCGACAAGATCCAAGCCGCGTTCGGGCACCACGACATCTCCGGGATCTCGGCCCACGTCGGCGGCAAGGCGAGCGAAGGTGCCGCCGCCATGGGCGCGGAAGCCTACGCGACCGGCAACAGCGTCGCGTTCGGCAGCGGCCCGTCGCTTCACACGGCCGCACACGAGGCTGCCCACATCGTCCAGCAGCGTGCTGGCGTCTCGCTCAAAGGCGGCGTCGGGCAGGCTGGTGATACCTACGAGCAACACGCCGATGCCGTCGCCGACAAGGTCGTCGCTGGCGAGTCCGCGGTCGAGCTGCTCGACCAGATGGCGCCCGCAGGCGGTGGGGGCGGCGTCCAACAGAAGGCGGTCCAGCATCGCTTGTGGACAGGGGCGACAAAGGAGCGCGACGCGCAGCTCGTCGACCCGGGTGGCATTGGCGCCGAGGCGCTGGCAGCCATGCCCAAGAAGGGGACAGTTGCGGTGGGACCCGTGTGGGAGCTGACGATTGCCGCGGTGAAGAAAGCACTGGGCGCTTCGCCGGATCTCTTCGATGCGGCGCTGCAAGCACGGGTGCGGTCGAAGTTCGACGCCTGGGTGGCGACTGTGTCAACCGCCGAGAATGCCCTCAAAGCAGAGCCCGGCGTGCGCGGCGACGACAACAAGGCGATGGCCAAGCACACCGAGAATCGCGTCTACGCGTCCTACGATAACCTTGCCGCGGCACTGATTCACGAGAGTGCTCCTGCTTATGCCGATCGGCTCGCTGTCGAAGCAAAGCTGGCCAGGCAAGTGCTTGCGCGTCCCGAGTACACGGCTGCGCTGCGCGCGGTCGTCACCGCTGTGGGCGCCAAGATGAGCGAGCAAGACATGGCCGCGCTGAGCGCGGTTGCCGCCGAGAGCAGGTACGGAGACTTCGGCCAGCTCAAGGACTGCAAAGCCATCTTCGCCGGCGGCGGCGACGTCACCGCGATGTGGGTGCTGCTCGACGAGGTCACCAACACCGACCACATCCGCAGCTCGGAGTCGTTCCGCAAGCACTACCAAAGCCTTCGCAAGGAGCATGGCGACACGCGCAACAACGGACACACCGTTCGAGAAGACAATGAGTGGGTCAAGAGTGCACGTGCGCTTGGGGTGCCGCTGATGGCGGGTCCGTCAGGCACGACGAGTCGCATTCTCGCGCTTGGTCAGTCCGCGGGCATCGGCGGCACGGACCTCTACAAGGTCGGCTGGGTCGGGTTCGCGTTCTACAACGGCATGTGGCGAGGGCAGAGCGGGACGCACCGCCTCCACGAGGTCATGGCCGCCACGAAGCTCTACTGCGGCGCTGCGTTTGAGTACTACCCAGCCATGACGGAGCTCTAGCGATGACCTGCTACGAAGACGGCGTTCTCGTCGGAGTGAAGTCCCCGATGATGGTGGGACGAGAGAGCGCCCTCACCCAAGCCGAGCTCGACGCGGCGACCTATCGCGGCTGCAACAACATCGAGTGTGAGCAATGCGGCAAGAAGGTCCGTGTCTTTGACCGTCAGATGGTCGGCGACAGGTCAGGAAAGAGCCTCAAGGACGCCTACGCGACCCCCGACTTCGGTGGTTTGTTGGTGACCAATGAATTCAGTGACGCCTACCGCACCTACGCCTGCGCCTGCCGCATCAAGATGGTCAGCGGGGTGCGGATGCTCGCGGAGGAGCGCTACGACAGCGACCTCTACTGGTCCTGTGCAGGTCACGGCAGCGAAGAGGAATAGCCAACCGCTTGCGGCGCGAGACGCTTGAGTAGGGCACACTCTGAGGTCACGACGCGCGTCACCAGTGTCCCGAGCCGCGAGCCGATCAGGCTGTCGCGGACCTCAAGGCAGAGCCAAGGCGGCGCCGACGGACCCACACGAGCGCTGCGAGCAAGACCCAACCGACGTGTGGGGCTTGGCCTGAGCTGCAGTCGCTGCCGCCCTTTACGCTCGTGCCGCTGTCGGTGTCCGCCGCTGTGGCGTCGTCGCTCGCACCGGTGTCTGCCGTTGACGTGTCGATAGGAGCCACGGTGTCGGCGCTGGAAGTGTCGACTCCACCTGGGCCGCTCGTGTCGACGGCTGGCCCTGTGTCAGAGGCCGCCGCAGTGTCGAGCTCGACGCTGTCCTCGATCCTCGTGTCGTCCGTTGCCGCATCGACGACCGCTGTGTCAGCCTCGGGCTCGAACGTATCGGCCTCCGGCTCGAACGTGTCGGCCTCTGTTGTGTCGCCGCCGATGACGTCAGGCTCGGGGTCTGGATTGGGATCGTCGGTCGGTGTGAACGGCTCGCCCTGGTCGCTGTAGTGTTCGTCGGTGACAAAGGGCGTCGGCAGAGCGCTGAGGTCATGGACCCAGACGCCAACGACGTCGATGATGAGGTGCGCCCGCGAGCTGGCAAACGCGCACAGGGTCCCTGCCCCGCTGACCGACGACATGCTGAGCGCCGCGACGGGCAGCTCCGCAAAGTTCAGCGACGACGTATGTGGGACCGGATCGCTGCAAGGATGCAGGGTCACGAAACCAGGCGACGTCGCGCCCACGACCGCGACGTTCGCGACGACGGACCACACGCTGTTGGGCATGCCGGAGAGCCCCTGGATTGGCAGCTCAATGTTCTGTTGCGCGGCGAGCCGGTTCTTGAAGAGGCTCGTGTCGCTGCGGGTGTCGAGCAGTCGCTTCGGCGTTACCGGCTGGTACGAGAGTGGTCCTGCGGGGGAGAGATAGCCGGTGACATCGAAGATGGCATTGACCTCCTCGAGCGATCGTAGGCAGAGCTCTTGGTTGGTGCCCAGCTCGACCATCAGAGCGTTGGCGCGGACAGTGTCAGCTGGGTAGTTGATGTTGCTCACGCCGGTTGTTGGTGAGCCACAGGGAAACGCCGCCAAGAAGCCTGGAGCTGACGCACCGAGCACCGTGAGTGTTCCTACCACTCCAGTGGCGCCCGGTGGAGCCTCGACGTCGAACGCTCGGACGACGTTTGGCTGAAGCGGCGCGCTCGCCTCTCGGGTGTCGAACACGCGCGTCGGCGGCGTTGTCGTCAGTCCGTTGCCGCTCGACCGAAACACGGCCGTCAAGTCTGCGACGGCGTTGACGTTGGTCGAGGCATGAAACGCGACGCCACCGCCCGTTCCCTGGATCGCCGGCACGGCGTTGGCGACGTTCTGGCCGGGCACAAAGTTGATGCTCGATGTGGGAGGTTGCCCCTGGCCGGCAGGTCCAACCACTGCGAACCCCTGGGCCGTGAGCGGCAGCGCCGCGAGGTTGAGCCAAAGACCGCGCGTGTTTGAGGGCAGCATTCCAGCGGGCGGCGTGTAGACGTTGACGCCCGTGGCGCTGAGCGGACCGGTTGTCCCGCCTGTCCCCCGGGTGAGGTTCGTGCTGAGGCTCGGCGTGCGCGTATCAAAGATGCGCTGCGCGTCGACGAAGCTGACCCGCGACGGTGTCCCGACGCTTGCAAACGATGGCGTCCCTGCGTTCGGCACAGCGACCGCTGCGGGGGGCTCAGGCGGTGGCGGCTCGCCACAGACCGGCGGCGGACCCGGCAGGCACTCGACCCCGAAGGCGCCGCAGTCGCCGCTCGTGCAGTCGGCGTAGATGATGGTGTTGTCTTCGCAGCGTGGCTCGCAGGCCCCGAGGTATGCGCCCGACGTGAAGAACTGAGTGAGCTTGGCAGCGCCTTCGATGCTCAGCTCCACGTGGATGTGGTCGGTGTGGGGAAGCGAGGATGAGCTCAGGTGGCCATAGCCGTGGTTACCGTTCCAGTAGGCGCGGTCCCAGATCACGCGCTGGATCCCGATGTTTTGGGCATTGTCGACCAGCCAGTTGGCGACGGGGTCGCCGAGGCTGTTGTTGGCCTGCCCCCCGACCATCGGCACCATCAAGTCGATCGCGCGGCCGACCGCATGCACCGAGAGCTTCGGAACGCTCGTCTGCGCGCTGTTCTGACGGCAGCAATAGAGCCCACCCGAGGTGAGATAGTTCCACTTGTTGCGGATGTATTGGTCAAGGTCGACCGTTCCATCGTGCGCTGGACTGCACTCGGGATGCGTGCACGAGCACTGAAACGCATTGCTCGACGAGCAGGAGCCCAGCGGTGCGACCGACGGCGGGTTGATGACGGGCACGTGTTGCGCAGCGTTGACCCACGGCGGGATCACCCAGGGCCCGCTCACGGCAACGGCCCCCGACTCGGTCGCCAGCGCGGACTCCGCCTGCGGCGTCGGAGGCGCCGGCTCATCGTACGCGTCGCACGCCATCCAGCTCGTTGCTGCGAAAGTCGCCACTAGCCACCACGTCGCCTTGCCCATCGCGCGCTCCTTGCTGTCCCCCAGGAGACACCACACTACACCAGTTCTGCAGCGTTTTGATAGGATGACTCAGCGATGTTCTGTCGGGCGCCCTCGGACGGGCCTCGTGTTTGCCTCTTCCCGCAGGCACCGCACTTAGAGTGGCGTTCCAACCGGCGCCCAGACCTCGGTGATGAGGTCTTCAGGCGCCGTGTCCATGACGCTGTTGCCGTAGACCTCAATGCACGCTCGGTGTGCCAGAGGCAGACCCTGGCTTGGAAACCAACGCCCGACGAGGTCGACGTAGACGTCGGCGAGCTGGTCGTAGGGTCCGATGTGGGTGGTGACCGCCCAGCGGCCGCCACTCAGGGTGCCAAGCTGCAGCCCGTCGGGAGCTCGGGTCATTCCCATCGGTGCGACACGTCCAACGTCATATCGGATGCGGTCGGCCGGGGTGATGTCGGGATCGTCCGGATAGCGCCCCACAAGGTCGTCGAGTCCAATGCCGTGGCGGATAAGCTCACCAATGAACCGAGCCCAGTTCTCGCCGGACGCGGTCAGTGGACCGACTTGCGGCGCGAAGAGGTACGGGCGAGCCTCGACGTTGCGAAGCTCGACGACGGGAAGCGGCCGAGCCTGCTGGATCGCGCGTTGATAGCGCTCGCCACGGCCACGACGCCAGACCACGGGTGCCACGCCAAACTGCTCAGCGAAGGCCCGGGTGAACGCCTCGTGACTGCCATAGCCGGCCTCAAACGCCACATCGGTGACCGAGGCGGTCCCATGGCGAAGGACCTTGGCGGCGCGCTCAAGCCGTAGGCGCCGGCGATAGCCCATCAGGCTCTCGCCGGTGATGCCTTTGAAGACGCGATGGAAGTGGTGCACCGACATCGCCGCGACCTTCGCCATCTGGGGCGGTCGCACGTCGTCGTCGAGGTGCTCGGCGAGGTAGCCGCGCACCCGGTCGACCCGGGCTTGATAGTCGACGCGGGTGCTGGCCTTCATGCGTTCATGCCCACCTGGACGCGGACCGTGCCGGTGCCCATCTGGCCTTCCCAGCGCTCGAGATCCACCTTCCAGGCGCGGCCTTCAGTGACGGTGCTCCATACCGTTCCCCAGGCTTGCTGGATGTCGGGGACAGTGGCTTTGCACGAAAGCTCCAAGCAGCTCTGCGCCGGCACCGAAAGCTCCGTGCAGCCCTCGGGAATCGGGCTCCCAGCCTCGAGCTCCACACCCACCAGCGTCGTGTAGGTCGAGCCCTTGTCGCCGTAGTTGTAGTAAGCCGCGTAGGCCGGCTTGCCGGGCTGCAGCAGCCCCGACTGACTCGTCTTCTGCCACAGCGCGCCGATGGCGGTCTGGAGGTTTGCCGGGTTCACGTCGACGGTGAATCCAACGAGGGTCATGGCGGGGGTTTGTACGTTGTTCATTTGGGTTGCTCCTTGTCAGCCACACCATCGTGCAGCGTCAGACTTCCCGGCGCTTGATGCGTAGTGCGCAGTTTGTCGGCAAGAGCGCTCACTCGTCTAGAACGCGAACTGCAGCTGCGAGCGGACTTGCCAGGTCGTGGTGCCTGCGTCGCCGATGTCGGCGCCGAGCATGCTGACGTCGGTCTGCCACTTGATGTTGTGGCCCCACGGGTGGTAGCCGATGCCGAGTGTCAGCTCGCTCAAGGTGGTGCCGGTGTCGCTGTCTTCAGGCAGGATCATCGCGTAGCGAATCGCCGGCAGCAGCCGCGCCGAGGCTAGGTAGTAGCTGGCTTGGGCGTGGAAGCCGAGGTTCTCAAGGCCGCCGCTGTCGCCGAGGTTGTTGTCGAGATACAGCGCTGCGTTGAGCCCGAACCCGCTGGCCTTCAGCGCGAGGTCGAGCTGCGCCTGGACCTCGCCCTCGTCGCCATCGTCGGCAAGCGCTGGGTCAATGATGGCGCTCGCACCCACGGCCCAGCGGACGCCACAGCCCTCCTGCTCGCCGGCACCGCACTTGAGGTCGCCCTCGACAAACGCATCCGGACCGAAGCCGCCGCCCGAGTAGCCGAGCCGCACGACAACCTCAGGCTCGAACTGCTGCGGTATGTTGCTGCGCGTCACGTCGCCGGTGCCCGACACGGCAAACTTGCCTTTGTCTCCCGTCCCGTTGAACACGCCCGCTGCCCACTGAAAGCCGTCGGCGAGCCCGTTGTGTGCCGTCAGGCCGAGGTCACGTCCAGAGGCAAAGAGCCGGTCGGTGATGGCACGGTCGACAAGAGCTTGGTTGCGAATGGAGGCGATCTGCTGGCGCGAGAAGGGCTTCTTGTACTGACCTGCGCGGAGCTGAAAGCCGTCAGCGAGGACGTAGTTGGCGAAGAAGTCTTTCAGGCCGGCGTCCCCCGTCCCGAAGTCCAGCTGCAGCTGGTAGGTCAGGCGCTTGGTGAGAATGTGACCGGTGAACACAAGCCGCGCCCGCGGGATCGAGTACGCGTAGTCGGCCGGACCCGCCTCGTAGATCGAGGTCGCGAGGCGGAACTGAAGCTGTGCATTCACCTGCAGCTTGAAGTCAGCGTCGCCGTTGGTGGCGCTCAAATAGAACCCATTGTCGTAGCCGGTCTCAGCGTGGGCAGAGGCTGCGAGCCCCAGTGTTAGTGCCAACGCTGCAATCGTGGTGCGCATCATGAGCAAACTCCTGCGTCGGAAGTGTCGGGAGGGGACGTGCCCCTTGCGAGTAGGTTGTGAACAGGAATTACCAACCCCGGCGCTCTTTGCACAGCTTTTTTAGCCCAGCGACACGCTGCTTCGTGGAGTGACACCCGGCCTGCGCACGCGCGATTGGGAGCGCGATTGTGAGCCTTTGTGTTGCCCGGCCTTTGCTGTGGCATCGAACCCAGCGACGAGTAAGCTGTGAGGCGTTGTCAACAACAAGACCACAGACCAAGGACATCCATGCGGACGTTTCAAAACGCCCGTCGCCTCAGGGCGATCGGCGCGATCTTCTCTAGCTGTGCCCTGCTCGTCGCGTGCAGCGATGACGCGGACGATGCGACAGCCGATGACACGAGCGAGGTCGATGTCATAGACGACACCGCCGAGGCCGATGGTATCGATGACACCGCCGAGGCCGACACGAGCGAAGCCGATG
>CALHXW010000006.1 GCA_938040325.1 uncultured bacterium | reverse complement strand
CTGCACAAGCCCATCAACGCCACGTCCGAGGTCCCGATTCACTACAAGGGGTTCACGATCGAGGACCACTTTGTGATCGGCTACGGCCTCGACTACCGGGACAAGATGCGCAACATCCCGTTTATCGGCCGGTTCGCGGGCACGAAGTAGCGCGCGTCCCGCGCTCGTGAGCGTGCGCTACGCGCAGCTCTCCCCCCGCGGCACACCTCACGTCGTCCCAGAACCGATTTCCCGGCGCGAGCAGCGTTGCCGGGAAATGCGATTCCTGATGACTTCGCGATGCGGTCAACGCGGGTCTCAGGGGCGCAGCTCCTGTCGATCTCGAGATCACTCAGGGACTGCGTCGCTGCGACCCGCGTTGAGGTGTCCTCTCGTTCGCTGCCCCAGCGGCACACATGACGTGCGTCCCAGAATCCGCATTCCCGGCAACGCTGCTAGAAGCGCAAAACCATGGCTCCAGTGTCGTTCTTTTCGAAGGGCGGCGGGCTCTCGTCGCCTTGGGAGGCGAGAATGGCCGCTGTGGCACCGCCCGCAACAGCGACGCCGATGAGCGTCCAAAACCACCACTCGCTGGTCACGCCACCATCGTCCGTCGTCACGGTGCTCGTGTCGCCCCCGAGCTGCTCAACCCAGTCGACGGTCAGCACGGTGTTGACCGCCTTCTCGATCGCCTCGCGGTTCTGGTAGCTCCAGTCGAGCCCCTCCACCTTGTGGCGGCTGACAAGCCGCTGGGTTGGCACGTGGAAGAGAAAGAACTCGAGCGACTTCGTCTCGGGCGGCCCTTCGATCCGGGCGATGAGAGCAGCCTCTGCTCGAAACAAGCCTCCGAGCTCTTTGACGCCCTTACCGCCACGCTGAACCCCGCTCTTCAGTGCGGCCAGCTCGGCGGTCAAGTTCTGCTTGGCGCCGTCGTAGAGGAGCTTGCGACGAGCAGTCACGAGAGCCACATCCGCGTGGGCCAGCTTCTTGGGGTCGACCGTCACCATCTTGGTCGTCCGGGTGAACCCTGGCTTGAAGATGGTGACAACGTGCTGGCCCATGCTCAAGCCAGCAACAGCCTTCGGTGAGATCCCCTTGAAGATGCCGTCGACGTAAACTTCGGCATACGCGGGGTCGGTGTTGATCTGGATCCCGCCGGTCTTGCCGCTGCGCGTGGCTTCAATCGCCTTTCCGTACGCGGCGGTGCCGGCTGCCGAGATCTGCTCGGTGCCCGGCCGAACGCGGAACGCCGCCGCTCGCATGAACGTCTCGTTGGCCCCGGCCGTGTCGCCGGTCCGGAGCTTCGCGTCCGCCAACATCAAGAGCGTGCTGCCCAGCTGGCCCGAGTCAGAGAGCACAGCGTAGCTCTGAGAAAAGAGCTGCTGAGCGCTCGTTAGCTGATCGAGCGCATCCTCCGGGTCGTCGGCCGCAAGCGCGGCCCGACCTGCATCCAGAAAGCCCTTCGCGGTGGCGATGTTTTGAAGGTCGTCGACCTCACCGCCGGCGTTCAGCGCCGCGTTGAGGTCCTGCAGCAGGAAGTCGCGCTCGCCGTCAGCGTTTTGATGGCGCGAGACCGCGCGCCAAATCTCACGCCGGATCTCCGTGTGCTCCTTGTCATCGGTCGCCAAGTCGACCACGACAATCGAGCGTGCCGAGGCGGCCTGGTTCGCATCGGTGCCGGTCTGGGCCGAGGCCGGCAGCGCCCACAAGCATGAGAGCGCCATCGCGGTGGACGCGAGCAGCGCCACGGCTTGGTGGGCGAGCGTGGCGTGGGTACGGCTATGCAAGAAGGTCTCCTTCACCATTGGCCACCGAATCCTGTTGCGGCTATGGTCGACGCCGGGACGATATCAGAGCGGCAGCTCCCTCTCAACGCGGTGAGCGCCATCCAGCCCTTGAGGTGAGCCTGTGACCGAACCGAGTCTGTTTGACCCACGCATGCCTCCTTTTAACGGCGTTCATCCGCAGGTGGGACGTGAGTGCTTCGTCGCCGACACCGCTCGCGTGATTGGCGATGTCGTGCTCGGAGACGCGTGCTCTATCTGGTACGGAGCGGTTGTCCGGGGCGATGTCTTCCACATTCGCATTGGCGCGCGCACCAACGTTCAGGACCTCGCGGTGCTCCACGTGACGACCGGTAAGCATGCCACCCTCATCGGCGAGGACGTGACGATCGGCCACCGAGCGGTCCTCCACGGCTGCACCGTGGGCGACCGCGCGCTCATCGGGATGGGGGCCGTCGTCATGGACGCGGCTGTCATCGGGGACGAGGCCATGGTTGGCGCCGGCGCGCTCGTGACGCCCGGGACGGTTGTCCCACCGCGAACGCTGGTCGTCGGCAGCCCTGCTCGGCCCAAGCGAGAGCTCCGAGACGACGAGCTTGCCTACCTCCGCAAGAGCGGCAGCCACTACGCGAAACTTGCGGCGATGTACCTCGCTGCTGGACAGGGATCGTGCCCATGATCGAGAGACTCCAGAACGCGTGGCGCCGGTCACGGTCGACGGCGCTGGCGATCGCTATGGCGCTGGTGTGCTTCAGTCCAGCGACACACGCAGTCGAGCTCGACGTTTCCGTCGGCGGCGGCCCCATCCTGTCATGGGACGACCCCGGCAACATCGGCAACGGATTCGGCCTCCACGTGCAGCTTCACGTGCACGAGCTGATCGCGGTCGGCCTGGGCGCTGCGACTGTCCTGCCGGATAGCCGAATCCAAGCCCAGTTCGGTGCGTTCTGGGTCGAGGGACGCGTCCATCCGTTCGGGCGTGACACACTCTGGACGCCCTACGCACTCGTCGGGCTCGGGTTTGCAAGCGGCGACGATGTGGCGGCCGACGTGCTCACCGCGGACACGACGCGCTGGAACGCCGAGACGGCCTCGTTCCTCGGCTTGCTCGGTGTCGGCATTCGCTTCGGTCAACGCGAGGGGCTCTTTGCGACCCTGGACGTCCGCGCGTTCAATGCATCACAGGCCGGCGCACATCTGACCGCTGGCTACGCATTCTAGTCATCGTGCGCCAGCCGCACGCTCGGCCAACGAATGGCTGGCAATGGCGCGCGGTGGCAGGTCGCTGTGTCCGAGCCACACGCCAAGTTCGTGCGGAGCCTTCTGAGTAGTTGCGAGGTGACCCTGAATCGTTCTAGATTCGGCGAATGCGTCCCCCTACAGACAACGATCGCTGCTCCACACAGCTCAAAAAGGCTCGCTCGCCGAGCTTAACAGCCGGTAACAACAGGGAACTCAGCTCAGCGGCAGACAGCCCTGCCACGCCACGGCCCGACACAAACGACACGGTTGGAGCGGTGCATTGAGCTGGAACGCCACCTACGTCACATACGTCCAAAACGAGGGCCTTCCGGGGCTGCTCTGCTGGTCTGTGGGCGAGGCAAACGACGCATCGTGGCTCCGGGCAGCGTTTACCAAAGGACTGTGGCGCGTCGGCGTGCCGCTCTACCTGCCGACCGACGACGGATCCATCGAGGTTTCCGAGGTCGACGGCTGGTGGCTTGAGGCCGTCGACGCTGTCGGCGAGCTAGCGATTGTGCCGCTCAAACACGTCAGCAGCTATCCCCCGTCGGTTGCGCTCTGGATTCTCGCATCGAAGTCGATCGTTGAAGCCGTGGCAAAGCAGCAGATCGTCCCGTCGCTACTGCCCCACGTCGCTGGTGGCTGGGAGGCCCGCTGGCGCGCAGCCCCGGTCCGGCCTGCCGATCGCGCTCGGTTGAGCGCCCTCGTCGACGCCATGCCCGGCGTCGCGCGTGCATGGAAGCGAGACGATGGCGGCGTCTATGCAGCTGATGCCGCACTCCATGAGTACATGGACGGTGCCGTGGACGGCATGATGCGGTCCAACAGCGCGGAGACGGTCCCGATCATTCGCGAGGGGCCTGCCTGGGCAAAGCGGCTCGCACACGCGCTTGCGGGGCCTGATCCCCGCTTCGAGCTCCTCGGACTCGAAGACGCACACCTACCAAACAGCATGGCGCGCTGGATCGGCGCGGCTGTTGAGATCGGCGCTGGTGCGCGCCCTCTCGTTGGGTTCCGACTGGCCGAACCCAAGACGGCGCGTGGCCGGTGGCGTCTGAGCTTTCATCTCCAGTCCGCGGGCGGTTCTGAGCGCGTGAGCGCTGCTGCACTCGCCAAGCCCGTCGGTGCGTCTCAGAAGGTCATCGACCGCATGGAGGCGCCCGAAGAGACCCTCCTCGAAGCGCTCGGACGCTGCGCGAGCATCTACCCGCCGCTCCACCGCGCCCTCAAACAGAAGCTGCCAGCGGCGGTCAACATCGACCCGACGGAGGCGTGGGAGTTCCTGACGTCCGGAAGCCTTCAGCTGGAGCGCGCGGGCTACTTCGTCGAAGTCCCGGCAGCGCTCTCGCGGCTCGGCCGCCGGCGCGTCCGCGCTCGGATGCGGGTTGGTGCGCCGGCTGAAGATCATGCCGACGAGCGGCAGAGCCGCGGCTTGGTCAAAGGGCTGGTGGCGTTTCGCTGGGAGGCATCGCTTGGCGACGACTCGCTCACGTCGGAGGAGTTCATCGAGCTAACCCGCTCGAAGGCCCCGCTCGTGCACCACCGTGGCGAGTGGATCGCGGTCGACCCGGTCGACGTCGCGCGGCTTCGTGCACTCATTGGCGAAGGCGAAGGCAACCTCAGCGCCTCGGAGGCTCTCCGGCTCGCGCTCACGGGCGAGGCGCCGCTGGTTGAGGGGGCAAGTGCCCACCTCGCCAATGTGGTCGCCGATGGGCAGGTCGCCGACGCGCTCCAGCGCCTCAAAGACGGCGTCGAAGGCGGGGTTGAGATCCTCGAGCCGCCCGAGACGCTCAAGGCGACGCTGCGGCCCTACCAGGCCCGCGGATTCTCGTGGCTGCACAACGTCACAGGCACCGGGTTTGGGGCCTGCCTTGCCGATGACATGGGGTTAGGTAAGACGATTCAGCTGCTCACGCTCATCGCGAAGCTCGACAGCGAGCGCGCCAAAGACGACCCGATCGTCGTCGGCCTCGTGATCTGCCCGACCAGCGTGATCGGCAACTGGCGCCGAGAAGCTCGCCGGTTCTTTCCGCGGCTCCGAACCTATATCCACCACGGCCCGTCGCGGCCACAAACGCTTGAGGCCTTCGAGTCGACACTCAAGGGCGGTCAGCTCGACCTGGGCGACGACCCAACGGCTCCAGCCCTAGTGCTGACGAGCTATGCACTGGCACGTCGCGACAAGGAGCTGCTTAGCCAGGTCGCCTTCGACCTGCTGGTTCTCGACGAAGCTCAGAACATTAAAAACCCCGACGCAGCGCAGAGCCGGGCGGTACGTGAGCTCAACGGCGCAAGGCGCATCGCTCTGACGGGAACGCCGGTCGAGAATCGCCTGATGGAGCTCTGGTCGATCATCGACTTCCTCAACCCTGGCCTCCTTGGCTCACGCTCCACGTTCAAACACCAGTTCGCGACCCCCATCGAGCGGTACGGGGAAGAGGACGCTGCGGCCCGCCTCAGGAACGTGACAGCGCCTTTCATCTTGCGCCGCGTCAAGACCGACCCGACGATCGCTCCGGAGCTACCGGACAAGGTCGAAGTCGTCCGCTACTGCGCGCTCACGCGTGAGCAGGCTGCACTGTACCAGTCGACGGTCGACGCGGGCATGCAGGAGCTGACCGACATCGGCGAGGGCATCCAGCGCCAAGGCCGCATCCTCGCGATGCTGACCGCCATCAAACAGATCTGCAACCACCCCGCTCAGTTCCTCAAAGACGGCAACGGCGACCCCAGTCGCTCGGGCAAGATGACCCGCTTCCTGCAGGTCTTTGCACGCGTGCGCAGCAACGGCGGGCACCCGCTTATCTTCACGCAGTACCGCGAGATGGGCGAGATCCTGCAGACGGTGCTTCAGGCGCGCACGGGCGTCGACGTGCCGTTCCTGCACGGCGGCGTGTCGCGCCAGAACCGCGAGAAGATGGTCAAAAACTTCCAAGCCAACGACGGGCCGCCGGCCATGTTGGTGTCGTTGCGGGCAGGCGGTACCGGCCTCAACCTGACACGGGCCAACCACGTCTTCCACTTCGACCGCTGGTGGAATCCTGCCGTCGAGGATCAGGCGACCGACCGCGCGTTCCGGATCGGCCAGACCCGTGACGTGACCGTTCATCGCATGGTGTGTCAGGGGACCCTGGAGGAGCAAATCCATCAGATCCTGGAAGAGAAGCGCGCCCTCGCTGGCCAAGTCGTCGGCAGTGGCGAAACCTGGCTGGGCGATCTGGACAATGCGACGCTCAACGAGATTGTGACGCTTGGTCAGGACGCCATCCTCGAAGAGGAGGCTTGGTAATGTCAGGCGAATGGCTCAAAGACCGCTGGCTTCAGCCCTTTCTCGATGCTTCCGACCTCCGCATTGCGGTTCGTCGCGGCCGAGTCATCAACCGTAAGGGGTGGGTGCGTGACGTGAAGGTGGCCAACGGCATCTTCACAGCTGAAGTTAACAGCGACGCGGGTGTCGTCCACCATGTGAAGGTGCGCATGGACGTGGTTGACGGCGACGTCTGGGGGGACGTCGTTGCGATCGCTTCTGACGAGGCGGCACTCTCCGGTGACCTGCTCAATGGTGCCGTCACCAACCGGGTCGCGTCGCTCTTTGAAGAGTGTGGCCAAGACCTCTTTCCGTTTGATCTCCGCGACCTGACCATCTTCTGTTCGTGCAGCCACAGTGGTGCGGGCTGCTGCCAACATGCGGTCGCTGCGTCCTTCAAGTTTGCCGAGCTCATCAGTGTGGATGGGACCCTGCTGCTTCAGCTGCGCGGGCGTGCCCACGACGAACTCACCGCCGACCTCCGTGCGCAGCGCACCGGAGCATCCATCGAGGAAGAGCCGCCTGAGGAAGACCTGGGAGTTCGCGGTCCTGAAGAGCTGCTTGAGGGCTTCTGGGTCAACGGCGTGATGCCGAACCTCGTGTTTAAGGTCATTCGCGCCAAAGAGGGCGAGCTGCTGCCGATTGTCCGCGCCTTAGGGGCAGCGCCGAATGGCTCAACCTCTAACGAGGTCGCCAACACGCTGACGCCGCTGGTGCGGCTGGGCCTGCAGCGACTGGACGCGATCGCAGAGCGCGCCGATGTCGTGGCGCTTGAAGCACCTTCCCCGCCCCCAAAGGACCCCAACGCAGCGCCGAGTCTCGACGATATGCTCATCGATGCGGCGCGCGCGCGAGGCGAGCTCACGAGCGCGTTCGTGGCCGATGCCCTTGGGGTGAACCAGCGCGATGCTCGCAAGTACCTTCAGTGGCTGGTCGAGGAAGGACGCTTGCGTATCACGGGCCGAGCCCGCGGTACCCGCTACCTACCGGTGGACTGACGACAGACACCGCTGCGGGCGGCACGCAAACGTGATGTTCGATGGTCCCGTCCGGCTAGTCCCAAATCAAGCGCTGTTTTCGAGCGAGGCGAAGGCTGCTCGCCAGCGGCGTCCGCTGGACGAAGGCGATGCGTGCATCGTCGAGCTTCAGGCGTCGCTACTGAATTTTGCAAGGGCGCGGTCATGAGCGCCGTCATTTTCTGCTCAGGCGATGGCGTCGCTCTCGAGTGTGAGTGCCCATGGAGCACCGTTTGAGCGGGCCGCGTGGATGTAGCGCTTTTCGCAGAAGTGGCTGCCGTCTCTGCGGAGAGCGACAAGGACCCGCAGGAACGAGCGA
>CALHXW010000005.1 GCA_938040325.1 uncultured bacterium | reverse complement strand
AGTATCGAGGACCATGTCCGGCGCCGTTGTGTCGGCTATCGCCGTGTCTTGCTGCGTGGTGTCGAGGTCGCCAGCCGTGTCGGAGACATCGGGCGCGACATCGCCGCTGTCGGCGGTCTCGCCGGAGTCTGAGCTGCACGCCGCGAGGGTGAGGACGAGCGCTAGGGAGACGCATCGCAGATTCATCGTTGTTTGCATGCCCCTACGATGCCGTTCAACGGGCCTTCCGGCTATCCAAAACGCTCTCAACACGCGGTGCGCGCGGTGCTGTGAGTCGTCACTCGCCGGCTCGTGTCAGCTGGTAGCCTTCTGCGATCTTCGCGGCCACGCGCTCTTGGATGCGACCGCTGACGACCTGGCCCCAGCTCGATGTCCACGTGCCCTCCAGAGACGTCGTGTTGAGCAAGTACACGCTCTGCACCATCGCCCAGAACGTGTTGACCTTCGCGACGTACTGGCGCGGGTCCGAGCTCAGGTCCACGTTCGGGCCGGCGATGACGAGGTTGATGCCCAGCTCATAGAGCATGGGGATGAAGCCCAGGTGGAACGCGAGGACCTTCCGCAGCCGCTTGACCTCGTCGAGCGTGACCGCCGACTCGTCGGTCTCGACGACCGCAAACGTCGACTGGCCGCCGAGCAGCCCACGCCGACGCGCCAGCAGGATGACCTCCGGCGCCTTCTTCGGTCGCGCGATGGCGGTGTATTTGTGCTCGGACAGAAAGTCTCGGAGCTCTCTTGTGAGTGATGTCTGCGTCATCTGGGACTCCGTCTGCACGTCGCTCGGTGGCGTGGACGACGATGCAATAGCAGGCGCGCGCCGGATTTCCGAGCAAGTCCAGCGCCTTCGCGCCCGATGCCGAGTCGACGCTTGCTCGCCATTGCCAGCACGCCGTCACAGCGTCATCGTGGCCGCCGACACGGACCACGAGGCAGCAATGAGCTTCTCCTACGACATCCCGGCCTATGAGGACTTCCTCCCAGACACGCTTCGAGCGGCCCTGGACGCTGCTGCTGAGCCGGTCGCGACGGTCCCAGGGCTACGCGTGGCGGCCGGCCTGCGGGAGGACTTTGCGGCCATCGAGACCGACGCTGCGCTGCAGGTCGTCGCTTCTGTCTACCGTGCAGTGCGTGCGCAGCTCGCCGACGTCCTGCAGCAGCGCAAGGTCGACCGCGCGTTCATCGACGCTGAGACTGAGCGATGTCGCGCCATCAACGCGGCCCAGGGTGCACGCGTCAGCGACACGTCGTACGCCTCGGTTGTCGGTGCGAAAAACAGCAACGGCGAGGTCTTGGTCGGTCCTGCCACGAGCGTACCGGAGCCGTGGCCGGTCGCCGTGCCTGAGTTTCTAAGGGGCGAGCAGGTCACCCTCTTTGGACCGCCCGACAGCGAGAAGATGGCCATCAACGCCATGAACGCGCTGCATCGGATTCCGCCCAACGAAGCGCCGATTGTCGCGGAGCTCGTCGACGCATCCGGCCAGGTCCCGCGCTGGGGCGCAGACGACGAGGACTCCCAGACGCCGATCATGGCGAGCTTCTTGTCTGCCTGCCAAAACCTCATGGGCTGCTACGACCGCACGCTCAGCTTCACCGACGAGCGCCGCGGCAAGTCCTACGCGCTCGCCGCAGACAGGCTCGCCCTGCCGATCAAGCGCATCCCGGGTCTGGCGATCCCCGATGGCTCGCATCTGCTCGGCGGCAACCCCTTGCCGCTGCACCTCTTCGACTTCGTCACCCATGTTTGGCACAACCGCTACCGGCCCGACGCGATGGTCTTCTACGTGCCGAAGCTCGAGACCGAGCAAGAAGCCGCCTACGTCCGAGCGCTCATCGAAGCGACCGACGCGGCAGTCCGCAACGCCGATCCCGAGTCTGACCCGGCGACCGTGAGGCTGCTCATCGTTTTTGAGAACCCGCGCGCTATCTTTCGAATCCGTGAGATCGCCAAGGCCCTTGGCCCGAACTTCCTCGGTGGCAGCCTCGGCTGGCACGACTTCCTTGCGTCGACGGCGCGGCTCTTCAAGAACGACCCAAACTACCGGATCCCGGTCAAAGCCGACCCCAACATCGTCATCAACCACATCAAAGAGTCGCACCTCATCCTCGCCCGGGCGCTCAACCCGCTCGGCGCGCTGTCTCTGGGCGGCATGTACGGCGTGCTCTTCGAGGACGGCAACCCCGCGTCCTACACGGTCACCATGGTCGGCTACGTCCGCGACGTCATCACCCAGATGAAGCGTGGTCTGGGCGGCTTCTGGGTCGCGCATCCCGACTTTGTCCGTCCAGGCATCGCCTTGGTCGAAGCCTGGCGCCGCCACGAGCGCGACCCCGGCGACTCATCCCTCACAGCCCTCGTCTCAGCCCTCGTGCCCGACCCCGACGAGCTTGCACCACTGCTGGCATTCATTGCCGCCGACGACGTCGACGGCCTCGACCACGCCGATCCCCGTTACCCGCGCGCCGTCCTAGCCGCCACGCTCGAGGTCTCTGACGTCATCGCCAACGACGACCCCGAAGAGGTCCGCTACAACGTCTTCCAGGCGCTGCAGTACCTGGCCGACTGGCTGCTCGGCAATGGCTGCGTGGCGTTGCCTGCCACCCTCAACGACGTGCACGGCGACAAGGTCTTCGTGCGGATCATGGACGACCTTGCCACCACCGAGCGCTCCCGCTGGGAGCTCTGGGCCGAGGTCACCCACGGCCGCGTCAGCGCCGAGCTCTTCGAGCAGATCCTCGCCGAGGAGGTCGCGTTCATTCAGGCGAATGCGTCCACCCCCACCAAGCGCGTCCAGGTCCGCTGGGAAGGCGAGGGCGCCCGCTGGTACCCCATCGCCGTCAAGCTCCTGCGCCAGCTTGTGACAGCGGAGGACCCGCCCGAGTTCGTGCCAGAGCTGATGCTGCCGTTTACGTTCCCGGTGATTCGGGATGCGCAGGACCCGTGGGCGAAGGCGCGTGAGCTCTGTCCGGGGCGTTTCGTGGAAGGGTGAGCCTCGGACGGACGAGAGCACACATCGCCAAATCACTTTGTCACGACAGAGTTTCTCGGCTCAGAGGACTCCAGCGGCAGACCTTATGCGCGTCCGAGAGTCCGCATTCCTGGCAACGCAGCTAGACCGACATCGTCCTCACAACAGCCATCCGCAAGTCGTGGGTCCGGACCGTCAGTGTATCCCAGGTCTTCGACGCAAGGGCCGTGAGGCTGCTCCCCCACAGGGCCGGCTCTCCTCGGGCAGGCGGTGGACGGACCGGGTTTGGGGCCCGATGGCGGGCCCTCTGGCGACCTGGGCGTCTGGTGGCGCGCAGCGCCCGATTCGACGAACACTTGCTGCGCGCTGGTCGCACTCCATTCATGCCTCGGCGGTCGCTCATTTTGGCCTCCTGTTGGTTCTGCGGCCCCACAAGCGGCCGAGAGACTCGGACGCAAGGTAGGCAACCAGCCTGCCACAGGACTTGGCGATGTCGGAGGATGCGGCAGTTTACCGCTAGCGGCGGCTCTCAGAGCACCTTTAGTCAGGCGCTTCTCGCTCGTTCGTTCGTTTGCCTTCGGCTCACTCCTCGCAGACTCCTACTCCGTCCGCGCCCGCACCCGGTAGGTTTGATACTGGCCATGGTCGTATGGCCCGACCTCGCAGTCCTCGACGTCGGTGACCCCGTCGCAGCCCTCGTAGTGACTTGACCGCACTCGGAACGCAGTGATGCCGAGCGGTCCGAGCTCGGGGACCTTAAAGCTCGGCAGTGCCGTGAGGTGCCCTGGCCCTATCTCGCGAATGCTGGTGCCATCGGTGCATGCAACCTCGAGCAGCGTGCTCCAGCGGTAGGTGACTTCGTCTCGGATCTCGACGGTGTAGAGTGGGCAGCCGAACCACTTTGTGCTGGTGTTGTCGTGGTTGGCGTTGAGCCAGTGGGGGACCACCTCCGTCCCGGCGATGAGCGCGTCAGCGTTGGGGAGCCACAGGATGGGGCCATGGTAGCCTCCGACCTTGGGTTCGCAGGTGCCCAGCCCGCTGGTCGGCAGCTCACAGCTGCAGAGGTCGTCGCATGCTGGTGCTGTCCCTTCACACTTCCAGAACTTCGGGCAGTCGGCGTTGGTCGAGCAGGTCCCTCCGATACTCGGCCGCGGGCGGCACTCACCCATGGTGGCCGTCTCGGGTTGCGCGCCGTCGCAGCGCGCATGGACGTCGTGGGTCTCGGCGAAGTCTGCGCAGTCTTTGTCGGTGTAGCATGCGCGCGGGCCGCAGAGCTCCGGCAGCGCTTGGCAGGTACCCCAGGCGCTGTCCTCTTGCGCATCGGGCTGGCAATACGAGCCGTCCTCGCAGGCCGTGGACCACAGCGAGAGCAAGCAGTCGCTACCGTTGCTGGCGGTCTGTTGCGGACAGACGCCTTCGCCGGGTGGTGCGAGCTCCTCGCACTGTTGGTACCTGTCGACGCAGTGGCAGTAGAACGTGCTGTTGCCGCAGTCAGCAACGAGGCTTGCGACGCCACAGCGCTCGGCCACCGGACAGAGCCAGTCGATCACCAAGAACTGCTCGCCAACCTCGGCGCCGTGCTCGAGCTCGCAGCCCGTGAGGAGCGCCGGGGCGTCGTTGTCGGCGTTTGGCGCGTCGACCCGGCCGACGCTGCCGTCTCGGGTGTCGCCGGCCAAGCAGCTCGCTGTCAGGGCGCAGGCAAGGGCAGTCGCGAGGGCGAAGGAGTGGGGCATGGCGGGAGGCTCCATATGGGCGAGTGGGCGCTTGCGGCGAGCGCACGGGTGATGGGTAGGCGTACGCGTGATGGGTAGGCGTGCGCGTTCGGGTAAGCGTCGGCGTGCGCGTCGGCGTTCGGGTGAGCGTTCGCGTTCGTGGCAGGCGGGGTGGTGAGACGGTGCTTAGGCGCCGCCTCACCGCCCCTGTTCTCAGTAGGCGCTTGGCTCGACGGTGTAGGTCCGGTTTGAGTAGCGCTCGTAGGGGCCGCCGTCGCACTGGTAGGCGTACTCGGCGTCCTCGCAGCCGTTGTAGTAGCTGGCGCGGAGCCTGAAGACCGTGTAGCCGAGGTCGCTGACGGCGGGGACTGTGAAGCTTGGCAGGGCTTCGAGACTGCCCGGAGCTAGCTCGACCAGGTCAGGCCCATTGGCGCAGTCGTCTTCGTAGATGGTCGTCCAGGCGTACGTCAGCTCGTCGCGGACCTCGACGGCGTAGGCGGGGCACGAAAACCAGTCGGAGCTCTCGCCGATGGCGCCCTTGGTCCAGTAGGGCGTGACGGTGTCACCTGCTTCGAGCGAGTCGGCGTCGGGCAGCCACAGCGCGGGGGTGGAGTAGCCGCTGACCTTGGTGCAGGTGCCGAATGCATCGTAGGCCGGCGAGTCATTGCAGCCGCAGAGATCGTCGCACGCGTCGGGCGCACCTTCGCAGGTCCACTCGTTGGGGCAGTCGGCGGCTCCGGAGCAGTCGCCTGGCGTCGCGGGTAGCGGCAGGCACTCGCCGGCGGTGCCAGTGAGAGGGTCGGCACCGTGGCATCGGGCGTCGAGGTAGTGGATTTGGGTGTAGCTGCCGCAGTCGGCGTTGTCGTAGCAGGCGTTGATGCTGCAGAGGGCCGGCAGTGGCTGGCAGGTGCCCCACTGGTCGCCGGAGAACTCGTAGGCTGGCTCGGCGTCAGGCGCGGCCTCACAGAACGAGCCGTCGCCGCAGGCTTCTGCGCCGAACGCAAGCAGGCAGTCGTTGTCGTCGTCGGCCTGGCGCTCGGGGCACACACCCTCGCCCTCGGGGGCGATGGGCCGACACATCTGGTAGCCGTCGACGCAGCCGCAGTACCAGTCGCCGCCGTCGCCGATGCCGCTGTTGCCACAGTCGGCGATGACGCTGTCGTTGCCGCAGCGTTGTGACACAGGGCACTGCCAGTCGATGACGATGACGAGCTCGCCGATCTCCTGGCTGTGCATCTGCTCGCAGAGCGTCGCGGGGACAGGCGGCTCGTAGGTGTCGTCAGGCTCGTACGTGTCGTTGCCCGCGTCAGGGGAGGGGCCGGTGTCGTCGCCGACCTGCGTGTCGTCCACTTGGGTGTCGCCGAGGTTGGTGTCGTCAGCGTTGGTGTCGTCGATATTGGTGTCAGTCGCCGTGTCGGCGGCCTGAGTGTCGGCCTGCTGCATGTCGTCATCCTCGCCGTCAGCGCCGAGGCAGCCGGTCGTGAGCGACAGCGAGAGGATGAGCGCGAGGATGGCAGCAGGGCGCATGAGCGAGCTGCTGAAGGTCGAGGTTCGTTGCATGTCGAGTCTCCAGGTTGTGCTCGGCCATTCAGCCCAACTTGAGTTCTCGGTGCAAGATAAAAGTGCCAAAAGTGGCCCGAAAAGACCTTCGGGGTAGACAGCAACAGGATCGAGTCGGGTCGCTTGGAAGGGTGAGGTGCGGCATCGACCCGACCGGCTGCGTCGGCCGCCAAAGCCGCAGCGGCATCAGCGATCGCGTGCTGGTGCCGATCCTCGCGCCATCACGTGCCTTTGGATGGAATATCCGGGCCTCGATTGCGTCTTGTTCCCCACAACATGCAGCAGACCGCATGCAGCTTTGCGCGCCGCGATTGCCCGCGGTATAGAGCTGGCGCCGCCGGGAGGCCCGATGAACCTGATGCCGAACATGCAACCGCTTAAGAATAAGACGTTTGTCGCGCTACTCGCCCTGTGCCTCGCTGGTCCCGCGCTAGCATCCGGCGAGCCGCACGACACGGCACCTGACCGCGCCACGACGGCCGCCCCTGCGGGGGATGCTTCGCTCGAGGCAGCCATCACCTCCGTCGAGACGTTCTACGCCAAGATCAAGACCTTCAAGGGCGACTTCACACAGGTCGTCAAGCGTGCGCACCTGCCGCGGCCTCTGAAGAAGAGCGGCAAGGTCTACTTCAAGATGCCCGGCAAGATGCGCTGGGACTACCTGCAGCCTGACCGCGTCTACTATGTCTCCAACGGAGAGGTGCTGTGGACCTACGAGAAGGCCACGAAGCAAGCGCTGAAGATGCGGGTGGTCGACTCGGAGCTCTACGACTCGCTGAAGTTCCTCTTCGGCAAAGGTGACCTGCGGAACTCGTTTAACATCGAGCTCGGCAAGGGCTACGACGACCTGACGGCGCTGATCATGACGCCCAAGAAGGGCCAGCAGAACTACAAACGCCTGACCCTCTTCGCCAAGGCTAACGGCCAGATCGTGCGGACCGAGCTCGTCGATCCGCTCGACAACGTCTCAACCATCACGTTCTCGGAGCTGACCTTCGACGCGGAGCTCAAAGACGCGGCCTTCGACTTCAAGCCACCAAAGGGCGCCAGCGTTCAGGATCTGATGGGGATGAAGCCTGCGCCTACGCCGGACGCGCCAAAGAAAGCGCCGGAGACTGACTCCAAGTAGCCGCCCGCGGGCGCGCGCGGAGACAGCCTGATCATCGTGTTTACGCGATGTTCAGCCTCGGTCTTGTTCGTGATGGGTGAACGCGGCCGTTGGTTGAGCGTGGCATCGTTTACTGCGGCCTCGACAGCGCCGATGACCCGGCTCGCCACCGGGGCTCCCGGGTTTGAGCGCGGGTTTGGGCGTGGGCGTGAGCGCGGGCAGTGGGCGCGTGTGTGGGCGCGGGTTTGAGCTCGAGCGTGGGCTCGAGCGCGGGCTTGAGCGCGAGCGCGAGCCCGAGCGCGAGCCCGAGCCGGAGCCCGAGCCGGAGCCCGAGCCCGAGCGCGGGCGTGGGCGTGGGCTTGAACGCGAGCGGCGCGAAGCAATCCAAGACGCCCACCTAGGCGCGAAGCAATCCAAGACACCCACCTAAATGCCATGGGACTTCGGTGTGTTAGCCACGACGTGTTGTCGCGCTGCCTCCCCCGCGCTTTTGCGAGACCGCTGTTGGGCTGGCCTCAGTGGCGTCTAGAACTGTGGGAGCGTGTAACGGCGGGGGGGAATTAGGTGGGTGTCTTGGGTCGGGCTGCTGCTAAGGTCTCGTGATCGCGGGGAAGTTTAGGTGGGTGTCTTGGATTGGTGTCTGGCTGCTAAGGTCAGGTCAGGTGGGTGTCTTGGATTGGTGTCTGGATGCGCGGTATTGCCATCGATGAACCTATGGTTGGCAGTCAGAGGGCTGCCGGCGTCTACGTCAGATTGCTAGCGTGTTGTCCGATGGCCTTCGCGAACTCGGGGACCGACTTCGATAAGCCAGCAACGAACTCTTCGAACGTGCGGGGAGGACGGCGTAGAGCCGCTGCTTGGCTGCGCACAATCGAGACAAGCAGCGGTGGGTCGAGGTCGAAGAGGTCCCGCAGGAAGTCGTCGGGCGAGAGGGCTTCAATGCCGGCGGGCAGGACTTTGAAGTCTCTTAGGTTCGACGTGACGATGAGTTGCGCGCCGGCTGAGACCGCGGCGGCCACGACATGTCGGTCTTTGGGATGGTTGCGCATGCGCGCGATGAGCCCGTCAGACACGGACGTGAGAGCCTCCGGAAATGCCTCATTCATGACCTGGATAAGGCGTTGTGCCGACGTATCAGGCATGACGCCGTTGGCCACGAGGTTCCTTCGAACCTCCTCAAGGATCTGCTCTGACCACAACACTTGATAGAGACCCTCCTCAGCAGCTCGCAGCAGGCAGTCTCGCAGTGAGAAGGGATAGAGCACGTTGGCGTCGAGGACGACCGCGAACGGCGCTGCGATCATGATTCGGGAGGGCCCTGGGATATCTCGCCGTAGCCACCGAAGTCTTCGCTGAGCTGCGTCAACCGGTCGAGTGCGCTGCGTCGTCGACGGTCGCGTGCTCGCTTAAACGTCAGGACGTCCTCGACCAAGACGCGACGGTGTCTGCCCGTGCGAGTGAACGGAATGCGCCCGCTGTCGAGCAGCCGCACGACGTACTGTCGGGACACGTTCAAGATTCCTGCCGCCTGTTGGGTGGTCAGCTGCTTGCCGACGGGCACCACCGTGATGGCGTCCCCGCGCGCCATCACCTCAACGATCTGCTCAAGAACGCGAAAGACCGACTCTGGGATGAGCGTTTCGCGCGCATTAGGGCCCACGAGCTTGTAGCGTGGGTCGTTGTGGCCAGCGTCACCGGTCCCTTCAACCAGCGCACGCGATAAGGCCTCGACGGCGGAGCGCTGCTCGGGCGGTGCAGACACCGGGCTCAACTTCCTCACGTTTTCTTCCAGCGATGCGACCATCGTGCTCCTCGCAGTCGGTGGCGATGGTAGTCGCCAAACGACCCAAACGCAACTTCGAACGACCTAAACGCAACGTGGCCGTGCGGCGACTCCCTTAGGCCCGCACAGCTGAGCTGACGCGCAGATGCTAGACACCTCATCCCGGTCCAAACAGGTCGTCGACGCCTCGCAGAACGTTCGCTGTCTTTGCTGCCTCCGCCGCGTCGATGGTGTCGCCTGTGGCGCTCATCCGCCCGGCCCATGAGGGAAAAGCGGCTGCTAGGCGCGGTGTCCTGTTCGACGCGCTGGAGCCGCCGGCGCCGCGAGCCACGACCGACTGGGATCTCGCTGTTGAGCTGCGTCTTGCCCTCAACGGCTCAATCGGTTCATGACGCGAAAGTCGATCGGGTTTGCTTGTTCTCGAAACATGGATTTGATGCTCGCCGCATCCAAATGCATGTTTTGGCGCGGGGCGCTTCGAGCGGTATGGCTCGGACGGTCGCCACGACGATAGGTGTCTCGCTGGGAACCGTGAGCAACGCTCTGCGGACGCTTCGTGAGCTTGGTTGGCTACTGCAATTTTGAATCAGGTCCCGGTGGGATGCCGACGCGCGGACTCGAAGTAGCCGAGCGTCGTCTCGCGTGATAGCACGCCGTCCTGATCGGGCGGTGCCCTGCGCGTCCGGTCGGAGTCTCAGGACCGGAGTACGCGCGTGAGCGACACCCAAGCCGAATCGACTGGACCCCAACGGACCGACACCGACAGCGACCAGCAGAAGGTCTACTTCGTCTCGCTTGGCTGCCCGAAGAACCGCGTCGACTCCGAGGTCATGCTCGGCCAGCTCGACGCGGCCGACTATGCGATCGTCCAGTCGGCCGAAGAGGCTGACCTGCTGGTGGTCAACACCTGCTCGTTCATCGAGGAGGCTCGCGAGGAGTCGGTCAACACCATCTTGGAGCTCGCTCAGGCGAAGACCGAGTCCGAGGTTGAAGCGGGCGAGGGCAACGGCAAAAAGCTCGTGGTCGCCGGATGCCTGGCCCAGCGCTACAGCAAAGAGCTCGAGGCCGACATCCCCGAGATCGACGCCCTCGTTGGCACCGGCGAGATCCAGAGCATCGGCAGCCTCATCGGCCAGGGCGGAGCGCTCAAGGTGTCGTCGGCCAAGGTCGCAACGGGCCGCGTTCAGCCCGTCACCGCCATCGGGCGACCGGGCTACAACTACGACAGCTACACGCCGCGCGTCGTCACGACCGACCCGTGGACGGCTTACGTCAAGATCGCCGAGGGCTGCAGCCAGGTGTGCGCGTTCTGCATCATCCCGCGCTTGCGCGGCGGTGCGAAGAGCCGCGCCATCGACGACGTCGTCCGAGAGGTCACCGACCTGGCAGCTCAGGGCGTCAAAGAGTTCAACCTCATCGCCCAAGACCTCACCCACTACGGCGACGACCGCAAAGACGGCACGACGCTGGCGGATCTGTTGCGTGCGCTGGGCAAGGTCGACGGCGTTCGCTGGATTCGCCTGCTCTACCTCTACCCCCACGCGTTCACCGACGAGCTCATCGACGTGATCGCGACCGAGCCCAAGGTCGCCAAGTACATCGATATGCCGCTGCAGCACATCAGCGACAACATGCTGACCATCATGCGTCGTCGCTTCAGCGAAGAAGGCACCCGCGAGCTCGTCCGGAAGCTCCGCGAGCGTGTCCCAGGTCTGGTCTTCCGCACGACGTTTATCGTCGGCCACCCAGGTGAGACCGACGCCGACTTTCAGACCCTCTACGACTTCGTCAAAGAGAGCCGCTTCGAGCGCGTCGGCGTCTTCAAGTACTCGCGCGAGGACGGCACCAAGTCCGCCAAGCGCACCGACCACGTCATCACGATGGTCAAAGAAGACCGCTACCACCGGCTGATGACGCTGCAAAAAGGGATCAGCCAGGAGATCATGGAGTCGATGGTCGGTCGCGAGATCGACGTGCTGATCGAAGGTCCGTCGAAAGAGACCGAGCTCCTACTTCAAGGCCGGACGTACGGGCAGGCGCCTGAGATCGACGGCCTGACCTACATCAACGAAGGCTACGCCACACCCGGCAGCATCGTGCGCGCCGAGGTCGTCGACTCCGGCGACTACGACATCGTCGCCCGAATCTTGGATCCGCAGCCCGGCGCGACCGAGTAGAGCGGCCCGCGGGTCGCTGCCGACCGAGTAACCATCCACCCTCCGACGCGGTATCACTTGGGTGGACTGGCGAAAAGGCGGCGACGTGTCACGATCCTCTGCGACTCTCAATGGGCCTGCCGCGCTGGCCGTCGCCCTGGTGCTGGGCCTGGCCGTGTCGATGAGTGCGTGCGGCGACGATGTTGCGGCCGGCGACGATGTCGCGGCCGGTGACGACGTCGCGGCCGGTGACGCGGCCAGCGAGGACGCGGCCGACGGCGCCGCAGACACAACCCCTGCGGAGCTGCCCTCGTGTGGCGCACCATCGATCGCCGTGATCAGCGCAGCCGGCGACTTCTGCACCGATGACGCGGCTGGTGGAGACCCTGCCGCCCTCGTCATTGGCGAGCGTGCCGGGGTCGAGAGCCTGCAGGTTGCGATGTCCGGCACCGGGGAAGCGGCCATCGTGGTCGCTCACGCGGCGGGTATCACGCTGTGGCACGTTGCGGGCGGCGACGTCGTGGCCACCAGCGACTGGCCGGCGGAGGTCGACGCAGGCCCGTGGGTGGTCTTTAACGACGAGCTGGTGCCGCTTGCGGTGTGGGGCGAAGCCGGCGGCACGCGGTCTGGCTTGCTAGGCTCTGACGCCGCGGTGACGGCAGACGCCGCGGTCTCGCCGCTCGACGTCATCGAGGTCCCACGCGGCGCCAAGGTCCTCACCGACGCCGGCGACACGCTCAGCATGCTGACACTCGAGAGCGACGGAAGCCGCTTCGAGTCGCACTTCGTCAATCGCACCGACCGCGTCGGGTCGCACATCGCGATGGCGGTCGAAGACAGCGTCGTGTCGGTCACCTACACCGACCCGGAGCCCGCTCAGAATCTCTGGTTTGTCACCGGCAGCACGACCAACGGCCAGTGCAGTCTGCCCGCGCCCTTCGACGCCGAGCTTGGCGCTGACGCCGCACTCGTCGCCATGGGCGTGAGCTTCGGCCGGACGCTCTTCGTGTCGCAGCCCGCGGGCGCGGACTGTCGGCCACCAGCACGCGTACAGGCCCTGTCGACCCTCGGCGAGCCCATCGACAGCGAGCTAAGCCTCACGACCAGCGCCGGCGTCCAAGTCGTCGGCATGGGCAGCCTCGCAGCCATGGTCGCGCCGGAGCGAACGGATAGCGGCTGGGCCCTCGCCGCACGCTTCGTCGATCTCGCAGATGGCGGGCTCGGCCCCCGCGGCGTGACCGTCGACCTCGCCAGCGGTGAGCTTGACGCCTGGAGCGTCGGCCGCGCGCGCGGTCGCTGGACGGCCGCGTGGGCCGCCAACGGCGAAGTCAGCGTGAAACGCATCTGCTTCGAGGCGAGCGAGCGCTAGCTCCCACGCCTCACGCCGAGGCCTCACGCTCACGCCGGCACGCGCACGCCCAACTGCACGCCCACGCCCACGCCCGACCTCACGCCCGCGCCCGCGCCCGCACGCGCGGGCCGCGAGCGCGCCCCGGCGTCATCGCACTAGCCTCACAAGGGTACCGATGACGCGGTTCATGTCCGCCCTCGTGCACTCGCTGACGGGCGGCATGTACCGAAGCGCGACCGCGACGTCGAAGCATGCCTGCACCTCACGCGCAGAGCCTAGCGCCGAAAAGTAGCGCTGCCGTCGATTGCCGCCGCTCACGCCCGAACCCTCGGCGATGTTGAGCGGCACCGAGGCCGCCGCGCGCCGCAGCTGCCGCGCCAAGTCGCGGTCGTGAGCGGAGATAGCGGCCGCAGCTTTCGCAGCGTCGCAGGCAATCGAGATAGCGGTTGGATAGATACGCAGCATCAGAAACTCCAAGTGAGTGAGAGAGGCGTCCACCCCGTCGTCCGGAGAGACGCCACTCCCCACCGCATTGCGGTGCGGCGGCATGCCAGGCTCGCCGAAGGCGACCGCGCGCAACCACGCACAGCCACGCGGAGCGAAGCGAGCATGGCGCGCATGGTGAGCACGGCCCCGGCCTTGCAGGCCGCCGCGCCCCAATGCGATCGTCCAAGGCAGTCGCAGGACGAGCCCCTGACGGCTAAGGCCACCGTCGACTCCGTCGGCGGCGGCCTTCAGGCGTCACTCAGCCGAACCTCGGGAGAGGATTAAGCGACGCCCACGCCCGCGCTTAGGCTCGCGCCCAGGCTTGCGCCCACGCCCACGCTCGCGCCCTCGGACGCCGCATCTTTACGCACGGCGAACGCGCACGTGACCTTGCTGGGTGAGGCATAGGCGTGTTGGGCGGGCTCTGGCGCGTGCCACTCTGCTCCGGCAAGCAACTGACCTCCAAGCTCACGAGTTGAATGCACCGCGGCTCATTGGTACCGTTGTGGGTATGCCCCCCTTGCGAACGCTAGCAGCGATGCTTCTCTTCTCAGCATCCAGCACGATGACTGCTTGCCCAGCAACAGGCCTGCATGAGAGCGCGGAC
>CALHXW010000004.1 GCA_938040325.1 uncultured bacterium | reverse complement strand
TGACTTCGTGATGCGCACCACTGAGGCAACAACCTCGAGATCACCTTGTCCCGACAGGGTTTCCTCTCGTTTGTCACCTCAGCGGCACACCTCACTTCGTCCCAGAAACCGCATTTCCCGGCAACGCTGCTAGGCGGTCTTCGCTTCCGGCACGTCGACGCTGTCGTCACCGAGCGGCGATGGGAGCCGCTCCACGGCAACCTCTCGCACGTTCGTGGCGTCTGCCTCGACGACGGTAAACCGGAACCCTTCGTAGTCGTGGGCGAAGCCACGCTCCGGTATTGCGCCGGATTCCTTCATCAGCAGCCCCGCGACGGTTTCGTAGTCCTCGTCATCGGGGAAGTCGTGCTCAAGCTCGCCCTCGAGCTCACGCATGGTCAGAACGCCGTCCACGATCCAGCTACCGTCGGGTTGCGACCGAATCGCCTCGACGTCGTGGTCATGCTCGTCATAGATCTCGCCGAACACTTCCTCGACGATGTCTTCGAGCGTGAGAATACCAGCGACGCCGCCGTATTCCGACGCGATGACAGCCATGTGGACGCGCTGCTTCTGAAGCTCGACGAAGAGATCTTGAACCCCGATGTTCCACGGGAAGACGATGGGTTTTCGCATCAGATCGCTGATCTTGGGCGCTTGACCCTTTGGAGCCTCCAGAGACGCGGAGAAGTAGTCCTTGATGTAGAGGACGCCGATGATGTCATCGATGGTCTCGCGGAAGATCGGATACCGCGAGTAGCCGTGTAGTCGGACCATCTCCAGAACGTCCTCAACCGTGGAGTCGACCTGAAGCGCTTTGACGTCTGTCCGAGGGACCATCACCTCGCGAGCGACCTTGTCATCAAGCTCAAAGATGCCGGTCAGCAGCTTCGTTGCGACCGGCGACATCGAGCCATCGTTTTTCCCGATGCGAACCATCTCCTCGATGTCCTCTTCGGTGACGGTCGCCGTCTGCTCTGTCTCGCCGCCTAGCCACTTCACGACGGTCTGAGTGAGCATCACCATCACCTTCATGAACCAGTAGAACATGAAGTGCGTGAGCCGAATCAGGGGGAGAGCACGCAGGTAGCGCTCGGGGTTGTGCTTGGCGTACGTCTTGGGGACAATCTCGCCGAAGATGAGGATCAGGAGCGTCATCGCGCCAACGGCGATGGGAATGCCCCACCCGCCGTAGCTGGTCCCGCGAAGCACCTGCTCGGTGAAGTGCGTGGCCATGGCGGAAGCGGTGATGTTGACAAGGTTATTGCCAATCAACAACGTCGCGAGCACGTCGTTCGGCGAGTCTTGCCACAGCTTCAGCATCTTCGAGGGCTTCTTCTGAGCCTCAAGAACGCGACGAAGACGTAGGTCGGTCAGCGAGACGAGGGCGGTCTCCATTCCCGAATAAACGGCCGACAGCGCGACCAGCATCAAGATGATGAGACCCTCGAGGGTAGCGTCCAAGAACCTATCTGTCTTTCGTTGAAGAAGGCCGGGCACACAGCCCGTTGCGTGGCAGCTGCCGCGCTAAACTCATGAATATCAACACACGTTGCGTTTGTACACTCCACAGAGCGTTGCGCGTCGAGTGTTTTCGGACGCGGCCAGGGGCAACTTCTGAGAGAGGTTGCGTGCAACCGGCCGTCGACGTTAGGTATTTAGGTCCGTCGGAGGCCTGGTCTCGCTCGTCTGAGGCTGTCACCGGATGGCCGCAGCTGCGCCGATTTCAGGCGGCCGCGAGGCTGCCTACTCGCCGTGTACCTTTGGATCGTACTTTCGAGGCGCAGCGAGTCCCTTCTTCTTCCAGCCTGCGACGGTCGCCTTAGAGACCTTCGGAACCCAGTGAGGACGCAGGTAGGCGTCGCCCCAGCGGATGGTCTCGGTCACGGGTAGCTTCTGAAGCTTGTAGGCGACGTCGTAGCCGTAGATGTCGCCGTAGAAGATCGGCCAGCCCTCGTCATCGATGTCCACCGTGACGTACTCGGTGATGAGCGGAATCGGCTTACGCAGCTTGAAGCCGCGTTGAACCTTGCGTGCGTTCAGAGCGCGCTCGATCTCTTCGGTCGTGAACCCATCACGCTCAAGCAGCCAGGTGGCGAAGTCCTTGGCGTTCTCAACGCGCACGCAGCCATGGGAAAAGTCCCGACGGTTCTTCCTAAAGAGCAGCGGCTTGTTGGTGTCGTGGAGGTAAATAGCGTTGCTGTTCTCCAGCAAAAACTTCACCTTACCCAAGACGTTGCCGGCGCCGACACCTTGGCGGAACACGGTGCTTCCGTCGGGCAGCTTGACCTGCTTGATGTTCATCTTGTCGAGGTACTTGGGGTCCTTTTCGATCGCCCCAACAAGCTCGCCATACTGAACTCGTGGCGGGAGGATCCAGGCGGGGTTGGTCACGATCTCGTAGAGGTTGGTCTTAAAGAGCTTTGTGCGGTTGAGGTGCCCCTGGATGAGCTTGCGCTTGTCGTCATCGAGACGGTTGGTGCCGACGACCACTTTCTCGCTGCGGATGACCTTGTTGTCCTTCCAGTGCGAGACGCGAAAGCTGGGGATGTTCACGCGAATGAACTCATCGCCCATCGTCGACAGCTCGGATTCCCGGAGTCGCTGGAGCGAGATACGCAGCTGATCGCGTCGCTGCGCGATCGGCACATTCATCGAGGTCAACGTCTCCTTGTAGACGTAGCCTTCTGCGCTGAGGTTGTGGGTGCGCTGGTACTCTTTGACGGCCACGAGCGCCTCGCCCTCGAGCTTCCCGTCAATGGGTCCGTCATAGTAACCCTCACAGTTGAGGCGCTTTTGGACCTTCTTGACCTTGTCGCCGTGCATGCCGGGCTTGATACGCCATGTTGTCGGCAAGGCCTTGCATCCGCCGCCGGCAGCCAGGGCGGTGTAGCGCTTGCTGACTTCGACCATCTGTCGATAGTGCGGATGGGTTGGCTCAAGGGAGCTCAAGTTGCCGTCTTGCATCACGCGCACAGCGCTGTTGACGACGCGGTTGCGCTCACGCGCCGTGTCGAGTGACGAGCGCTTTGAGCGCGTCTTGTGGGGGCCAACGCGCTTGATGTACTTCATGTCGAGGACGTGGCTGTAGAGGGTCCCAGCGAGGGCCACATCCATCGGGATGTCGGCGGCCGAGAGCCGTTGCTTGGCTGCGCGCATCGACGCGCTTGCAATCACGCCGTCGACCGTTGCGCCCGACGGAAAGTCTGCGCCGAGCGTCGCAAGCTGCTTGGCCGCTTGCTCCCGGTCGAGGACGGGTGACGCCAGAAGGCCCGTGATCATCTCTTCGGCGCGTCCGGCCGCCTCTCCAGTCCCGCCCGTGAGGACCGGGGCGAGCAATTGTTTGAGCGCGTCTCGATCGTAGGCCTTGAGCGGAACACCCAGCACTTCCAGCTGGCTAAGTCTCTGCATCAACGATTTGCCAAGCGGCGTCAGCTGTTGAGCGCGGACGAAGCGCCCGACGCCACCACGAGCCAACAGCTCCCGAACCATGCCGCGGTCCATCTCACTGTCGGCGTAACGCTCATCAAGTGCGCTCTTAAGCGCCATGTCCAAGTCGGCTTTAGGGGTCGACTTGTGCAGCTCGCCATGGAGGTCGGCGAGCTTGTCTGCGAGCTGGCCGCCCTTTTCGACGAGGGCTCCTTGCGCCGCCTGAGCCGCGGCTTCGCGCTCCTCAGCCATGCGCAGCTGTTCCGCGGGGTCGACAACGCCAGCAGCTGCGCCTGAGCCTGCAACGGCCATCACGGGCGCGCCAGAGCCAACGGTGACGCCGGTGGTTGTCGGTTGCGACGTGCCGGCTGGGACGGCGGATGACTGCCCCGCTAGAAAGGCAACGAGAACGCCCACCAAGAGCCCGGCGCCGCCGGTGCCAAGCAGGGTTCCAGGTCGCACAGTGCCGTGGGAAGATGGCTCGGCCGCTTCGGCCATGTCATCGTCCATCGTCAGCTCGTCTTCAGGCGCTTCGTCCGCCATGAGTACAGTCCTCCAAGGGGCGCTGCCGCCGCTGCGTGCCCCGCATGGTTACTCACCATGCAGGCGACCTAGCGTCAACAATCGCGTGCGATCTCGGCGCAGACGGCTGCACCACCCACCGAGAACTGCCACTGCAGTAGGACTATTCCGAGTCGTCCTCTTCTTCTTCGCCCTCTTCTTCCTCGCCCTCTTCGCCTTCGCCCTCTTCGCCTTCGCCCTCTTCGCCTTCGCCCTCTTCGCCTTCGCCCTCTTCGCTTTCGCCCTCTTCGCCCTCTTCTTCATCTTCGCCTTCTTCGTCCTCGACTTCACTGTCGTCAGCGACGGGCTCTGGCTTCGGGGCGGGGCGGGGCGGACGCTTCGGAGTCGCTTTCTTCATGGGCATACGTCGGGCCGCTTTCGATGTGGTGCCGCGGGGACTCAGCGCGCTCGTTGTGCGGCCGAAGCGACTCTTTGCGTCTTTCGCGCTGCTCGGCCTTGCTGCGCGGGGCTTCGGCGTCGGTCGCGGAGGCGTGGCGCTCGCCTTCGGCGGGTCTTCGGGGCGGTCGATCTTGACCTTGCGCTTGGTGAACCCGCCGCGAAGCCGCGAACGCTCTGGTGCAGCCTTGACCTTGCCAAGCCGCCCAGTGATTCCGAATCCGAACACACCGTCTTTCACGGCTGAGCTGAGCGGGCGCTGCTTCATCATGAAGCGAAGGCCCTTGTTCGGCTGCTGCATCTTCTTCGGGTCGTTATCGTCAGGAATCTTCTTGTCGATGAAGCGGTCTTTGACCTTCACGGCGAGGTGGATGTTCGCCGACGCATCTTTGAGCTGTTGGTTCGGTTGAACCGTGATCGCCGACAGCGGTGCTGCCTGGATGTCGATGTCAGGACCGCTTGCGTTGAACTCCTCAAGCAGCAAGACCGTGGCCTCACCGCGCTTGCCTCGCGACGACTTGTAGGCTGCGATGTTGGACGCTTTGTCGGCCTTTAGCCGAAGCGCAATCTCGCCCATGTCCACATCCGTGAACTCCATGTTGCCCATCTGCTTGGTCTCAATCAGAGGCCGACGGAGCACGGCGTCGCTGATCAAGAGGTCCACGGTGCCGCGTAGCTCGTCGAGCTTGACGACCGTGCCGCCCGCTTTGTTTTTGGTCAGCGGCAAGGAGAGGTCGATCGAGCCGCTCATGCTGCCGGTTAGGTCGGCAACACCGGTGGCGGCGAGCATCTCTTGCGCGCCGCCAAGCGCCAGGTCTTGGATCTCACCAATCTTGATGCGGAACGGTCCGCCGGGCTCGTACTTGACCGTTGCGTCGCTGATGCTGCCGCCCATGAGCGTGGCGTCCAGCGTCGCGTCGATTCCGCCACCCCCGAAGAGCAGGCCGAAGAGGCTGAAGTCGACTTCGGCTTCGTCGACCAGCAGGAGCCGGCCCGGTCCTTCTTTGAGCTGGCCAGGGATCTTGGTCTTGAGCTGCAACGGCTTGAACGCGATGCGCGCATCCTTGACCGTGGCCCCGCCAAGCATGCCGAGGTCGAGCTCGCCGATCGTGACCTCCTCAGCGTTGGTGGCCGCTTGAATCTTGGTCTCGGCGAAGTCCCTGACCTTGTCGTCGGGGAAGGTGCACAGCACAAAGAAGACCGTGCACACCAAGAAGAACGCGAAGTAGCCGACACCCTTAAGGATCCAGCGAAGTGCTCGGTTGTTCTTCATTCTTTGTCCGTCTTGTAGAAGTACGTGGAGACCTCGATGGTCCCGCTGCGCACGCGAGTGGCGTGGTTGCGGCTGCGCTCCAGCCGTAAGCCTGTGACGAAGAGCATGCTCTTGTTCTCCTCGACCTTCTCGAGGAGCTCGTAGATGGCGTTGAACGTCGCGTTTTCCTTGATCGTGACTTCCTGCGAGCGTCGGTAGTAGCCCGCCGTCGACTGGTTCTTTGAGTTACGCCGGCGTTTCGTCAGTGACGTCTCTTTCTCGCCCTTGAACTCCAAGAACGCCTTCACGCGCTTCTGACCCTCAGGGTTGCCGTAGCGGTCGATCGACTCGAGGTTAATCTCGTTGGCGATCTGGGCGATGGCGGTTGCGAGATTGAGCTTCTCATTTGCGATCGCTTGGTCGCGTGACGACTTGAGCTTGGCGCGCTGGCCGACGTAGGTGTCGGTGGCGCCGTAGATGTTGGCCAGAGATGCGCGTTCCGCTTCGACGTTGGTCTCAAGCGCCGAGACCTTGCCGCCGAGCCACAGGTTCACAAAGAACACGAGCGCGAGGAAGAGGACGACGAGCATCCCGCCGACCAGGTATTTCTCGCGTGTTGATAGCCGCGAGAAGGCTCCGCCTAGACCTGCCATGGCTACTCCTCCCCTTTCTTGCCGTTGCCGGCGCCGGCTGCTTCAGCGACCTTGGCGTCTGGCTTTTCGCACTTCACTTCGATCTTGATGGTGAAGGTCATCCACCCTTTGCGCTCGCCGTACTGATTCTTGCGGGTCTCCTGCCGGTCGACCTTCTTGAAGCAGTTGTGGGCGCGGAGCTTCTCGGCGAATGCCTCGATCGTCTCAATGTCGTAGGCGACGCCACTCACCGTCGCGCCTTTCAGCTCGGCGTTGACGCTCTTGAGCTCGATCTCGGCACGGACCTCAGGCGTGTCGGGCTTGCCTTCCTCCGTCGCCTTGGCGGCTTCTTCGACCACCTTGGCAGCGCGGTTCACGTCCTCCTGCGCGGCCGTGAGGTCGTAGAAGATCTTGAACGCCGTCATCTCGGGATAGACGGTGTCCGCCTCGGCATCGACCGGCGCCAGCATCTCCTCCTCAACCAGCTGGAACTTCGCTGGGATGTCGTCGCCGTTGTCGAACGTCATCTCCATCACGCGCTCCGTGTGCGTGTCGAGGCGCTCGACGAGCGTTGCCTGCTGCCCCTCAAGATGTTGGATCTGCAGGTACTTCCGGACGAAAAAGAGCGCCAGGAGCGCCACCGCAAGGAGCGCTACCCACGCGAGGCGGTTCTGTAGGTCCTTGAAGTCAGACGCGAACGCCATCTCCCCGCGTCGAAAGTTGACCCGGTGTGTGCCGTTATCGACGGTGTGCTGAAGCGCCATCCCGACGGCGGCGACTGCGGTGGTGGATGCGCCGTCGACGCCATCAAGGCCGTCCCAGATTGGCCCGGTTGGCTTCGGCGTGCCGACGGGGACGTCGACAACGCGGCCGATCAGGTCGACCACGCCCGGTAGCTCGGCGGTACCGCCGAACACAATCGCGCTGCCTACAGGCCGGCCGGTGCGTCCCTCGTGAGCCGCCAGCGTGGTCTTGATCTCACGCAAGATGGGCTCGAGCGCCTGGGCGACGATCCTGGCCCTGTCGCCGTGCTCGGCCTGTTCAACGCCTTCCGGTAGGTAGCCGTCAAACCGGATCCCATGGTGCTTGAGGTCTTCAGCGTCGGCATAGCTGAGGTTGAGTCCGCGGCACAGCGCAACTGTCAGCTGGTGACCGCCGCGGCGAATCGTCCGGACCGACGTAACGACACCACGGTCGACAACGGTCACGGTCGTTGTCTGGTGGCCGACATCGACGAGCGCCAGCGCAGGCTCGCTGGTCTCCTCGTCGCTCTCGACGATGGTCTCCGAGTCACGCTTGAGATGCGGCAGCACGTAGGCGTTGGTCAGCGGCTGTAGGCCCAGGTAGCGAGGATCGGCCTTGCTCTCGCCAAGCAGCTCTAAGCGGCTGTCGAGCCAGGTGCGCTCGACGGCAGGGCACATGAGCTTCACACCGCCGTCTTCGTCTGGTCCGGTGATGTGGTAGTCGTAGGCGAGCTGGTCGAGGTCCTTGGGCAGCACAGTCTCAAGCTGAAAGCCCAGGATGCTTCCGATCTTCTTTTCGTCGGAAAACGGCAGCGAGACCTCGCGGGTCATCGCCCGATCGCCAGGCACCGAGGTGCCGACGGCATCGCTGTCGCCGGTGGCCTGCATCATTTGCGCAAGCGTCTCGGCATAGGTGTCTTCAGCCGGACGCCCCGTCTCGTCGAGCTCCAGCCGGAGCTCTCGGAACGACGTGAGGGTCGACTTGCGTAAGCTCGACTCTAGGACGACCGCCTTGATCGACCAGGAGCCAAGATCCAATCCGATGATACGTTGTGCCATTGAGGCCTACCGCTCTCTACTCATAGTGAAAATGCACGAGCTGACCCGACTGGGTGTCGACCACGGCGACCATCTTGCGCTTGGTGTCGCCGAAGATGCCCTCGGTCTCGATCCGCACCATCTTGGTGCGCACACCGAGCTGCTGGTTGACGACGCTGGTCTTGATGGGAAGGGTCACTCCCGTGCCCATCGCCGCTGGGAACTCGCGGAAGAACTTGTGGAAGCGGGTCATCGACGTGAACGGCGTCGAGTAGACCTGCTTTTTGAGCTGGCGGCAGCTCTCCATCGCCAGCAGCGTCTCGTCGATCGGCGCTAGGCCACCCAACCCAGGCTGCAGGCAGAGCTGAACTTGCAGCGCCTCGTCCTCGATTGCCTGGCAGATGATGCCCTTGAGGATGCCGAGGTCGGCGTCGTTGACGTTGACCTTGTCGGTGGCGAAGACCGTGAGCTTGTCGCGGATCTTGCAGTAGACGTCGCTGGTCATGCCCTCGACCAGCTGGACTTCACCGACGGTGTCCATCTTGGCGTTCTTGGCGCTGTAGCCGTACTGGCCATAGTCGCCGCCTTCGGCACCGCTGGACTCGGTGAAGTTGCCCTGTGGATCGATGTCGCTGCGCGAGTCGTCGGCGTCGGTCCAGTCGATGATGTTGAGCACCACATCGAGGACTTCTTCCTCAGAGGCGAAGTGACCGGTCTCGACCATGGGGCGTAGGAGCCCGCCGAGCTGGACCCAGAGCTGGGCCTTTTGACGCTGGATGTTGGACGCATTCGCCCGCACGTTCACGGTCCTGCTTGCACCAACCCCCGTCCCGCTGCGGAGGGTTGTGATCGCTGCGCGGTTGAGGTTCACCCGTGCGTCTTCACTGGTGACCTTACAGGTGAAGGGCGCGCCGCCTTCCTTGGCCTGACTCTTCGTCATGCGGCCGCCGACCGCCTCTTCTTTCGAGAAGTCGAGCAGCGTCATTCCAAAGAACTCGGCCTTGCCAGTGGCAAAGATCTGAACGAACTCGCAGGCGCGCTGCCAGATCTCAAGCCGCTTTGCGGCACTCTTTCCCATCAGCGACAGAAACTGCTGCATCTGAGGAAAGTTCTTCTTGGCGTTGACGGCGAGCAACGCGATCTTCATGCCGCTGCGAGCGTGATAGTGCGCCTGAGTCGACGCGGCGAGGTTGCCCGACATCCAAATGTTTGCGCGCGCGTTGTAGGTGAACTGCACCGACAGCGCGCTGACGATGGCCACCAGCACCAACACGACGAGCAGCGCGATGCCGCGCCGGGAACCGGGAATGTCGCTGCGGACGGTCGTCCGGACCGCGCGTGACGTGAGACGCGCGGCATCGCGAAGCGACAGAGGCTCCTGCTCGTCGCGTGCGGCGTCATGGCCTTGCGTCTTGGTGGGTGGGTTCAACATGCTCAATACCAGAGAGGATCGGTCATCGGGATCTCGACCTGACTCTCGATGAGGTACTCAGAGTCATCGCGGTCAACGAGCACCATCTTCACGCGCACCCTCGCGGGCAGCACCAGGCCGTCGAGTAGCTCAAGCTCCGCCTCGTCGACGATCTCGTCGGCAGCAGAGGCCGTTGCGACGTCCTTGGCCGCGCCGGCGAGACCAGCGATACCGGTCGTTGCGGGCTCGGCGTTTCTTAGGTCGTCGATCTTGTCGCGCATCTCCTGGACTTGCTTGAGCGAGTCCCGCATCTCCTCGGCGTCGTCGACACGGACCTCCCAGTCGTTGGTCCAGTCCTCGCGAAACTCATCAAAGTACTCGAACTCGAGCTTCCGGACGCCCTCGACCAGCACCTCTTCGCGGCCGCCATCACCAGGGCGGTCGTCGATGTGGAACTTCACCCGGCGAATCAACGCGTCGGTTTGGTAGCCGTCACGGCCCCTGACCGACTTCAAGGCGTACTCCACCTCGAGCTGATCGGACTGCCGAGCGTTTCGCTTGAGCGGCTCGTGAGCGGCGGTGTTGAAGACCAACCGACTGCGCTCGCCCTCAAAGAGCGTCTGGGTCCGCTGGTCTTCAGCTTGGTGGAGGCTCACAAACGCCATCGTCAGCTCACGCTTCATTCGCTCGATGGCGATGCGGCCGGCGTGGTAGCGCTCTTGGATGGTCTGCGCGTCTTCCTGGGTACGGATCGTGGTCATCAAGACGCCGTAGGCAAGCGTGCCAAGCAGCGACATCGCAGCAACCGCGACCACGATCTCGATGAGCGTCATGCCGCGCTGAGCGTCGCGGCGTCCGTCGATCCGGACGCTATGGGACAGACCGCGCACCACTAGTTCTGGTCCTCGGCTTTCGGGACGGCCGTGATGTAGGTCTCGATCTCAAGCGTCCGATCCGAGCGCTCCATCTCGTCGCCGTCGCCGCCATGCCACGAGAGCCGAATCACGAGCTTGCGCGTGCTGGCTGCGGCTTGCTCAACGATGGTTGGAATGAAGCTCGTGATCATCTGCGTGTTGCTGCACATCTTCGACAGGTTCAGCCCGCAGATCTGCTGAAAGCCGGGGTCCAGCAGTGGCGCCATCATCGCGATGCTCGAGGGCAGGTCTTGGCCGTTCTGAGCAAGGTTCGCCAGCGCTACGGCCGGGTCGACCGGCTCCATGCCGCTTGGTCCACCGCTGCAAAAGGCGGTCATCAGCGGAGAGCCGGTGATGTTCTCGTTGGCCTCTGCGCCGAGGGAGCCGAGGTTGTCAGCGCCCATCTCCAGCATCAGCAGGTCGTACTCGCAGTCGAAGTTTCGGAAGTCGCGCGGCAGGTCACACTGCCGAGCTTCCAGCGGGTTCGACGGGAACCCATCGAGGCGGTACTCCTCCTCGAGGTCCAAGACGACGCCTTCGAGCAGCTGCGTGGCGGTCGTCAGGTTGATGACCTCAGCGGCCTTTTGCATGGAGTCGCCTTGGCTCGCAGCCACGCCAACCATCACAAACGACAAGATCCCCAAGGCAACGAGCACCTCGATGAGAGAGAACCCGCGGTCCGCGTGTCGCGCGGAGGTCGCTCTGGCGCTCGGTGTGTCCGCAGGCCCGATCATCGCTCATCCTTGCGGGCAAAGTCGGACTCGAGCAGGACCTCCGGCGTCCTGGTGACGCGGCCCAGCGAGTGGAGCTGAATGGTCAGCTCCGGCGTGTAGGTTGGCGGCTCGATGTCTTCGTCAGACTCCTCGCCCACCCAGATCATTGCGCGCTCGGCGCGTCCCGTGGGGTAGAAGTAGATGGCCGCGCGTCCGCTTGTCTGCATCGACTGGTGGTGCTCGGTGATGACGCCCGTGATGTTGGTGCTGGGGCGGAACTCGCGCTTGAGCAAGCTGTGGTCGTCGCGCTTGAACGCCGAGCGTGCCGCCGTCTCAGCGATCTCTTCGGCGCTATCGAGTCGGTTGATCCCCTCGCGCTGCGCGGGCTGTCCGTCCTCGCCCAGCTGGGGATTCTGGTCGTCGTAGTTGCCCTCGGGAATGTAGCGCGCGCATGGGTCGTCAGCCTCGGCCACTTCCGTCCAAAACTTCTTCTCGTCCATGTCGATCACCAACCGATGGGTCTTGTTGGTGTGAATGGCGAGCGTGTAGACGTAGCGCGATGCGCCCGCGAGGACCGACGCCGTCGCGTCAACGTCCGCGTCCCGAACCGCGCCGATGCCGACGATGCCAATGGCGATGAAGAGCACGATGATGGCGATGGTCACCATCAGCTCGACGATCGTCATGCCGCGCTCGCGTGCGCTCGGCACGTGACACGCTTCGATCTGGGAGGAGAGCCGCTGCATTTTCGATGTATCGAGCCTTCTTGCTATGAGAGGGGAGGGGGCGCACGAACCAGGGCCCCACGGCGCCCGCGCGCGTCAAGACGTGCGCGGACCCGTGATGAGCACGCTAGTCGTTGCAGACGTCGTCGGCTGTGCCGGACGACTTGTCTTCACCGGCCGAGCACAGCTCGTACTTGCGGGCGCTGACGACGTTGTAGACGAAGTCCTGCTTCCACGGGTCCTTGAGCTGCTTCTCCTTGATCTTGCCCTCTTCGACGAGCGCTTGGAGGTTGTCCGGGTACTCGCGATGCTTGAGGTAGTAGACGTCCAGTCCCTTCGCGATGCTGGAGATCTGCGTCTTCGCAGCCTCGGCCTGGGCATCACCAAAGAGCGCGGTCGCGCCAAAGGCGATGGCGGTGCCGATGATGCCGATGATGGCGACGACGACCATGATCTCGATGATCGTCATGCCGCGTTGGGCGACGCGACGCGCCGGATCGAGCAGGCTGGCGACGGTCGGGGTGTCGTCGTGCTGGCCGTCGACGGAGACGAGCTCCTCGGACGTCTGGAGTGGAGCGGTGTGGGTGCTGACATCAGTCGGTTGCATGGGGGCCTCCTTGGGCGAAGTTTTCGGGTGTTGACGCTGTGAGTGGTGCGGTGTCGACGCCACTCAGGACTGGAAAGGGGTTGGGAACCGGTGCGACCGGCGAGCGCTTCGGGTTGTCGGTGGCAAGAGCGATCGTGGCGAAGACGGCAATCGCAAGCGCGATGCTGATGGACACGGCAGTGACCAGCCAGAGCTCGCCCCGAGAGAGGCCAAGGCGGGTCGCACGCTGGGTGAAGCGGCGCATCTCAGCCTCCACCCGCTGCGAGCTTGTTCATCTCAAGCATCGGCATGATGATGGCGAAGACCATGAAGGCCACGCCGACGCCCATCACAACGATCATCAGGGGCTCTAGGATGCTCGTGAGCTGAGTCACCTTAGACTCGACCTGCATCTCGTAGCTCTCCGCGACGTTGGTGAGCATGGTCTCAAGCTCTCCGGACTTCTCGCCGACCGCGATCATATGAACGACCATCGGCGGGAACTGACCCGAGCGCTTGAGGGGCTCGGCGATGGAGTGGCCCTCTTTAACGGCCTCCCGAGCCTCCTCGATGACGTCGGCAATGACTTGGTTGCCCATGATGGACCGCACAATGGAGAGTGCGTTGAGGATGGGCACGCCCGACTCCAGGAGAGTGGAGAGTGTCCGCGCGAAGCGGGTCACATTGACCATGCGAATGAGAGGTCCAAAGATCGGCACGCGCAGCAGCCATGCGTCGAACTTCGGTTTGCCCTTTTCCGACACGCGCCACTTATTAAACCACCAGATGAACACGGCCATTCCGATGCCCATCAACCACCAGTAGCTCTGGAAGAACTCGCTGGCGCCGATGAGGATTCGCGTGATGAGCGGCAGCTCACCGCCCATCTGGTCGAAGAGCTCCTGAATCTGCGGCACCACAAAGAGCATCATCATCGCGACAATCACGAAGCCGAGCCCGATCATGATGCACGGGTACATCATCGCGCCCATGAGCTTGGAGCGAAGACGGACTTGGCCTTCGGTAAAGTCGGCGAGTCGCTCGAAGACAATGTCGAGCGTGCCGGACTGCTCGCCTGCTGCGACCATGTTGACGTAGAGCGTCGAGAACACCTTCGGGTGCTTCTTCATGGCGTTCGCTAGCGAGGAGCCCTCGTTGACGGCACGGCGGACCTCCGAGAGCACCCGCTTAAAGAGCGGGTTCTCCAGCTGCTCACTGATCGCGCCGATCGAATCGACCACAGGGATGCCCGCTCGCACCAAGGTCGCGAGCTGACGCGTTACCTCGCTGACCTCGAGGATCTTGACCTTCTCAAAGAGCTTTCCGAAGCTGACTTCGCGAGAGCCCTTGGCCTTCTTTCCGCCAGCGCCCCGTCGTGTTGAGCCTTGCTTGGTCTCGACGTACTCCGAGAGAAAGACGCCCTCCCGTCGCAGACGGTCTTTTAGGGCACGCGGACTGTCTGCATCGAGCAGGCCGTTGGTCGCCTTGCCCGCGGTCGTCAGTCCTCTGTATTCGTAAACGGGCATCGCTTATCGATCCTCGGCCGTGACGCGCATGACCTCATCGATCGACGTATGCCCCGCCATGACTTTGGCAGCTCCGTCCTCACGCAGCGTGCGCATGCCTTTGCCGACCGCGGCCTTCTTGATGAGGTTGACGGGCTCGTTCTTCATGACAAGCGTGCGGATGTCGTCGTCGACGATCAGAAGCTCGTGGATGCCCATCCGGCTGCGGTAGCCCGAGTCAAAGCACTCGGAGCAGCCCACCGCCTGGAAGAACTGGTGCTCGTGGCGGGCGGTCTCGGGGTTGTCGACACCGAGTTTGATCAGCTCATCCACGAGCGGCGTGTAGGGCACTTTGCAGATCTTGCAGAGCTTGCGAACCAGGCGCTGGGCCAGGATCGCAATGACCGAGGAGGCCGACAAGAAGGGCTCCACGCCCATGTCGGTCAGTCGTGTGAACGCTGCAGGGGCATCGTTGGTGTGGAGTGTGGCGAACACAAGGTGGCCGGTGAGCGAGGCCTGGACTGCGTTCTCGGCAGTCTCCAGGTCACGAATCTCACCGATGAGCACGACGTCGGGGTCCTGGCGCAAGATGGCGCGCAGGCCGCGGGCGAAGGTGAAGTCGATCTTCTTGTTCACCTGCATCTGGCCGATGCCAGGGAGCTGGTACTCGACCGGGTCTTCCACGGTGAGGATGTTTCGGTCGGGCGTGTTGATGCGCGACAGCGCCGCGTAGAGCGACGTCGTCTTGCCGGAGCCGGTCGGCCCGGTCACCAGGATGATGCCGTGCGGTCGCTTGATAAGCTCCTCGATGGTGTCAAGGTTCTCCGGCCGAAAGCCCAGCTGTTCAAGGTCGAGAAGGATCGCAGACTTATCGAGGATACGAAGCACGATCCGCTCGCCGTGCGTCGTTGGCACGGTCGACAGACGCAGGTCGACGTCGCGCCCTGCGATCTTGATGCGAATGCGGCCGTCCTGAGGCAGCCGCTTCTCGGCAATGTTGAGGTTGCCCATGATCTTGATGCGGCTGGCGATCGAGGCCTGGAAGCGCTTCGGTGCCCGAACGATCTCTTTTAGGACACCGTCCTTTCGGAAACGCACGAGGATGTCTTTCTCGTACGGCTCGATGTGGATATCGCTGGCACGCTCTTTGATGGCCTGGCTTAGGACCGAGTTCACCAGTCGAATGATGGGCGCTTCGTCATCCTCGTCGAGGATGTCTTTGTCGTCGAACGTCAGCTCTTCGGCGAAGCCGTCGAGGTCTTCCGCGTCGAGATCGTCGACAACCTGGTCGGCCGCCGCGCGGCGGTCGAAGATAAGGTGGATGGCGTCCATCACCACCTTGCGCGGCGCGATGACCACCTCGACCTCTTTGTCGAAGAGCGTCCGAATGTCGTCGATGCCAAAGGTGTTGAGGGGATCGGCGACGGCGACGCGCACCGCCCATTCGTCCTGACTCAGCGGCAGCACCACGTTGTTGCGCGCATACGCGAGGTTCAGGTCGGCAACGAGCTTGGGGTCGATGGTGTCGACATCGAGCTCGCTCACGTAGTCGAAGCCAAACTGCTCAGAGAGGCCTTGGGCGAGCTGGGACTCGTCGACCTCACCCATACCGATGAGGATCTCGCCAAGCTTTCCGCCGCGCTCGGCGAGCTGCTCGTTGGCTTGCTCGAGCGTCTGGCTCGAGATCACACCCATGTCGACGAGGATCGCTCCGAGTGTGCGGCGCTCAAACAGGCTGGAGGTCGCGGTCGCCATCGTGTCTACCTCTTGCCCTTGCCGCGCTTACCGCGCTTCTTACGACGCGGGTCGTACTGGATGTCGTGGGTCTCGGGAGGACCGACCGTGTCGACCTCGCTCGCCTCGAAGATCGCGCGCTCTCGCACTTCGCGGTCGGCGCGCGAGCGCGACACCGCTTTGTGGATGTCGTGCAGCATGCCGCTCTTCTTGCGGTAGTCCATCTCGCCCTCGAACTCTTTCTTGCGCTCGGCCATGATGCGCGAGAACTCGCGGTACTCCTCGCGGCGGCGCTCGTAGATGCGCTTGAGGTCGCTGGGGTCCTTGATGACGTGCGGAATGATGATCATCAGGAGGTTGCGCTTCTCAACCGTGGTCTGGGTCTGACGGAAGAGCAGGCCGATGAGCGGGATGTCGCCGAGGAACGGGACCTTGTTGACCGTCTCGGTCTCCTTGTCGCGAACCAGTCCGCCGATGACGACCGGCTGACCGTCACGGACAACCACAACGTTTTTCACCTGGCGCTTGGACGTGATCGGCGCGTCTCCAACACCGAGCCCGTCGAAGTCGTCGATGCTCTGGTCGATCTCGAGCCGCACGAAGTTGCTCGCGTTGACCTGGGGCTTGATCTTGAAGGTCAGGTCGATGTCGATGTACTGGACGTTGCCCACGCCGCCGAGGCTGCCAAGGCTGCCGAGGCCTCCGAGGCCGCCAAGAGCACTGGCCGCGTTCGTGCCGGTGGTGCCTGCGAGGCCCGCGAGGCTGCCAAGGCTGCCGAGGTTGCCCAAGCCACCGAGGCTCTGCGACTGGTAGGGGCGCCGCTGGCCAACCTGGAGCTCCGCCTCTTCGTTCTCAAGCGTCAGGATGTGTGGCGTCGAGAGCACGTTGAGGTTGGTGGTCGTCTGCAGCGCTTTGAGCGTGAACCCAAGCGCTGAGAGCGAGAAGCCGCCCTCGGAGAGGCCATCGATGCCGAGGTCTTCCGGCGAGATGATGAGTCCAGCTGCACCACCGCCTGATGCGATGGTGTCGAGGCCGCCGGCAAGGTCGAAGCCACCGGAGCCGAAGACAACACCCGACTGCTCGCCGATCGCGCTCATCGGCAGGCCTGCGAGCCCGCCAAAGCCAACGTCTTTATCGTTGTTGTGCGAGATCTCCATGATCATCGCCTCGACGTAGACCTGCTTACGACGCACGTCGAGCTGGCGAATAACCTTTTGCAGCGACAGGTAGTCTTTGAGCGACGACTCGATCACAAGCGAGTTCTTCGGCGTGTAGGCGGTGATCTTCACTTCGCCCTCGAAGAGCGAACCAGCCCCACTGCCGACACCAGCGTTAGAGCCTCGAGCTCCGCCGGTTGGCCGTCGTCCTGCGCCCTGAGTCAGCCCCGTCAGGGTCTGTGCGAGCTCTTCGGCGTCGGCGTTCTCGAGGGAGTGAATGTGAATCGAGCCTTCACCCGGGATCTTCACGTCGATACGTCGGATGATCTTGTCGACCGCAAGGTAGCTGGTCCGAGTTGCGACGAAGATGATGGAGTTCGTGCGCTCGTCGGCGATCATCTTCGAGACTGAGACGTTCGCCAGGTCCGTCCGCGAGCCGACCACAGACGAGGGCGAGCTCTTCGTCTTGGCACGTGTCTTGGAAGTCCGTGTGTTCCGCTTGGTCGTGACCCGCTTCGCGGTGGTCGTCTTGCCCGCGTCGCCGAGGATCTGCTGCAGGAGATTGACGATCTCGCCAGCGCTCGCGTTGATGACGGGCCGAATCCAGATCTTGTCTTTGCCGATCGGGACGTCGAGGTCCTTAATCAGGCGCAAGACCCGACGAATGTTTGCTCCGGTGTCCGACAGGATGATCGTGTTGGTCGGTGCGTAGACGGTGACGTCCGACGCCTTGCCCTTGAACTTGTCGATGACCGGCAGGATCTCTTCAGCTTGGACGTGGTCGAGCTGAATCAGCCGGGTGATCATCTGGTCGGTGTTGGGGCCACTGCCCTTGCGGCCGTAGATCGGCGCTCCCTGTTGCCGCCCCTCGCCGGCGGGGACGATCTCGAGGAAGTTGCCATTAGGCACCACCGTGAGGCCGTTCGCTTCGAGCGCCGAGAGGTACGCTTTGTAAGCCTCGTACGCGCTCACCGGCTTGGGCGACAGGATCGACACCGTCGCGTTCTTGTTGGCGCCCCCCGTCAGCAGGAAGTTCTGCTCGGTCACGCACGAGATGAACTTCGTGAGATCGCCCAGGCTGATCTCGTTGAAGTCGAGCCGGATCTTCGTGTCGAGCGGCAGCTTGCGGCACTTGATGCCCTGCTCGAAGTTCGACTTCCACTCGATGATGTCTTCGATCTTCGGCGCGGCCCCGGGAGGGGCTGGTCCACCTGGCGAGGGCGACGGCTCTGCCACGGTCGTGGCCGGCGTCGCGCCTCCTGGGTTGAACTTGACCGGGCGACTGCCACCCGTGTCCAACACCCCCGGGCGCCCGCTCAGCGGGCGGCCGGCTGGCGTCTTGATGCTGCGTCTCCCCGCCCCAGGGCGGATCAGTGGCGGCGTGGCGCGTGGCTTGAATGGCGTCGCGCCGGCACTCCCCGGGAGTGTCCCGGGCGTCGGCTTCGGTTGCGCCAGTGCTGGTGGTGCACAGAAAATCATGACCGCCGTGACGGAGAAGGCGGCCCGGATGGCACGTCGCATGCGATTCCTTTTCGCTTCCTGGAAGAGCGGTCGAACCTGTGGAAGTCGACCGTTAACAAGTGGTGTCGGCGCGACGAGACCGTCGCGTTTGGTGTGTTGTGTGTGCGTCATTTGATCGCGTAGCCCAGCGTCTTGGCTTGTCCACGTCGCTCAATGTCGACTTTGATGTTCGATGAGTTCTTGAGCTGCTCGAAGAGCTCGATGGCCTTGTTGGGGCTGTCGATGGCGGTGCCGTTGACCGACTTGATGACGTCGCCACTGCGGATGCCGATGGCGCGGTAGAGGCTGCCCGGTCGCACACCGACGAGCTTAAAGCCCTCGTACTTCTGGTTTTTGTAGTGCGGCACAACGCGTGCCTCCGACTGGAGCTTGCCAAGGTCCTTGAGCTGCTCGTCGATCATCTTTCGGTCGATCTGGTAGTCGTAGGCGCCCGTCTTCTTGATGCCGTCTTGGAACGTCTTGCGTCGGTTGGTCGGAGCGATCGGTTTCTTCGGCGTTGCCTTCTTCGAGCGCAGCCCGTTCTTCGGCACGAGGCCGGGTCGCGACGTCGCGCGAAGACCGCTGCGGCCCTTGGGTGCGGCTGCGACCTTGTCACCCCACAGCTTGAGAACCGTGAACTTCGAGTCTTCCTGCAGGACCACGTGGCGCGGCTCGATGCGAATGACCTTGGCCTTGCCCTCGAGCAGCTCGCGGCCGACCCAGCCGGCTTGGGTCTCGCCTTCAACGGTCATGTAGGCCAAGGAGTCTTCGGGGATCGGTGAGACCACGGTGCCGACCAGCTGGATCCCAAGGGTGCTCTCATCAAGCTCGCCCTTAGGCTCTTCTTTGGGCTCTTCCTTCTCGTCTTCCTTCGGCTTCTCTTCCTCTTTGGCCGCACCCTCGTCTTCGTCTTCAACGTTGAGGCTGAAGATTCGGCGGTCACGAAGGGTGCCGGTTGCGTCCTCCATGGCGGCCACACGGCCGAGGGCTGTCGCGGTCTTGCTGGCGGTCGCAGCCTGTTGAACAGCGGGCCCCTTCGGGACGCTGAACAGCTTGCTTGCGACGAAGTCGTTGACGGTCATCGCTGTCAAAAGCGCGACCAGCGCGACGGCGCCAAGTTTGAAGACCCAGGTGTATTTCTTGAGAACGCTGAACATAGTGTCCCGAGGTTAGTGCAAGGGGCATGCCAAGCCGGCCGGCGGCGGCGTCGAGTTCATATCACGTGATGCTGTATGGGTCATCGCCCCATTTGGCCCTGCTGGCAACGGCCAAATCACCGGTTGGAACCCGCCAATTTGGCATGGGCATGCGTGCGCGACCCGGCTAGATTGTCAAAATGGCAAAATCAACGCTCGTAGCGCTCAGTGTCTTTGTTGTCGCCTTCGCCGGATGTCGTGACTCTGGGGGGGCAACCACCAGCGAGTCGCCGCCCGAGCAAGCGGCGGCCTCACCCGCGTCTTCCAGTCCGTCACCGGCGAAGCCAAGCACTCAGACGGCGCCGTCCACACGGCCGAGCGCTGTCGCGAGCCCAACGCGAGCGGTCCGGCTCGATGAGCACAGCGGGGTGACGGTCGGGCCGATGCCTTACCGCGTCGTCGAGCCGCCGTCGGCACCACCGACAGCCCCGATGGTGTGGGCTCTCCACGGTCGGGGCGACCGGGCGGAGGCGTTCGCGCGCTTAGCTCACATGGTGGACCTTCCGGTCCGTACGCTGGTCTTGGACCCACCGCTCTTCTACGGGCCGCGCAACGGCAAGCAGTGGTACGACGTGAAGAGCACGTCCAAGCGGGCCCAAGTGGACGCACGGGTGGCAGAGCTTGCGGAGCTCGCCAAGGCTGTCCAGAAGCGTTACCCCGGCTCGCCCAAGCCAGCCCTCTACGGGTTCAGCCAGGGCGCGGTCGTGTCGATGCACGCGGTCGCGCGTCACCCGGAGCTCTTCCGTGCGGCCGTCGCGCTGTCGGGCTACCTGATGGAGGGTCCCCTCGGCGGACCTCACACGGCAGGGCCGCCAACCCTGGTTGTGTGGGGTGACAAAGACACCGTCATCGCGCCTGAGCGCTCCAAGGCTGCGTTGAAGCGGCTCAACGAGCTTGGGCTCCCGGCGAAGGGCGCGACGTTTTCGGGTCGCCATAGCGTGCCGAAGTCCGCGCTCAAGATGCTGCGAGAGCACCTCAGCGCCCACGTGCTCAGCGGGCCTTAGGGGCCGCGCCGATCCGGCCGGCGTCGGCGCGGCGCGAGCCCGCGCGCTCCCACGAACGTTGCGCCTCATCACCCGCGCGGGCGGACACGCTGGAAGGTCGCCTTATTCGGGGTGTCGGCGCGAAGGCGCGGCGAACACCGGCGTCACACAAACGAAGAGAGGCCGCACCCAAGGGCGCGGCCTCTTTAACGCCGAGCGGAACGCGTCGGAGCGCGGGCTCGGTCGGTCCGGGCTTCGACTACTCCTGGCAGGAGCCGTCGAGGCAGTCGCGGCCACCGCAGTCCGCCTGATTGAAGCAGGTCACGACTTGCTGGCAGAAGCCGAAGCTGCACGCTTCAGCACCACCGCAGGTAGCGGCCGACTCGGCGCACGAAGTGAGGCACTTGCCGTCGAAGCAGCCCTCGCTCATCGCGCAGGACCCAGCGCCGCTGCACTGGATGACCGGCGAGAGGTCGGCGATGCACTTGCCAGCGTCGCACTTCTGATTGGTCGGGCAGTCGAGCGTCTCTTCGCAGGTCTCAAAGCACGTGCCTTCGAGGCAAACATGGGAGGTGCCGCACTCGCCGTTGAACGTGCAGGTGTTCTCGGGAGTCTCGGTTGGCCAGCACTGACCCTCCGTGCAGGCTTGGCCTGGCGGGCAGCTGTTGTCGGCTAGGCACTCAAAGTAGCAGCCGCCGTTGAGGCAGGCACCGGCGGCGCCGCAGTCCTTGTTGTGAGTGCACGCGTCATCGGGATGATCGGGGAGGTCGTTGGGGTCGGTCGGGTCGGTCGGGTCGGTCGGATCCGTGGGGTCGGTGGGGTCGGTGGGGTCGGTCGGTCCGCCTCCAGGGCTGGTGACGCAGTCGCCCTCAAGGGTGCAGATCTCGCCATCAGCGCAGTCGGTGTGAGCCGTGCAGCCGGTCTTCGGCTCAGTCGGCCCAGGATCGCCGGGGGACGCGCTGCCTGGGATGCACCGGTTGTCGATGCCGCAAACGCGGTCGATCGGGCACTGGTGCGTCGCCTCGCAGCGATACTCAATGCAGTCACCGTCGTCCGCGCACGCGAAACAACCGGTGTTGTCGCACACCATATCGTCGAGGTTGCTGTCGCGCTCGAAGTCCAGATCGGACGAACAGCCCGCGGCTCCGGCGAGCATCAGCGCTCCCGCTGTAAGACTTAGTACTCGGATCATCACATTGTCCTCCGCGCAAGATTGGTTCGCGCTCAACTGCCGCTGGATACCGACGGATGTCGGCCCCAGAAGATTCAACTCGATTCACACTTGCGACGTTTTTTTTACATCCACCGCGCTGCCGCCTGCATCGCGGGGTTGCGGACGTGTTGCGGCCTGTCATCGACAGCCGGGGGATTGACACGATGGCAACCGGGGTTGCCTTTTTGTCATCAACCAAGGGAGAGCCATGAGCACGCTGCCTCAAACCATGCTGATCGTCGACGACGACCGGTCCAACCTCGAGAGCCTCGAGCGTATCTTCAAGCGCGAGAAGATCGACGTTGTCACGGCCAACGATGGCCGAGAAGCGCTCGACGTCCTGCGTCGGAGGCGCGTGAGCATCTGCCTGACCGACCTGATGATGCCAGGAATGACCGGCGTGGAGCTCCTGCGCGCGTCCAAGACCGTCTCACCCGAGACCGAGATCATCCTGATGACCGCCTACGGAACGGTCGAGACCGCTGTTGACGCGATGAAGGAGGGGGCGTGGGACTTCGTGACCAAGCCCTTCAAGCGCATTCAGATCGTCAAGGCCGTCCGCCGAGCGCTCAACCAGCAGTCGCTGGTGATGGAAAACCTCGCGCTGCGTGCCGAGCTTCAGGACAGTCGTCGGGACCGCTCGATCATCGGCAACTCGCTAGCGATGCGGCAGACCATGGACATGGTGCGCCAGGTCGCGCCGTCGAACGCCACGGTCCTGCTCTACGGCGAGAGCGGCACCGGCAAGGAACTCTTCGCCCGCGCCATCCACCGGCACTCACGGCGCGCGGGTCGTTCGTTCATTGCGCTCAACTGCGCGGCCATCCCAGAGACGCTCTTGGAGGCGGAGCTCTTCGGCCACGAGAAGGGTGCCTTCACAGGCGCCAACCAGCGCAGGGAAGGGCGCTTTGAGCTGGCCGACGGCGGAACACTCTTCCTCGACGAGCTCGGCGAGATGAGTCCGCAGGTTCAGGTGAAGCTTCTCCGCGTGCTCCAGGAAGGCGAGTTCGAGCGGGTTGGCGGCACCCAGACGCTGCGGGTCGACGCGCGGATCGTCGCCGCGACCAACAAGGACCTCCGTGCCGAGGTCGAGGCTGGGCGGTTTCGCGAGGACCTCTTCTACCGGCTCAACGTCATCTCGATTCAGCTGCCGCCGCTCTGTGACCGCAAAGACGACATCCCGCTGCTGGCCCACTACTTCCTCAAGGTCTACGCCGACAAGAACAACAAGCGCGTGGTCGGCATCAGCAGAGAGGCTGTCGAGGCTCTCATCTCGTGGAACTGGCCCGGCAATGTCCGCGAGCTAGAGAACGCGATCGAGCGCGCGGTTGTGCTGTGTCGAGGTGACACCATCACCGCCGACGAGCTCACGTCTGAGATTCGGGCCGGGGATGCCGCAGCAAAACAGCTCATCGTGCCGATTGGCACGCCACTCGAAGACATCGAACGGATGGTCATCCGCGAGACGCTGGCGGCAACCAAGGGCGACAAGAAGCTGACCGCGCAGCTGCTAGGGATCGCCACCCGCACCATCTACCGCAAGATCTGATGGCCTCCGCCGGCTGACCGCTCTGTCGTGCACACCATTCGTCGAGCCGAATGCTGTTCAAACGGGGCATGCTGTCGCTGCGGAAATCGTGTATCACCCGTGTGTCGCTCCGTGCCGACTCGAGGAACCTATGCCGCTGTCTGTCCCCCAATCACTCGTTGCTTCCTGCACGCTCGCGGTGCTGGCGGCCACGTTCGCGTCGCTGTCGATGTCCGGCTGCGACCTCGTCAACAAGCCGTCCGAGCTGGAGCGCGAGATCGCGACCGAGCAGGCTGCCATCAAGGCCTACTCTGCCAAGGTCGCCGATGTGGACGTCCTTCAGAAAAAGTTCGTCGCGGCTTGGAAGGATGCCAACGAGCACAAAAACATCAGCCACTACCGAGGTGACCTCAAGACTCGCGTGATGCCAGCGCTCGACAGCTACCTCGCCTCCCTCGACGCGATGCCCACCGAGAGCGCCGCCCTCAAAGAGATCCACGCGATCCTACGCAACGCCTACAGCAAGGTCCGCGACGACTTCGTTGCCTATGCGGATGCTGTCAATGAGGACAACGTTGAGGCTCGCTACAAGCAGATCCTTGCCGCGGTCGACCAAGTCGGCAAGTCACGCGCGGACTACCTCGAGCGGCTCACGGCCTACTACGCCAAGAACCGCGTGGACCTCGTGCGACGACCCCAGTGAGCGGACGAACGGAGACCGACAGCTCAACCACGGCTGCTGCCATTCCTTGGCAGGTGCTCAAGGCGATGCGTCCCCACCAGTGGGTGAAGAACTGCTTCGTGCTCGCGCCGCTGGTCTTTGCCGAGCACGCCCTCGTCACAGCCGATGTCATTCGCGCGGCGGGGGCGTTCGCGCTCTTTAGCGTGCTGTCGGGCTGCGTCTACATTCTCAACGACCTCGTCGACGTCGAAGGCGACCGCGTCCACCCGACCAAGCGCTTTCGTCCGATTGCGTCCGGAAAGCTGCCGATGCCGGCCGCGCGACTCGCCTTGGCGATTCTGCTCATCGCGACGATTGGGCTCTCGTTCGCGTTCGGTTTGGACTTCGCCGCCATTGGCTTGAGCTACTTCGTGCTCAACGTCGGCTATTCGTTCGCGCTCAAGCACGTGCCCTTCGTGGATGTGCTCTGCATCGCCTCGGGCTTTCTGCTGCGACTCTGGGGCGGTGCCGCCGCGATCGACGTCCCGATGACGGCGTGGATCTTGGTCTGCACTTTCCTCCTGGCCGCTTACCTCGGTCTCGGAAAGCGCAAGCATGAGCTGCTGCAGGCTGGGTCTGGGGCCGCCAAGCAGCGGCGGGTCCTCAGCCGCTACAACCTCAAGCATGTGCGTCCCGCGATGTGGATCCTCGCGGCCAGCACCCTGGCTTGCTACGTCGCATTCACCCTGGTGGGAACTCAGGTAGGACGCCTCTTCGACCCGCGTGACTTGGTCTGGACCATCCCGTGCGTCGTTTACGGACTCTTCCGTTTCCACCAGCTGACAGAGCGCTCGGATGAGGGCAAGAGCCCGACCGACCTGATGCTCAAGGACCGTCTCTTCCTGCTCAACATCGCTGCCTGGTGCGCCGTGGTGGTGGTGGTGGTCTATGTTCTCTAGCAGGCTGCTGAAGTTCTCCCGTCGTGCACGATACCCCATTGGCGCCGTTGCGGCCCTGGCCGTGAGCGCGTGCGCGAGCTCGGACGCACGGAAGAAGCCGAGCGTTGTCGACAGCTACAGTCAGGTGGTCCGAGACCGTGCCGCGGCTGCTGCTGACGGGCCGCATCGTGTGCGCCACAACCCGACGCCTTGCGCGTGCCCCCCCTTCGAGGTGCAGCTGCAGGGCGCCTGGCATCGCGTCGTGTTCCTCGTCGCCGATGACCAGCTCGCCGATCTCGCGACCACCCAGGAACGGCTGGAGCGCGAGCAGGGAAGTGAAGCGCTCATTGCCGGCAGCTTCGACGACACCCTCACAGTCTGCGCGAACGGCGCGCTCGTCGTCAGCCTCCAGCCAACCGACCTTGACGCACAGACGCCGCCGACCGACGACGAGTAGTCGTCCGACAGCGGCGGACAGAGGGCACTTCGCGGCAGCCGCAGCCGGGAAGAGCGCTTGTTTTGGGGCTAGTAGTTGGTGACAATGACCTCGCGCACAGGCTTGCGGCCGCTCGCGCTGCGGCTGATCGCGCGGCTCGCCATGACGGTGTCGATTCGGAACTCGCCATAGAGCTCGCGGATGAACGGCGTGTCGCTGTTGCTGAGCATGCACATCACCCCGCGCTCACCGAGCTTCTTGAACGTATCGCGCAGCTCGCGCTGCTGCTGCGGACCGAACGCGTGACGGGTGTAGGCGGTGAAGTTCGCTGTCTTCGTGATCGGGTCGTAGGGTGGATCGAAGTACACGAAGTCGCCGTCCTTCGCGCTCTCTACCGCCTCGGCATACGGAAGATGGGCGATCGTGATGCCCTGCATGGCGTCGTGCACTGCGCGTAAGCGCGGCTCGTCGCAGATGCGTGGGTTGGTGTAGCGCCCGAAGGGCACGTTGAACTGTCCCTTGCGGTTGACCCGATAGAGCCCGTTGAAGCACGTGCGGTTGAGGAACACCGTTCGCGATGCACGCTCGACCGGCGTGAGGCCGCGGGGGTCGGTGGCGCGCGTCGCGTAGAAGTATTCCTTCTCGTAGCGATGGCGCTGCAGGTCGACGATCAGGGCCTCAACGTCGTCCTGGATGACGGTGTAGAGGTTGATGAGCTCCGCGTTGATGTCGCTGAGCACGGCACCTGCGGGCTGCAGTGACAAAAAGAGCGCGGCGCCACCGAGGAAGGGCTCAAAGTACCGGTTGACGTCATCGGGCATGCGGGCGATCAGCTCAGGGACAAGCTTCTTCTTTCCGCCGGCCCACTTCAACACGGGGGCGGCATGATCGCGGAACGCACGGGTGCGCAGCGGCTGTAGAGCCAGCGACATAGGAACTCCTACTCAGGGCGCACGTCGGCCTCGGCGCAGAGGCACCGAACCACCGGACGAACGCGCGGGCGTCGGGCGCGAACCATCAGTGTTCGCGGCACCTTCGACGTTAGTGCTCGTGTGCGATGCGTCGTCGCGTCGCCACGTCCTGTAGGTAAATGGGCGCTGATCAACCGTCAAAAAAACGCGCGGTTTGAGCGCGCGTTAGCCGAGCGAGTTCAACGGGGCGTCGGCACGAACGTCGAGACGTTAGCCGGCCGGCCGCCGGGCCGCGGCTCGGTTAGTCCTGGACCATAAAGAAGATAAGCTGGCCCTGTGCCGAGACCGTTGTTGGCTGGTCAACGAAGTCGATGAGGAAGCCGTGGGCGCCGGCGAAGTGCGTGACCGCGTGCGGTGGCAGCGCAGTGTTTGGCGCCTCGACGGTCCGCAAGCCGGTCTCGAAGAGGGCGGGGGCCACCTGCACAAGGTCGTTGGGCTTGATGGCGCCGCTAGCGACAGCATTCACAAAGCGAATGTTCGCTGGGTTTGGAACAACCGTGTCGCCCTCGGCGAGCTGAATCAGCAGGCGAGGCGTCCCGTTTCCGTAGCGACCGTTGAGGATAGCCGCCGCGAAGAGCAGTGGATCAGCAGCGCCAATCACGGTCTCGGCGACGCGGCTGAAGAGCTCGCGCTCATCGTTGTCGGGCAGCATCTCGCGCGATTGCTCTCCCAGCAGGCCAAAGCCAGGCGCGTTTGCTGTCGCGTAGATGAGGAGGTCGAGGTCTGGCCCAAGGAACGGGCTCTCCCGCACCACTTGAGTCAGCGGGCCGCCGGGTACGTTGAGGACCACGCGCTTGAGCTCCGGCGAGAGGGCAGCGACGACCGTGCTGATCATGCTGCCAAGGCTGTGGCCAACGAGATGAATGTCGCCAAAGCTGTCGGGCTGGCCGTCGCCATCAAAGTCGATGAGCGGGTTGGTGCCGTCGCCGGCACGCAACAGGCGGATGAGACTGAGCTGCTCGGCGATCGACTGCCGCATCTTGTCGCGGGTGCGCGCCAAGAACGTCGGGTTGAGAAAGGGGTCGGGAAAGGCCACGCCGCCTGCCTCGAGCACAGGGTCGAGCTTGTTGAGGAAGTCGCCTTCAGGCGGATCGATGTCGGTCTGGCGCGCCCCGTGTTGGTAGAGGTCGATAGCGATCACCGCGTGGCCGGCGCTTGTGAAGAGGTTGGCGAGCGTGAAGAGGTCGGTCTTGTCGCGACTGATGCCGTGGACAAACACGGTCACCGGCATGGGCTCCGGGCTCGGCGCAGGGAAAAAGGCCAGGTAGGGAAGCGCTTTGGTCGGCTGTTCGCGCGAGAGTGAGAGGGGGTTGTCGGGATTGAACGGGACCTCGGCCTGACGCCCCTGAAAGGTGTTGTTGAAGAAGAGTGCTTGGGTGTCAGCCACCGTGTCCGACAGGAAGTTGGGGGCCGCGATGGCGCCTCCGACGATTCGATCGATCTGTGCGCTCGGAAGCGTCACAGGCTCGTCGGGGGCGGCGCCCGTCGACTGCCTGAGCTTCTCGACGACCTCTGCGTAGACAGCGACAACCGCTTCGGGCGTGCCGGCAATCACCTCTGCGCCACCCACCGCCAGACCACGCGTCTCCACCGGCAGAAACGGCGTGACCTCAAGCACGGCGTTGGTGCCGTCCCGGTCGACCGGCGCTGCGCCGTTGACGTAGGCGTTGAGCAAGGTCATCTGCGCGGCCTGGTCGGCGACCGTGAACTCCCAGTAGGCGAGGGTGTCGTCACGGCTGGTGATGTTTCGGTCGGTCGCGGCGACGAGCGCAAATCCCTCATCGGTGGCGGGGTCGCCCAGGTCTCGGACATCGTTGTAGTCGATGGATGCGACGGCCAGTGAGCCATCTCGCGTGCGCACCACATCGCGGTAGAGGACCACTGCGTAGCGGCCTGGCTCCCACGGGACCGTGCCCCGAACGATGATGCTGTTGGTGCGCCGGTCGTGGCTTAGCTCGCCGATGGGTACGCCTGTCGCTTGGGTGTTGCCCAGACGATAGACGGTCAGACCGGCTCGGATCGTGTCGACGTCGACCCACGTATCAGCCGTGTCGCCGCCCCCCGTAAACGGAATCCGAATGGCGGTCACCGGCGAGTAGCCGGTCTGTGCTGTGAAGCGAAGCTGTCGCAAGAAGGGCAGCGCCGCGAGCTGCGCTTCGTTGAAGGCGTCGAGAATCTCGGCGCCGAGGTATCGGTCGTCCGGGAAGGGATGCTCCGTCGGGTCCGTGTTGCCCCGATCGAACTCCAGCACAATCGTCCGGCTGTCCTCGCAGCCAGCGCTGCAGAGAGAGAGCGACGCGACAAGGGCGAGCACGACCCATGGCGACCGTCGCCGCCGACATCCTGCGCCTGCACTCGGCATCGTCTGGAGCCCCGTCTTCAGGTCTTGCATGTCTTCGTGCCTCGCTTGGGCTGACGGCCGTTTACCCGACTGACCATAGCGGAGAGCGTCGGCAAGTTCATGCCGCGCAGCGTCATCGCGCTCAGCAGCAGCGCCCGTCAGTCTTGCTCGAGGTCGACGTGACTTGTCGCCGGCACAGCTTCCTTGATCTTGGCCTCAAGCTCGTCGATTTCGTCGCCGACCTGCTCGATGACGTTCTCGGCGAACTCACCGAGGTATGCCTCCAGTCCTTCGTCGGTCGCCATCATCGAACGGACCTCGCCGAGGTCTTTCCCTTCGAGGAGCTTCGATGCGAGCTTGCGACCGTCGAAGTCGACGTCAGCCGCGATACGGTACGAGCCGATGGAGGTCACGACGCCCTTGAACGCGCTGATGTCTTCCACGGTGCCGTGGCCAGCGATGACCTCGCGCACTTTGGCTTCGACCTCATCGTCGACAGCCTTCGTCAGCAAGAACTTCCGGTTGGCAGCGATGAGGAAGATGGCAACCAGGGCCAGCAGGATGCCTACCAAGAGCGACGCCAGGGCATCCCACATCGGGTTGCCCGTGAGCTGCGTCATCATGATGCAGATGGCGGCAACAATCACGCCGAGCACTGCCGCGCTGTCTTCGAGCAGCACGGCGATGAGCGTCGGGTCTTGCCCTTCCTTGGCGAAGCGCATCGCCGACATGCCTGCGGCCTTCGCGTCTTTTTGGACTCCCCTCACGGCGACCCAGAGCGCCCAGGCCTCGACGACCAGCGCAAAGGCCAGCACGGCCCAGGTCACCCACGTGTGGTTGACAGCATGCGGGTGAATCAGTCCCTCGATGCCGTGATAGATCGTGACGCCAGCGCCCAAAAAGAAGATCCCGAGCGCACTCACGAGGCCCCAGAAGAACCGATCCCGGCCGTAGCCATAGGGATGTTTCTCGTCAGCCGGTCGCTCGCTGCGCTTGAGGCCCACCAGGAGCAGCGCTTGGTTCGTCGTGTCGGCAAACGAGTGGATCGCCTCCGACAGCAGCGCAGCCGAGCCCGTCACCGCGAAACCGATGAACTTGACGACAGTGACAAGGGAGTTCGCGGTGATGCCCGCGATAACGCTCGATGTTGAGTTTCCAGCCATGACCGGTTTGTTGCCTACTCTGGCCGACTTTTCAACTGCACAGGTTGGCCGCTTCTCACCGGCGGGCTCCGATGTGGGACCCAATCCAGCGGCCGCGCGAACTTGCCGAGCGCACCGGGCTTAGGGAGCGAGCAGCTGTGTGAGTCCTCCGACCAAGTCGACGCGGTCCTGTCCAGGCGTCATGAGCTGGTCGATGACGCTAAGGATCGCGTTGGTGTGCTCAAGATCGAGCACGCAGTCGTCGTCGATCGTCTCTAAGGGCGCATCCTTGAAGTTCAGCGGGCACACGTCACGGCGCTCGCCCGTGCGAACGGGAACGCCGTGGCTGCGGCAGATGATCGGACGGGCGCTGTAAACGACGCAGCGCGCTTCAGCGTCGAGGAGCGGGCAGCGCGGCGAGCTGTCACGCGTCGCCAGCGCGCGCTCGTAGACCGCGCGCTGGGTTGCCTCTGGCAGCTCCACAACGGCTCTTGCCACCCGAGCGAACTCATGCGCAAAGAGCCCTAGGTGCTGATGACAGCAGGACGCGCAGCCTGCCCCGCACTGAAGCGCGTCGGGGTATCGCTCGCGGACGCGAGCGAAGAACGTGTCGACCTTGTCGGCGAGCTGTGCTGCCGGCCCTTGGGGTGGGGATGGTGCGTCGTGTCCGCTCGCCTCGTCGGCGGCCACGCAGCTACCCTTCGACGTCGTAGTAGGTCAGCCACTCGTCATGGTCGGTGGCGTTCCCCTTCACAACGTCGAAGTACCGGGCCTGGATGCGCTCGGTGACCGGGCCACGGGACCCGTTGCCGATGACGCGCCGGTCGAGCTCGCGGACAGGCGTTACCTCAGCGGCCGTGCCGCACATGAAGACCTCGTCAGCAGCGTAGAGCGTGTCGCGCGTCAGCATCTCCTCGCGGACCTCATAGCCGAGCTCGCGCGCGAGCGTGATGAGGGTGTCGCGGGTGATGCCGCCGAGCACCGGGCCGTTCTGAGGCACTGCGTAGACGATGCCGTTGACCACGCAGAAGACGTTCTCGCCGCTGGCCTCAGCCACGTAGCCCTGAGTGTCGAGCAGTAGGGCCTCGTCGTAGCCGTCGAGCAGTGCCTCACGCTTGGCGAGGATCGAGTTGACGTAGTGACCGCAGACCTTGCCCTTGTGGAGCTGGCTGTTGACGTGGGGGCGAACGAACGACGACGTCTTCAGCCGCACACCGTTGTTGAGTCCGTCGTCGCCGAGGTAGGCGCCCCACGGCCACACCGCGATCGCCACGTTGGTGGGGTTGTCCATCGCGGCGACACCGAGCGCACCATAGCCGATGAACGCAATGGGCCGGATGTAGCACCCACGCTGTTTGTTGCGGCGACACGTCTCGATCGTTGCCTCTGTCAGCTCATCAAGCGTGTAGGGCATCGGCAGCGTGACCATCTTGGCCGAGTCGATGAAGCGCTTGAGGTGCTCGCGCAAGCGGAAGATGGCGCTGCGTCCGTCAGCTCGCTGGTACGATCGGATCCCCTCGAACACGCCGAGTCCGTAGTGAAGCGCGTGCGTACAGACGTGAACGTTGGCCTCGTCCCATGGAACAAACTTGCCGTCGAACCAGATGTTTTCAGTCTTCTTCAACATGTCGGTCAGCTCCCGATGACGTGGTCGTAGAGTTCGCGGAGGGGCGCACGGTGTGCATCCAGGGCGGCCATCAGCGCAGCCGCTGGCTCGTCACCGAAGCCGAGTGTGCGTGCAACCTTTCCTAAGCTCGCCAATGCGCGCGGCGCCCCAGGGCTGTCTTGCACCAGAGCCAGTCGGTTTTCAAGCTGTCGGATAAAGCGGTAGCCGCTCGCCGCGGCGCGCGCGAGCTCAGCGGGCACCGTCTCGGCGGCAGCGAACCCCTCGATGGCGACTGTTGCGCTGGGGCTCCCACACGGGTCGTTAGCGTTTATGTCGCCGACAAGCTGGAGGGCCTGAACTGCAAACTCGAGATCCACGAGGCCACCGGGTGCGCGCTTGAGATCGGCGGGGCCGGAGGCTTCCTCGGCGAGGCGGTCCCTCATGGCGGCAACGCCGTGGAGTGCTTGCTCACGCGCGTCGGCGTAGCGACCAAGCGAGCGGCGACGCAGCCCGTCAACGAGCTCTTCGATGGCGCTGCCTCCGCAAATGGCCCGGCTGCGCAGGACCGCTTGAGTCTCCCACAGCTCGGCGGTGTCGCGGTGATAGTCCTTGAGGCTGCTCGCGCTCACACAGAGCGGGCCCTGGGCGCCACTCGGCCGGAGCCGGGTGTCGATCGCGTAGAGCCGGCCTTCCGGTGTTGCGCACGACAGCCCCGTCATCACGGCACGCGCAACCCGGGTCATGACCGCGTGTTCAGCGCCATCGGGGTAGGCAAAGACAAGGTCGAGGTCGCTGCCGAACCCAAGCTCTGCGCCAGCGAGCTTGCCGAGTCCGATCACGCCTAGCCCGCTGGCATCGACGCCGCGGCGACGGCCGACATCGGCTGTCGCGGCGGCCACAATGTGGCAGACGATGACCTCGGCGGTGAGCGTCAGCTGCTCGGCCACGCCGCGTGCGTCGAGGGCTCCCGCGAGGTCACAGAAGCCGATGCGGAGGGTCTCCGCGGCATGGAATCGCCGGGTCGCGCCTAGGACGTCCTCCCAATCACCGGCCGCTCCAGGCTCTTCGGCCAGGGTCCGCTCGAGTGCCGCTCGCGACTTCACCGTGGCTTCGTTGCCATCGAGCACAAGGCGGTCGAGCAGACCGGGCGAGCGGAGCAGCACGCGGGCCAACATGCGGCTCGCACCGAAGAGCTCGATCAAGCGGCGCAATCGCTGCGGATCGGCCTCCAGCTGGTCGAGGATCGCCGGCCGGTGCCGCACCCGTCGGATGAGCGACTCGGTGTGCACGAGCGCCTGATCTGGGTCTGCGCACGCGCCGATGGCTCGCATCAGCGACCGAGCGAGTCGCGACCGACGGGCCAGGTGTCGCGGATGAAACGGGCTCTCCGGTCGTCGGGTGAGGAGATCGATGCGCTCGAGGTTCGCGATGCGCTGGTCGAGGCCGAGGTCGGCGAGCGCTTCGAGTCGCTCATCTTCGGCAGCGTCGAGGTCGAGCGAGACCAAGAACGCGTCTTCCCAAGTGGGGTCCGGTGCGGCCTCTCCACCGCTGACGATCTGGTCGAAGTACCGACGGACCAGCGAGCACGTGTCCGCGAGCCGCCGCTCGAAGTCGTCGAGGCGGGCGCGCGCGTCATCGCCGCGCCCAACCCACCACGCAAGGCGCAGCCTGACAGCAGGCTCGTCGCGGATCACGTGCGTCTGTCGGTCTTCCTCAAGCTGGACCAGGTGTTCGAGTCGCCGCAGGAGCCGGTAGGCATCGCCCAGCTGCTCCGCTTCCTGGCTGGCGAGGCGGCCAGCGAGGGTCAAGCGCTGCAGCGCGCCGAGGGTGTCGCGCACCCGCAGGGAGTGATCCCGGCCGCCCCCCAGCAGCTGGAGCGCCTGGACCGCAAACTCAACCTCGCGAATCCCGCCGTGACCAAGCTTCACGTCGAACCCCCGCTTGCCGCTCAGCCGCGACGCACGTGCATCGATCCGAGCTTTCATGGCGGCGACTTCGTCGAGCACTTCGGGACCGATCGCGCGGCGGTACACGAAGGGCGTCAGGGACGCGATCATCCCCTGTCCGAGCGTCGCGCTCCCCGCGGCGTGCCGAGCTTTGAGCCAAGCCAGTCGCTCCCACGGGTGACCGAACGCTTCGTAGTAGCGCTCAAGCCCTGCGACGCTGTTGCAGATCGGCCCGCTGCGTCCTTCGGGGCGCAACCCCAAATCAACACGGAAGACAAAGCCGTCCGCGGTCACGGCCGAGAGGAGCTGCGTGACGTCCTTGAACAGGCGCGAAAAGTACGCGTGAAGCTCGATGCTGCGGCCAAGCCCTTCGCCGCCGTTGGTGCGGCCGGCGTCGGTCTCGTAGAGGTAGATGATGTCGATGTCAGAGCTGTAGTTGAGCTCGCGGCCGCCGTGCTTGCCCATCGCGATGACCGCTGCGTCACATGGTGTTCCGTCGTCGCAGAGGGGATGGCCAAAGCGCGGCACCAGCGTCGCTGCGCAGCGCGTCAGCGCGACCTCCAGACAGGCATCTGCGAACGCGGCTAGCGCGCGTCCGGTGGCGATGGCGTCTCCAGTAACGAGCTCGCGCGCAGTGATGGCGACCATGGCCCGGCGTCGCGCCGTCCGAAGGGCAGCGGGCAGCTCAGCATCGCTCACGTCAGCGACCATCGCACGAAGCGCGGCCGTCGCATCTGCGCTGTCCTCAATGGGCACGTCGGTGACGCTCGCACCGTCGGCAGGTCGCGCGTTGAGGTGGCGGCGGAGGTAGGGCGAGGCGTCGACGACTCGCGCCAACGCGACCAGCTGGTCGTCATCCATGGGCGTGGCAGCTGCCACAGCCATGAGGGTGTCGGTGACCGCGGAGCTCGCGGCGCGAGGCGCGAGCGCCTGAGCCGTCGCGGTGGCAATGCGCTCAGTGAGGCTCATCGTGCGTCCGGGCTAGCAGCGTTGCCGGCAACCAACCGAATGCTGCTAGCAGCGTCCGGGGAAATGCGGTTGCCGGGACGCGGCGAGGTGTGCCGCGGGAGTGACGAGCGAGAGGCAACCCCAACGCGGGTTGCAGGGACGCAGCTCCTGAGTGATCTCAAGATCGTTGGTCCAGTGGTGCGCATTCTGGGAGCAGGCTTGCGCGTCATGGTCTCCTCGGGTTGCGAATGCATCATGTGGCGCAGAGCGCACTCAGACCCTCTCTATAGCCGACGTCTCCGCACAAGTGGCACACATTTCGCGATGTGCTCAAAGGCACCCACGCCTGGCGTCTGCGGCACACGCTCACGCGCGTCCCGAAAGAGGGCAATTCCCGGTCCCGCTGCTAGCGGGGCACGAGCTTGACGTCGAGTCGGCCGTTGCCGGGCATCCGCACGCTCTTGGACTCGTAGCCAGCCATCGTCAGCTTCACGCGCTTTCCATGTGGGTCGCCGTGCATCACCCGCAGCGGCGTTCTGCCAATGCGTTCCGCGCCGAGATAGACCGTCGCTCCGGGCGGGCTGGACTCGATGGTGATGGTCTTGGCGCTGCTCGCGGTGCGGACTTCTCGCACAAACCGGCTCGAGCGCTCTCGCGACGCGCGTGCGTCGCGCGCCGGGTCCCAGGCATCGTCTTTGACCGCGCCGGGGCTGGGCCCCTCTTGCCAGACACCGTTGACCAGACGCCCTCCCGAGGACGCTTTCTTGGTGCGCTTGGAGCGCCAGCTCTTGGTGGAGCTCGAGCCCTCGGCGGCGATTCGATTCGTCGCGGCAATGTCTCGCTGCCGCTGGGTCACAAGGTCGGTTGCGCGGTCGTCGAGGTAGGTCGACCCTTCGTAGGCGGACCGTGATGCGGCCTTGTTGGTCTTGGCCGCCTTGGCCACGGCCTTCGCCTTCGCGTCCGTCTCGCCTAGGGCCGCGACGGCTGGTGCGAGTCCTTCCGCCGAAGGTGTCGCCGCTGCGACAGGCGCAGCTGGCGTCGGCTGCACGATTGGCGCCGGCACGGGAGCGACGACGACGGGCTGCGCGACGGGCGCGGGCGCCGGGACGGGCGCGGGCGTTGCCGCTGCGACGGGCGCCAGCGCAGGGACGGGCGCAGGCGCTGTGGTCGTTGGCAAGACGTTGGTTGCGCTTGTGGTCGCCTTCGCGGTCTGCGTCCGGGCGCTCGTGGTGGCTTCGTCGATCACCAGCAGATCTGCCGATGGTGCGTTCACCGCGTTGGTTGCGGCGGGCCCTGGCGACAGAAACTGCCAGAGCGCAAACGCCCCGCAGGCGCAAAGCACTAAAGCGGCCGCTGCCCACAACCATCCGCCGCGGCGGCGAGGCCAGTCGGCCTCATCTTCGAAGTCGACCACAGGGCTGACGATCGTCGCGCTGAGGTGCTGCTGTTGGGTGATCTTTGGGACCAGCCGCTCGCGCCGCTCGCTTGGCGGTGGCGGAGGCTCAGACGCCTCGCTGCGCGTGGGGCGCCGTGTTCGTCGGCTTGTCGGGACCCTCACGATCTTAGGGCGCGCATCGCTGAGTCCGCGAATGCGCAGCAGGTCGTCGCGGTTGTCGGCCTGCTCGAGCAGCGACTGCACGCCGAGATCGACCTTGGGCGCCCCGCGCTGGGTTGTGCCGCTCTCGGTCGCCGCCGACGACGGAACCACCGGGCGGGCCACGCCGATCATCGTGCTCTGCTGCGGCTCCGCGCCGTCCGACGTGTCCAACGGTGGCCGCTGGTTGGGGATCGCGCCTTGGCGAGAGCCCGACGCCGCGCGTGTTGGTGGACCTGGTAGCAGCGGGGCAGCTGCGCACGCCTGAAGCGCAACGATCGCATCGCCGGTGCTTTGGAAGCGATCTCGAGGGTCTTTCTCGAGGCAGCGGTAGATGAAGTCGATGAGCGGCCCGTGCAGCTCCTCGCCGTTGACGATGGGCGCACTCGGCCGCGCGGTTGCATGAGCAACGAGGTAGTCTGCAGCGCACTTGCCGTCGAAAGGCAGCTTGCCGGTCAGCGCCTCAAAGAGGATGCACGCGAGCGCGTAAAGGTCCGCGCGCCCGGTCGCGCCGCGGCCTCGTGAGAGCTCGGGGTCCATGTAGCGCGCTGAGTGCTGGCTCCGGCCTGCCCAGGTGGCTGGGTTCGTCTCTTCCGACAGCCCCTTGAGGATCCCGAATCCAACGATCTTGACGCGCTCACGGCGCCCGCCTTCGTCGACGAGCATGATGTTTTCGGGTGTCAGGTCAAAGTGGACGATCCCGTGGGTGTGGGCCTCAACGAGCCCTTCGAGCACCTGAAGCCCGAGTGTCGTGGTCCGCTTTGGGCTGAGTCGCTTCTGCTCGTTGAGCGTCTCGTGCAGGGCCTTGCCTCGCACGAGCTCGCTCGCGACGTAGAGAGAGCCGTCTTCGAGCGGCCCAAAATCGAAGACCTGAGCCAGGTGCGGGTGCGTGAACGAGCCGAGCACCCGGGCTTGGCGCTGAAACGCAGCGACCCAGCGTAGGTCGGCGGTCAGGCGCGGTTCGATGATGCGCAGCGCCACTTGGCGCCCGACCTGGAGCTGCGTCGCGCGGTAGACGGCGCACGAGCGGTGCCCGCCGATCCACGCCTCGACGAGGAAGCGGTTTTCGATGACCTGCCCAATGAGGTCCTGAGAGGTCTTGGTCTCAGGCACCAAGCTCTGGGGAACCGTCTCAAACCCATCGCGTTCACACAGCGGTGCGGCTGTCTTTCGCTTGCACTCGGGACAGATTCTCATCGGGTTGGTCGGTCCTCTCGCCTTCGACGCACGGTGTTTCTACTCATCAAAACTATCGGCAAGTCTCGCTCGAAATGTTGCTTTTTTTTGTGTGCCGGTGACCGAACGTCACCCAACAGCCCCCAAGAGGTCAACAAAGCCGGAGGCTCTCGCGTCGATCGCTGGTCAGCGCAGTGGGTGTCAGGCGGGATCCCGAGGTTTCGCCCGCCGGCGTGTTCGATCGGATGTCAGCGCGTGTGAGCGCGCGATGCTCGACCCCTGGCCGCGTCGACCGGCTGACCCGGCCAACAATTTGGCGCTGGGCGATCAAGCCGTGATAGGTCTGAGCCAAGGCGCCCGCTCCGCCTCGGTGTCTGATTTAAGGAGCCCCCATGTCATCGTCTCACTCCGCCCCGGGTTCGCGCGTTGCCGTCGTGCTGGCAGCAGGCCGCGGTACCCGCATGAAGTCAGAACTCACGAAAGTCCTTCATCCATTCCTGGGGCGCGCCATGGTCGTCTGGGTGGTCGAGGCGGCGCTCGGTGCCGGAGCCGAGAGCGTCGTGGTCGTCGTCGGCCACCAAGAGGATGCCGTGCGGCGGGTGCTTGGCGATGCGTTCGGCGACCGCGTTACCTTTGCTCGCCAGGACGTGCCCCGTGGGACTGGGCACGCTGTGCAGTGCGCGCTGGCCGCCACCGAAGGCTTCAGCGAGGTCGCGGTTCTGTCGGGCGACACGCCAGCGCTGGACAGCGCGACCCTCGATGCACTGAGCAAGGTCCAGCGCGACGCGGGCGCCCAGCTGACGCTCACGTCGATGCGGGTGACCGATCCCACAGGCTATGGCCGGGTGGTCCGGGCCGCAGACGGCAGCGCTCAGCAGATCGTCGAGCATGCCGATGCCGATGCCGAGCAGCGCGCCATCGACGAGGTCAACGCCGGGCTCTACCTCTTCGACCGCGCGACCTTGGTCGCCGGACTTGCCACCCTCTCCGCGGACAACGCCCAGGGCGAGCTCTACCTGACCGATGTCCTCGCAGCCGCTGTTGCCGCGGGCGCGAAGGCAGCTGTGTACGAGCTCGACGAGCCCATCGCGGTCGCGGGAATCAACACGCGCTCGCAGCTGGCAGCCCTTGAGAAGACGGTGCTTTCGCGTCGGATCAGCGCCTGGATGGACGCCGGGGTGACCTTCCAGAACCCAGACACCGTGCGAATCGAGGGCCGACCCGAGCTTGGTCGGGACGTCACGATCGGCCCCGGGGTGGTCCTCCGCGGCACCACGTCGATCGGCGATGGCGCCATCGTGGACGTGGGCTGCGTCCTGACGGACTGCGTCGTCGGCCCGCGCGCTCACGTCCGCCCGTATGTGGTGGCGGACAGCGCCGTGCTAGGTGCCGGCGCTGTTGTTGGGCCCTACGCCCACCTACGGCCCGGAACAAAGCTTGGTGCCAACACGAAGATCGGCAACTTCGTTGAGACCAAAAAGGCCGTCTTCGGTGATGGCTCAAAGGCAAGCCACCTCAGCTACTTGGGGGACTGCACCATCGGGCAAGACGTCAACATCGGCGCTGGAACGATCACGTGCAACTACGACGGTTTCGACAAGCACCAGACCGTTCTGGAAGACGGCGTGTTCATCGGCAGCGACACGCAGCTTGTGGCACCCGTGCGGGTCGGAGCGAACGCGACAATCGCGGCGGGAACAACCGTCACGCGCGATGTTCCTTCAGGAGCGCTCGCAATAAGCCGAAGTCCACAAGAGCACGTGGAATCATATTACTCGCGCAGGCGTCTGCCCCGCGAGAAAGAGAAAGCGGCCAAGCGTGCGGCGCGGGCAGCGACGCGAACATCGGACGCCCCGTCCACCTGAGCGCGAGGGCGAAAGAGCCACTACCAGCGAGTGTAAGGAGTAGAGAGTATGTGTGGAATCGTCGGCTACATCGGAAGCAACCCTTGCGTAGACGTGCTGGTGAGCGGCTTAGAGAAGCTCGAGTACCGAGGCTATGACTCGGCGGGCGTCGCGATTGTGCGCGACGGAGTCCTCGAGACGCGGCGCGCAAAGGGCAAGCTCATCAATCTCAAGCGAGCCATCAAAGCCGAGCCGACCGATGGCCTCTTGGGGATCGGCCACACGCGCTGGGCGACTCACGGCGCACCGACAGTCGACAACGCGCATCCGCATCGGTCAGGCGAGATCGCGGTGGTGCACAACGGCATCATTGAGAACTACGTGGAGCTCAAGCGCGAGCTCGTCGGTCACGGCCACGTGTTCGCGTCCGAGACCGACACAGAGGTGATCGCCCACCTCGTCAATCACATCAAGACCGCTCGCAAGCTCTCGCTGGTCGACGCGGTGCGAGCTGCTGTCCGGCGGCTCCATGGCGCCTACTCGATCGTCGTGGTGGACGCGTCCGAGCCCGACGTGCTCGTAGGTGCGCGGCTGGCGAGCCCGCTCGTCCTCGGCTTCGGGACCGATGAGAACTACCTCGCCAGCGATGTGTCGGCGATCCTCAACCACACTCGAGACATCGTGTTTCTCGATGACGGCGTGCTCGCGACGGTCCGCGCAGGCTCGGTGACCCTGACGGATATCGAGACAGGGAAAGAGGTTGAGCCGGTCATCAAGCGCATCACTTGGACGCCTTCGATGGCCGAGAAGGGCGGCTACAAGCACTTCATGCTCAAGGAGATTCACGAGCAACCACGCGCCATCGCAGACACGCTGAGAGGCCGGTTCTCGCTTGAGCGCTGCGAGGTCGACCTGCCCGAGATCCCGGTCACTGCCGAGCAGCTGCAGAACATCTCGCAGTTCTATGTCATCGCCTGCGGCACGAGCTGGCATGCCGGTCTCGTCGGCAAGTACCACTTCGAAGACTTGGCGGGACTCGCGACCCATGTCGAGCTGGCCAGCGAGTTTCGCTACCGACGAGCACCGATCGACGAGCGCACCCTCGTCCTGGCGATCAGTCAGTCTGGAGAGACCGCCGACACCTTGGCCGCCTTGCGCGACGCCAAGGCCCGTGGCGCAACCATCATCAGCATCTGTAACGTCATCGAGTCGTCGATTCCACGCGAGAGCCACGGCACGCTCTACACCCACGCCGGACCCGAGATCGGCGTCGCCTCGACCAAGGCCTTCACGACCCAGCTCGCCGCGCTCCACCTGCTCGCGATTCGCTTCGGTCACCTGCTGGGCCGTCTCGCGCCGGAAGGGGTCGTCCGCGAGCTCGAGGCACTCCTGCACGTGCCGGCGATGATGGAGGCCGAGCTAGAGCGAGAGCACGACTACGCCTCCATCATTCGGTCGTGGCATCAGGTCCACAGCATGCTCTTCCTCGGCCGCGGAAACCTCTACCCACTTGCCCTCGAAGGCGCGCTCAAGCTCAAAGAGATCAGCTACATCCATGCCGAAGGCTACGCGGCAGGCGAGATGAAGCATGGGCCGATTGCGCTCATCGATGAGGACGTTCCCACGGTCGTGCTCAACCCCATGGACGCCCACTTCGCCAAGGTGCGAAGCAACCTCGCCGAGGTGAAGGCGCGTAGTGGCCCGGTGCTGACCGTAGCGACCGATGGAGACGCCGAAGCCGATGAGATCGGTGACTTCAAGCTGACGGTGCCCGACGTGCCGGAGACGGTGTTGCCGCTGATGATGTCGCTTCCGATGCAGCTGCTGGCTTACTACATGGCAGACTTCAAGGGCACCGACGTCGACCAGCCACGGAACCTGGCGAAGTCAGTGACCGTCGAGTAGGCGGAGGAGCGCTCGACGAGCCGCCACCTGAACGCATGTTCCTCTTTTTGCGTTTTCACTATCGATCATTGCCGAGCGGCGCTGTAGTCTCACGCGGCTGGAGGCGCGCTCGATGGGACAGTTCAGCTTCGATCTCGATGGGACAGGAGATGAACCGGCAAAGCCGGTGCCTCCTGCAGACGCTGCGGACGCCGTAGCGACGACGCCCGCCGCTGTGGGTGATGTGTCGGAGCCATCGCCAGCGCCGGAGAACCCATCGCCCGACGCCGCGCTGACGCCGCCGCCAGCGGCTTCAGCCCAACCCATCTCGGCGGTGGTTCCGCGCCGTTTCGGCCTGACGGCGCCTGGCGATGTGCCGGACGACCACCCGATCATTGCCGGGCTCAACGCCCCCCAGCGTCGAGCGGTGCTGTCCACCGACGGCCCGCTGCTGGTGTTGGCGGGTGCCGGCAGCGGCAAGACGCGGGCGCTCACGCGCAAGATCTCATGGCTGATCTCCGAGGTCGGCTACCGGCCGTGGGAGATTCTGGCCGTCACCTTCACCAATAAGGCCGCCGGCGAGATGAAGGAGCGCTGCCACGAGCTGCTCGGCGACCGCAGCGAGGGGCTCTGGCTCGGTACGTTCCATGCGGTTGGCGCGCGCATGCTGCGGCGACATGCGGAGCTCTTGGGTCTGCCCAAGCACTTCAACATCTATGACTCGGGCGACCAGCTCACGATGGTCGGTCGCGTCATGAAGCTCCTCAACATCAGCGACAAGCTCTTTCCGACCAAGCGGATGCAGCGCTTCATCAACGAACAGAAGCAGCAGTGTCGCAGCCCTGGACACAAGGACGTGCCACGAGACGGCCCGTTCGAGCAGCGAGCGGCGCAGGTCTACGAGGTCTACACCAAGCGGATGAAGGCGGCAGGGGCGGTCGACTTCGGCGACCTGATCTTTTTGCCGTGGCGTCTCGTGACCGAGCATCGGGCGGTCGGCTTCGAGTACCAGTCGCGTTGGCGCTATGTGCTTGTGGACGAGTTTCAGGACACAAACAAGGCGCAGTACGAGCTGCTCGCGGCGGTGCTCAACCCAGAGCGCAACATCACCGTGGTCGGCGACGACGACCAGAGCATCTACCGCTGGCGCGGCGCGGAGGTGCAGAACATCTTGGGCTTCGACACCGACTACGTGGGTGCCGAGGTCGTCCGGCTCGAGCAGAACTACCGGAGCAGCGGCAACATCCTCGATGTGTCCGGCGCGCTCATCGCGCAGAACCGGACTCGGCACGGCAAGTGCCTCTGGACCGAGCGGGACGCTGGCGAGAAGGTCCGGGTGTTCAGCGCACAGTCCGAGCGTCAGGAGGCCGAGTACGTCGCCATGCGGATCCAAGAGCTCGACACCGAGTTCTCGCGCGGCGAGATGGCCATCTTCTACCGGACCAATGCCCAGAGCCGGGCCTTTGAAGAGGCGCTTCGTTCGCGCCACATCTACTACAAGATCGTGGGCGGGCTGAAGTTCTACGAGCGCGCAGAGATCAAAGACATCCTGGCCTACCTCAAGCTGGTGGCGAACCCGGCCGACCCCATTGCGTTCGAGCGGGCCGTGAACAAGCCTGCGCGCGGGATCGGAAAGACAACCGTCGAGACGATTCGTGCCGCCGCCGAGGCCAAGGAACTCACGCTGTGGCAGGCCTGCTGCGGCTTGGCCAAAGACAAAAAGCTCAGCAAGAAGCTCACTCCCTTTGTGGAGCTCATCATTGAGCTGCGAGCGATGGCTGAGGCAAGTCCTGCCACTCAGGTCGTCGAGGAGGTCATCGAGCGCACGGGCTACCTCAAGCTGCTCGCGGCCGATGGCTCCGTCGAGGCTGAGAGTCGCGCCGACAACGTCAAGGAGCTGGTCGCGGCTATTGCGGACTTCTCCGACCGAAGCGAAGACCCAACGCTAACGGCCTACCTCGAAGACGTGGCGCTGGTCAGCGAGCTCGACCGTGCCGAGCTTGACGACCAAGACGAGGTGGTCCTGATGACCGCTCACACGGCCAAAGGGCTTGAGTACGACGTGGCGTTCGTGACGGGGATGGAAGAGGACCTGATGCCTCACTTCAACTCGAGCGACAGCAGCGCGGGCATCGAAGAGGAGCGTCGGCTCGCGTATGTAGCGATGACGCGAGCCCGGCATCGGCTCTTTCTGACGTGGGCGTCGTCTCGACGACGCTTCGGTCAGGTCAAGATCACCATGCAGAGCCGCTTCCTCGACGGACTGCCAAGTGACTGCATGACCTACGAGGCGGCTGCACCGCGCCGACAGAGCCTTGCCGACCGGATCGGAGGGCGGCGTACAGGCGCAAAGCCGCGACGGAAGGTCGCCGACAACTGGGCAGATGCCTCACAGGCGACCCCGTCCTACGAGGACTTCAGCCAGGACCCTGATGGCGAGATGCGCATCGGCTCGGTTGTGTTCCACGCGAAGTTCGGTCAGGGACGGGTGGAGGCGATCGACGGCAGCGGGGAGCGCGCCAAGGTGCGGGTCCTCTTCGTCAACGGCTCGACGAAGCGACTCATCGCCAAGGTCCTCACGCTCGTGTAGGGCCGTTGCGGCCTGCGGCCTGGATGGGCTTGAGCATCGCCCGCGCGCAGCTAAGGCGGCGTCCTGCCCGGCCTGCGATGGGTAGCGGCACGGGTTTCAGCCCGAGCTCGGCGACGACGACCTCAAGATCGGGTACGCGCCGCCGAGCGACGTTGGCCCACACCCCCTTGAGCAACACGCTCGCGATGTCGCGTCGACCCGCTCGCAGGTTGTGGTCGAGCCAGGCGAGCGTCCGTGTGCCCCAGCTCAGCAAGACGATGGGCCGACCGTCGGCGAGGGAGAGGCAGAAGTCCTGGAGCTCATTCACCACGATGTCGTGTGGACGCGCGTTGTCGAAGTCCCGGGCTTTCAGCTCCATGACGCCAGCCTCGAATGCGCTGGGTGCGTGGCGGGTCTGCACCACGGCGTCGAAGACGGGACTGCCAGCATCGGACGCCACCGCAGAGATGCGGATCGGCGCCCGCGCTGTGCTGTCGTCGCCCGGGCGCAGTGGCTCGGCTTCGGTGTAGGCGAGGATGAAGCAGGCGTCGGCGCTGAGTAGCGCTGCCGGCACCGGCTTGGGCATCCGGCGTCGCGGGCGCTGACCCCGCGCATGGGTCGACGGGTTCGCTGCCGCGGCAGCGATCTGGTCATCGATCATGCGGTCGAAGGCGCTGTCGAGCCGTTCAAGGCCGACGAGGTCGGGCTCGAGCTGCCGCAGAGCCGCGACGACAGACTCGACGGTCGAGAGGCACTCGAGCCGCGGCTCCTCTCGGATTCGGTAACGGCTGCCTTCCGTCGGCGTGAGGCGGTAGCTCGGCAGCGCGGCGAGCCATGGGTTGTCGCGGTGCATCCGGTTGGCCTGTGCCCAGGTGCCGTCGATGACCACCAGCTCGTCGGGACGCTCAGCAGGCCGCAGGTCGTTGAGGTCGCGACTGCCCGGGCTCGGGTAGAGCAGACCGGCCCTTGGGCCGAGCGCTAGAGGCTTGCACGCGACGCTCTTTTCTTGCGACGAGAGCACGTGGACCTCACACGCGGAGAGTCCCAGCCTCAGCAGCCGCGCCGTGTTGAGCGCGTGCCGACGCTCCCGCGGGTGCTGGAGGATGTGGACTCGAACCTGGTTGTCGACCGGCTCCAGGACGGCGCACAGACACATCGATGCGGGCTTGTCGCAGCGGTAACAGTGGCGGCGTGGTTCAGCGGGTACAGTCAACGGGGGCAGGTCCTCACGACGTGACGGGCCCGCGTCTCTATCATGCGACAGACGTTTGAGCGTAGGCTGAGGTGCCGCAGCGAGTCCGACGCCTCAGATGGCGCGATGCGGCGTGGAGAGCGCGGCGCCTCGCTGACGCTAGTCCCAAATCAAGCGCTGTCTTCGCGCGAGGCGAAGGCTGCTCGCCAGCGGCGTCCGCTGGACGCAGGCGATGCGTGCATCGTCGAGTTCAGGTGAGCGAAGCGAAGCATGGACGTCGCTGGCGAGGGCATCGCCAAAGCCGGAAAGAGCGCTTGTTTTGGGGCTAGTGTCCGTCCGGCTAGTTCGCAGCCAAATTCCGGACACGACACTCCAATCTCGGCGTCGCTCGCCCGTGAATCGACCCGCGCCTCCTGCGGGTCTCGCTCCTCTCAGAGTCGCATCGCACATTAGCCTGATCGGTGCTCTAGCCTCGACTTTAGCCATTTGAGAATCCGAGGCTTCGCTGTCTCCAGGTGCACTCCCCTCTTTTTCGAGACTTGGGTCATCAACGGGTCGACGAGAATGGATTGCTCGTCCGATGCCGGTATCGCGGGGGGATGCGCTGATTGTTGTGATGCTGGCAAAGCACGCGGAGATTCGATGCTGAGTGCTCTCCGCCGAGTGCAAAGGGGTGGATGTGGTCGAGCTGCAGCCTGTGCGTCGCCACACACCGCCGCGAGGTCTGTGGGTCACGATACGTGCATCGCTCTCCGTCGCGTTCATAGACGGTACGGACAACGTCTGCTGGGACGTGGCGCGAGCGCGCTCCTGCGACGGTCCCCGGGGATCGTGTTTCTGCGTCGCTGGTTTGCGGCTTCGCGGCGCCATTGACTGGGGCCGCGTTGGTCTGCTTGGGTCGCTTCACGTCGGCTCGATGGCGGCGCCTGAGGTCTCTCCGAAGGAGTGTGAGCGCCTCGTGCAGTAGTGCTCGAACGCTGCGCTTGGCTGTCTGGCGGTGGCTAGCAAGCGCGGTCACCTCCTCGAGAAGTCCCCGGGTCTCATCGTCGATCGTCACGGTGAGCTTGTGCTCCGTTGGCGACAGCGGCTGGACGGCCGCCCGACGCGGCCTCGTTCGTGGAGCGCGTTCGGGACGTGCTGGGGAGGTCGAGGGAGCTGTTGGCTGCACCCGAAGCTCGCTCTGGTGACCGAGCCTGGCTTGAGGTAGTCGCGTGATCCGAGTCGCTACCGTCGGCTTTGGGGCCACCTCGACAACGAGTCGCTCCACCTCTCGCTTGGATGCACCGCGCGCTCTCAGAATCAGCGCGTTGACGTTGTCGTGAGTCAGGACGGTCTGGAGCAGGCTGACGGCCGAGAGATGCAGCGCACCGCTCTCAAGCTCATCAAGCAGCTGGGGAAACCGCCGTATCGCTCGTGCCACCGTGACGCTCAGGAGCTGCGCCCCT
>CALHXW010000003.1 GCA_938040325.1 uncultured bacterium | reverse complement strand
CCAGCACGCCTCACCCAGCACGCCTCACCCAGCACCCCAAACAAGCCTGGGCGCCAGCGCGGGCGTGGGCGCGGGCCTGGGCGTGGGCGTGGGCGCCAGCCTGGGCGCCAGCGCGGGCCTGGGCGCCAGCGCGGGCGCGAGCCTGGGCGCGGGCGCAAGCCTGGGCGCCAGCGCGAGCCTGGGCGCCAGCGCGGGCCAGCGCGGGCGCGAGCCTGGGCGCCAGCGCGGGCCTGGGCGTGGGCGCGAGCCTGGGCGCCAGCGCGAGCCTGGGCGCCAGCGCGAGCCTGGGCGCCAGCGCGGGCCTGGGCGCCAGCGCGGGCGCGGGCCTGGGCGTGGGCGTGAGCCAGGGCGTGGGCGCGGGCCTGGCCGCCAGCGCGAGTGCGAGAGTCCGGTTGTTACTTTGCCAGGGCGTTCTGGATCGACGCCGTGATGGACGCACGGTTGTCGCTGTGGGCCTTGCTGACGATTGTGTGGTTGGCGTCGAGGAACACGTTGAGGGCGGTGTAGTTTTGCTCCCACAGCGCGGCGGTCACGCCTTGGGGGTCGTAGACGGTGAAGACGTTGACCTGGTCGTAGGTGTCGCGCCACGCTTGGCAGTCAGCGGGGCCGGCTTGTTGCCCTGTGTTCGTCTCAAAGAGCACGTTGACGACCGCCAGTCCTTGGTCGGCGAACTCGCTGTGGACCTCTTCGGCGAAGCCTGAAGCGAGGCGACAGTGGGGACACCAGCCATGCGCGAGCATGATCCAGGTGGCCTGCGAGCCACAGACGTTGCGGAAGCTGAAGGTCTCGCCGCTGCAGTCGCTGACTTCCAGGTCACCCAGTAGCTGCCCGATGCTGAAACCTGTGCCGGTCGCTGGCGGCTCCGCGCAGACGTTCGCGCCCCAGCCCGCAGGCACGGGGGCGACGACGGTCGTGTCGACCGGCGGGGCCGTGTCCGGCGGCCGGGCCGTGTCTAGCTCCGGCGCTGTGTCGGACTCCGGCGCCGTGTCGGACTCTGACGCCGTGTCGGCTTCGTCGCTGGTGTCGTCCTCACCCGCATCCGCCTCGCTGGTGTCGCCATGGTTGATCGGCCCGGACGGCTCTGCGGTATCGCAGCCGACGCCGAGTACCGTGACGAGTCCGAGAGCCACTGTGAGTGCGCATGTGTGTCGTTTCATGGCACCCACTACGACCGACGCGCGCGAGCGGTTACCTCTGTCGACGCCGTTGCCGTCCTACAGGGTCGCGCTGGCTCGGTAGTAGTCCCAAGCATCGAGTAGCTCTGCCGCCTCGGGTCGGGTTCCGCCGAGCTTGCGATAGACGACATGCTGGTCGGCATCGACGATGTAGACCGCGTGCCACGCCAGCTCGCCGACCTCGAGATTCTCGACGTGCCAGCCGCGGATCACGCTCACGTCTGGGTCGCTGGCGATCGCGAACGGCAGTCGCTGTTCGCGCTTGAAGTCAGCAGCGGTCTCGACCGGGTCGACCGAGATCGCAACGACGTTGAGACCGCGGGATTGAAAGTCTGAGAATCGGTCACGGAGCTCACCGAGCTGCCGCTTGCAGGCCGGTCACCAAAACCCGCGGTAAAAGACAATGACCGTCGGCTTGATGGCTTGTGCCAAATCGAACGCGCTGCCATCGCTCAGGGTCGTCTGAAACGCGGGTGCGTTGTCGCCGAGACTTGGAGCATTCGGCGTCTTGGTGAAGCGACCGTAGTCGTCGGTGGCGATGCTCTCCGCCGGCATACCCGGCCATGGCGAGTAGCGAGGGGCCCCGTCGGCAGACGCAGGCGCCGACACGCTCGATGCGCTCGGCGCCGGCGCGGTCGTGCCGCATCCGATGGCGGACAGCGCGCACGCAACAACCACAGCGTGTAGGGGAAGTCTCATGCCGGGTAGTAAGCGCCGCTGCGCCACTTGGTTACCGAGACTTCGTCGAAGGGCGTCGCCGGCGGCATCAGTTCGCCATCAACGTCGACCGGAGAAACGCCATGATCGGTGGAGTGACCACGTCGTCTTCGGGCGCGCCGAGGACCATGCGGGCTTCGGAGTGAGTCATCGTCTCGCCGAGGCTGTGGACCGTCGCGCTGTCGTCGCCCGCAGTCACGACGTCAGCGAACGCCTGAACCCGCGCATGGCGCTGGGCGCCACCGCGAACCAGCAGCAAGAAGTTGGGCGAGTCGTCCTCCGGGTTGAGCATCAGCTGCGGCGATGCCAACACCCAGTCGTCCGGATCGCTGCCGAACGCGTTGAGCTTCAGCGATGTCTCCTCGGGATCGTTGTCGACGTCCGACAGCTCGGTCGGAAGGTCGAAGGTTGCGGTGTCGAGCGATACCACCGCACGGACGTCGTCGATGCCGTAGCCAGCGGCCTCAAGAAAGCTCGGGTTGGTGGTGACGAGCGCGGAGAGATGGGCTCCGGCGGAAAATCCGACAAGCGCGACCCGCGTGGGATCGACCCCGTTTGCCGCGGCACGGTCGAGGAGCCAGCCAATCGCCCTCCCCACGTCGTCAGGGTGGTCGGGGAACTTCACGCGGTCTGGGTCGGTCGACAGCTCAGACGGCGAGAGCCGGTAGTTGACGCTTGCCAGCGTCATCCCGGCGCGCGTCACGAGCGTCGCGAAGTTGACGATGTTGTCGGCCTTGTCGCCTTTGCGCCAGCCCCCGCCGTGGACAAACACGACCAGTGGCCCAGCAGGGCAGTCCTCGGCGAGCTCAGGTCGGTAGAGATCGACGCTGAGCAAGTTCGGCTCAACGCCCGCCATAGTCGCGTAAGGCACGGTGAGGGTGGGCTTCATCGCCGTCGCGGTGCAAAACTCGGGCGTCGCGACCGCGGTGTCACCGGGCGCGCCGCTGTCGCTCGGTTCGACATCCGCGGGTTCGGCGCTATCGGCGTCAGCGTCGGGCTCGGTCAGTGCGGTGTCGACGGCAGCTGTATCGAGCTCCACCGTATCGTCGAACCCGTCGGAGACATCTGTGACCGAAGCCCCGCCGTCGTCGGACCCGCAGCCGACAGCCACAGCAGTGAAGAAGGAAATCCAGCACACCACAAGCAATCGCGAGAGCCAGCTCCGAGGCAACCAAGTACGTGTAGACATGAGGAGAGTCTGCGTCACCACAGTCGTCGGCACAACGGCGGGTCCACGGTCGACCCCGTCGCGGAAGGCTTCGCCGCTCAGGTTTCGCGCGATCGCCATGCGATCTCTGGTAGGGTCTCGGGGATCCCAGGGGGCTGAGTGGCAAACAACGAACAGGCCGTGCTCATGGAGCGCACGTACGAGCACCTAAAGACGATTGCACGCCGCTATTTCTCCGCGCAGGGCGCCCACACGCTACAGCCCACCGCGCTGGTTCACGAAGCGTTCCTCAAGCTTGCGGCAGCCGACGCCGACGCGTTTGCCGACAAGAGCCACTTCATCGCGGTCGCGGCCACGGCGATGCGTCAGATCCTGGTTGACCACGCGCGCAAGAAGAACGCGGCGAAGCGCGGGGGCGGCATGCGACGCGTGACGCTGTCGGGAGCGCCTGGCGAGGACCCGAGCATGCTGCTCGACGTCATCTCCCTCGACACTGCGCTTACCCAGCTCGCCAGCCGCGACGAGCGCCAGGCGCGCGTCATCGAGCTGCGCTTCTTTGGCGGCCTGAGCGTCCCGGAAGTTGCCAGCGTCGTTGGGGTCTCTGCCCCAACGGTCGAGCGAGATCTCCGCCGTGCCCGCGCCTGGCTCCGCGCGACGATGCAGTAGCGGCCGGCTCAGTGCAGGATCCATCCCAAGCGGAGACCGCCGAAGCGCTTCGGCGCCGGCGACACAGCGTGCTCATGGATCACTTCGACGCGCTCTGCGATCTCGACCGGACCGCCCAGACGGCAGCCATCAGCGAGCTGAGGCGCGCCGATCCAGCGATGGCCGATGAGCTTGCGACCCTGCTCGCCGCCGACGCGACCGATGTGGGCGCCGAGGATCTGCTCGCAACCCAGCAGGGCCTTGCCGACCTCGTGATGGACGCGACCACGGCGCCCTCACCCGATCCCGGACAAGACAACGACGATGACCGCCTGATCGGCGTCGTTGTCGACGAGCGCTACCGGCTGACCCATCGCATTGGCGGCGGCGGGGCTGGCGAGGTGTATGAAGCCGTCGATCTGGAGTCCAACGACACCGTCGCGCTCAAGTTTCTGCGGATCGAGGCAGGCACCAGTCCTCGGAGTCTTCGCCGGTTTCGACGGGAGTTCCGCGCGATCGCCCGGCTCGACCACCCTGGCGTCCTCAAGGTCTACACCGAGGGCGCCCACGGGAGTCGGCGCTACATCGCGATGGAGTACGCATCGGGGGGCGACTTCAACGCGCTGATCGGCGCCAAGCCGACCGTCTTGTTGCCGCTGCTCATCCAGCTGACGAGCGCTCTCGATCACGTACACCGCCAGCAGATCGTGCACCGGGATCTCAAGCCAGCGAACGTGCTCCTGACCGGGGGCGCAAGCTCCGACGTGAAGCTCGCCGACTTCGGCATCATCAAAGAGACAGGCCCCCGACAGAGCACCGAGCTGACGGTCGATGGCGCGGTCGTCGGGACCATCGACTTTCTTGCCCCCGAGCAGGCGACCGGCGACAGGGTCGATGCACGGACGGACCTCTACGCACTGGGCTGCATGATTCATGTGCTGTGGACCGGGCAGGCCCCTTTCCAGGGCTCTACCTACGCGCGCCTTGTTGCCCGGGTCGAGCAGGCGCCTCCGCTTCTTTCAGCTCAGACGTCGGGCGTGCCGGCCCGACTCGATGCGCTGGTGAACCGCCTCCTTGCGACCGACCCGAAAGACCGGCCGGGCAGTGCCTACGCGGTCGGGCTAGAGCTGGTTGCCATCCTGCGCGAGCTCCCGGACGTGGCCCTCGACGACGTCAACGACCTCTTCGGAAAGCCCGTGCGAGGCGCGTACCTGTACCGCCCGGGCTGCGTCGGTCGCACCGACGACTTGAGCGCCCTCGTCAGCGCGGCCCACGCCGCGGTCCGCCACGCCGACGAAGCCTTGGAGCCTGCCGCGTTGCTGTCTGGCGCACCCGGAGTCGGCAAGTCGACCCTCGCCGTGGCGGTCGTTGAAGCGCTTGAGCGTGACGGCTGGCGCCGCCTCGTCGTTGGCGTCGGAAACGATCGAGGCGCCCCCTTCGCCCCCTTTCCCCAGCTTCTCGTGCGCCTCGCCAGCAGCGTCGAAGTGGACGGCAAGGCGCTTGAGCAGCCACGTGCCCACGCGTTCGGCGACGACGGTCGCGCCCAGGCTCGCGCCGTCATCGTGCGCCAGCTGGTCGCCTTGCTTGACGACCTCTGCCGCAGCAGCCCGGTCGTGCTGTTGCTTGAAGACCTTCATGACGCCAGCGCGGACGCCATCACGCTGCTAGCGGAGTTCGTCGCGGCGGTCCGCGAGCACCAGCTTCCTGCATGGGTGCTCTGCACGAGCCGCCCTCACGGGCGCGAGCGCCTCGAGCAGTCACTGCCGAACGCTCTGTCCGTGGCGCTTGAGCCGGTCGACCAGCAAGGACTGCGCGAGATCATCGGACGCATGCTGGGCGTCGGCGCGTCCGCGATACCAGAAGACCTCATCGAGACCATCAACCGCCACACAAGCGGCAGCCCTCTGCTCACGATCTCAGCGGTCCGCGGGCTGGTCGAGTTCGGGGTGTTGCGCCGCGATCGGGATGGCTGGGACATTGCGAGCTCGGCGTCAGACGATGACCTGACGGCGGCGATCACATCGGCTCTGACCGCGCGGCTCCATGGGCTTGCGCCAAAGACCCGCTCGCTCATGCGATTGGCAGCGCTGCTCGGCCAGCGCTTCGACATCGACCTGCTCACCGAGGTGGCTGGCCAGGACACCGACGCGATCCTCGACGGGATCGACGACGGACTGCGGCGTGGCGTCCTGCAGTCAGCCCGCACCGACGACGGCTTCCGCTTCGAGCACGACCGCCTGCGGGACGTGCTCGCGTCGGAGCTTGATGATGCCACCAGAGCGAACTACCACGACCGCATCGCAGCGACCCTCGAGCGACGCGGAGCCCCGCCTGGTGCGCTCGCGCGACACTTCGGCAGCGGCACCGACCCACGGCGAGCGGTCGACGCCTGCCAGCGGGCTGGCGAAGCCGCGGCCCACGCCAACGACCAAGCGCTCGCTGCCGCCCACTTCCGTGCGGCGCTTGCGCGGGTGAGTGAGCTTCCGGCAGGCGACCAGCAGGCCCAAGCCCACCGGCTGCAGGAGTCGCTGGCCGACGCGCTGGTCCCGCTAGGAGCGATCGACGAAGCTTCAGGCTACTACCGCAAGCTTGAGAACGCCGCCGGCAGCGACCGGCTTGCGGCCGCACGACTGATGCGCAAGCACGGCCTCGCGCTGCTCCGCACGGACGCCGCCGGACGCGGCGTCGAGATGCTGCGTCGTGCCCTCGCCCGGCTGGGCTGCACCATCCCGAAGCGCCGCTGGGCTCAGATGCTCGTCACCGCGAGGGACCTTGTGCTTGGGCAGCTCGGCCGGCTGTTGCCAAAGCGCGCCGCTAGCCCCATCGAGCTTGAGCGCGCGTTCATTCAGCGTGAGCTCTCGCTGCTGTCCCGCTGGATCGACTTATACCAAGCGGGTGCCCACGTGGCCGCGTTCCTCCGGCGTGCGGAGCGCCTGCGCGTCAATCAGTTCCGCATCGACGCGTACGCCTTCATCACGTTCTTTTTCGCGTTGCTTGGCTCTGACCGGATCAGCAGCTACTTCGATCGGCGGGGCCGGCGGCTCGTCGAGAAAGACACCGACGAGGTCGGACTCATCCGGCTCGAGCTCACCCGAGGTGGCACCGACCTCCTCGTACGCGGCGACGCCGACAACGCCTTTGAGCAGCTCGAGAGCGCGATCGACCGCGCGGCTCGCCTCGATGACGCCTTCTTCTCGGGCTTTGCAAACCTCAGCGGCGCCTGGGCTCATGCGATGCTGGGACAGGTCTCCCAGGCCCGAGCCGCGGCGATCCTCGCCGAGGCTCAGGCACGGGACGCGCAGGCGACGTGGCTCGTCGCGGACTCGGTCTTAGTCGGTGCCTACCTCGACACGCTCTTCGGTCGGCTCGACCACGCCAGCGAGCGCGTGAGCGCCGTGCTCGGATCCGAGATTCGCTACGCGTTTCCGGTCTTCGAGGCGCTTGCGACCGAGATCGAGGCAGGCAACGCGATGATCCAGGGGCGCTACCATGACGCGATCGCCAGCTATGACCGCTCGATGGACCTCTACGAGAAACACGGCCTCGACCGAGGCTGGGGCTTTCTGGTGGCGCCAAGCTACATTGAGGCGCTGTGCTGTATCGCCGACGAGCTCGGCGCCGACGGCATTGCCGACTTCCACGTGCGCCTGAAGCGCTGCATCCGCTGGACCCGCCGCTGGCTCGCGCCACGGCAGCTCTACGTCGGACTCTTGGAGCTCGCGAAAGGTATCGCCGCCGGCCGCAAGGGCGATATCCACAAGGCTCGTAAGCTCTTCGACAAGGCGCTGGAGCTGCGCGGCCCGGAGACGCGCGACTACGTCGACGTGTGGGTTCACTACCGCATCGCACTGGAGCGCTCGCGTTGGGGGGATGACCGTGCCGAGGTGCAGCAAAGACTAAGCCACGTCGCTGCCAAGTACGACGAGTGGTCGCTCGACGGGATGAACGCTCACCTCCAGCGAGCCCGGCGGCTCGTCGACATCTGACACCCGATCGTCGCCATAGCCGCTAGCCCGGGATCGCACGACGGGATACCGCCGCGAACTTTGTCCGATCGGTTTCACTTTCAGGCACCACCCGCAACACACTAAAACTGAAAAGGAAACAACCACCAACGGCCGTCAGATAGCGCGCCCAGGCGTTACACCTATTCACATTTTCGCTCACAGCTTCAGCTCCTAGGGACGACTGGTTGTCCACAGACGTGCCGTGCCACGTCTTTGACCAGACGGATAACGCCTAGGATTGTCGATGAAGAAAGCCCACCTGAACGAGCCCAACCGGACAGCGCTCAGCAAGGGGCCAGTCGCGCGCCTCTCCGCAAGCGTTGGCCTCGCGTTGCTCGCCACCTCGGTCGCCCACGCGGCACCCCAGTCCATCTCGGACATCCAGACGACGACCGAGCCAGCGGCAACGCAGTACACCTACACGCTCGGCACCGAGACCTACACGTTCGGCCAAGGCGACAACCTCGTCGTTACCGGCGTCACGACCGCCACCGGACTGGCTCTGGAGGCCGAGGGCAGCGCTGGGTTTGAGATTGTGCCGCGGACCCTCAACAACCCCCTCGCCGCCGGCATCCGCACCAAGCTCATGTTCGAGGGCGACACGGCAAACCGCGCTTACAACGCGGAGTTCCCGCTCGACGCCAACGGCAAGGTGGATCTCCAGAAAGCCATCGGCGGCGGCGTCATCAACCGGGGCATCCTCGACCTCTTTCAGAACACGAAAGACGACAGCGAGTTCTGCGGGACCGTGGAGCGTCTCGACTTTCTCTCGCGGGCCGGCATCATCGCCCCGTCGACCACGGCGCTGCTCGCTGAAAAAGGTCATATGTACCTTGAGAAGTCAGCCAACAACCCCGTGCGGATGGCCGCAATCCTGACCCTCGACGCCAACGGCGATCCCGCCAGCTTCGGGCCCCTTGTCGACACCAACGGCGCCCTCGCCAAGGCGTCCATCGACGGCGCGACGCGCAGCTTCGTGTGGTCGTTTCTGACCGAAGGCACCGTCCCTGGCGGCACCGCCCAGCAGAGCTTCAACCTCGCTGCCACGCCCATGTACCGAAGCGGCAACACCGAGCAGATCGGCGGCGCATTCGTTCCGCTCTCCGACCTCGGCCTGAGCCCCAACCAAGTCTACTACGGCTTCGCGCTCTTCCCCCGCGACATCGACGGCACCAACCAGCTGATCACGCTCGCGGACTTCCCGCTCAACACCAACGAGGTCAGCGCCGGCGCTGACGTCCACGGCGGCCTGGACGTCATCCTCGCGACCACCGCGGCAACCGTCGGCACCGCGACCTGCGTGGACTCGGCCACGGGCCTGAGCCTCGACGCCGGCTGCACCGCCGCCCTACCCGTCTGCGACGCAGCGACCGCCGGCGGCACCGGCAACACCTGCCTACCCGCAGTCAACGACGGCACCCTCACCATCACCCCGTCGATCGCGCCTGGGCAAGGTCTCATCATCACCCTGACCGACCTCGACCTCGACACCGACGACACCGCCGGGACCGACAGCGTCTCGGTCACTCTGACCAACACGACCACCGGCGAGACCGAGACGCTCACCCTGACCGAGTCGGTCGCCGGCAGCGGCATCTTCACCGCCACGGTCCCGACGACCGACGGTGCGTCTGCAAGCGGCGACGGCACCCTTGGCGCCGAAGAGGCTGACATCTACGCGGTCACGACCACCGATGCCGACAACACGACGGGCACCCCGGTTGCGCTCCAAGCCCTCGGCGTCGTGCACAACCACGGCGGCTTCTGCACCACCGGCGGCGCCCACGACCTGGTCGAGGCCGACATCAACGGCGGCAACGTGACGTACACGACCGACCCGCAGAACAGCCTCCGCTGGGACGTGACGGGCTCGGGCACCGCCCCGAACGCCCCCTACACCTTCCAGACCGTCACGGACGGTGTGTGGCTGCTCGCCGACACAGACAGCACCCAGGTTCATCGCCTGACGTTCGCCGAGACGGTCACCTCGGTGAGCTTCGATTTTGACTGCCTCACCGACTGGCCTGCAGGCACCGGCGACGAGTTCTTCACCTTCGCGACCAACGACCCGAGCGCTAGCTACACCCTCACCAACGCCGTCGACACGGTCTGGGACGGCACGACGCTGCGCGCTGTGGACACCAACTGCGGCGACGGCACCATGACCATCACGGGCGAGTTCCGCGAGCTCGTCATCACCCAGCGCAGCAACGGCACGCCCGACCCCTTCGGTGTGGTCTTTGACTTCGCCTACGAGACGACCTGCGACCCCGTCTGCACTGACGACGCAGGCGGCGCCGCCCTCGACAGCGGCTGCGACGCGGCCACCCCCATCTGCGACACCACGTCCGGCAGCCATCCCTTCTGCGCTGAGTGCGCCGACAACTCCAACTGCAGCGGCACCGACGTCTGCCTCGATGGCACCTGCGCGAGCGACCTCGACGGCGACGGTCTCGCCGATGCCGTCGACCTTGACGACGACAACGACGGCCTGCTCGACACGACCGAGCTGGGCGAGTGCAACGCCGCCACCGACCTCCTGTCGAGCTACGCGACGGTCGCCGACCCCGCCGGGTTTGACCTCAACGGACACACCATGCCGACCACCCTCGCGGGCATCGACGTCTCGCACGTGG
>CALHXW010000002.1 GCA_938040325.1 uncultured bacterium | reverse complement strand
TTCTACCCAAGGTTGGCTGTCAACGTCCACGGTTGGCCGCTTGTCGACTATGAAAGCCTTCGAGGAGCCTGCAATCACCATGCTTGTCGCGGTACCGGCTGGCGATCTCCTACACCGCCCTAACCGCCGGACGTGAACGCGAATGTGAACCCCGGGCGTCGTTGCAGGGCCTTGCGCTTTCGGGCCTTCCGGGCGAGGTAATGTGAGCTGAGCGCCCTTGAGGGCGCCTGGCCGTCACGGCGAGCGACCTGTTCCCTGCCAAGAATCCGGGCGAGGACAAACGAGAAAGGCGGGCCCCTGGACTGGCGTCGAAGGGCCCGCGTGGACGATGGCCCGCGTATCGGCGCGGGTCCTTTGGGTGGGGCGTCTGCTTCAGCACGGGTGCAAGCCGCGGTTGCGACGTGGGCCCGCGGCCTTCATCGGTCGCTTGTGCCGACAGGCTCGGTCCTCGCTCGTTTCGCACTAGCCCAATCCCCTCGTCGTTGCAGGCGGCAACCAACCGTTCGGTGCGCTACGCGACCATCGACCCCACGCGGGTTTCATGGCAAGACCTCTACGGACTGGCCGCGGGCTTCACCGCTGGCTATGTCAGCAACCTCACACGAGGAGACGCGGCGATGCGAATGTTGGTCACCGGTGCGGCCGGATTTATTGGCTCCTTTCTATGCGAGCGGCTGATCGCCGAAGGCCACCAGGTCATCGGGCTCGACAACTTCTTTACGGGCCGAAAGCACAACCTTGAGCCGGTCATCGGCCACAAGGACTTCGAGCTGGTTCGCCACGACATCACGCAGCCGATTCTCCTTGAGGTCGACCGCATCTTTAACTTCGCGTGCCCGGCCTCGCCGGTCCATTACCAGTACAACCCCGTTAAGACCGTGAAGACGTCGGTCATCGGGATGATCAACATGCTTGGCCTGGCCAAGCGCACCCACGCGCGGATCCTGCAGGCGTCGACCAGCGAGGTCTACGGCGATCCTCATGTCCACCCGCAGGTCGAGGAGTATTGGGGCAACGTCAATCCGATCGGTCCTCGCGCTTGCTACGACGAGGGCAAGCGCGTCGCCGAGACGCTCTGCTTCGACTACCACCGCCAAAACAATGTCGATATCCGCGTGATCCGCATCTTCAACACGTACGGACCTCGGATGCTCATGGATGATGGGCGTGTGGTGAGCAACTTCGTTGTCCAGGCGCTTAAGGGCGAAGACATCACCATCTACGGCGACGGACAGCAGACGCGGTCGTTCTGCTACGTCGACGACCTCGTGACCGGCATCCTCGCCATGATGGCCCAGGATGACGTGGTGGGACCCGTTAACCTCGGCAACCCCACCGAGTACACCATCCGGCAGCTGGCCGAGCTGGTGATCGAGATCACCGGCAGCAGCAGCAAGCTCGTCAAGCGTCCGCTGCCCAAAGATGACCCGACCCGACGCCAGCCAGACATCAGCAAGGCCCGTAAGCACCTCGACTGGGAACCGACTGTCGGTCTGCGCGCCGGACTTGAGAAGGCCATCGCCTACTTCGATGGCGTCTTGAAGTCAGGGACAGCTGACCGCGTCAGCATGGGGCACTGACGGAGCCGCCACAGCAACGCGTCCCTCGTCTCACAGCGTCCCGGCGACTGTCTTGAGCGTCATCGGTCGATGTCGTCGCCGGCCTCTCGAACTGGCCCGCCAGTCCTTTGCATGCCGACCCGAGACGCTGCTAGCGATCCAAGTCGTGCGCCATTCGCGCGAGGCCAGCCGCCACAGACGTGTGGTGGTCACCGACCGCCACCCTCCCCTCGCCAAACCGGCTTGAGAACAAGCGGTAGACGCTCGGCACCTTCGCGGTGCCGCCAGTGAGATACACGCGCTCAACATCGCTGGCAGACCAGCCGACCTGCACGAGCAGCTCGTCCACGGTTGCTCCAAGTCGGGCGACGTCGTCGCTGATCCAGTCTTCGAACGCGTCGCGTGTGACGCCGATATCAATGTCGAGGGGGTCGTCTTCGAAGGAAAGCGGCGCCACTGCTTGCTCCGACAGGGCGACCTTTGTGCCGCCCACTTCCCGGTAGAGCGCGTAGCCAAGGTTGTTTTCGACCAGGTGAATCAGCCCCCCAATCATCTCCGGTGACGCCATCTGACGCCGGTAGTCGTGGAGCATCAACATGTTGCGTGGCGACTTCAAAAAGCTCAGCTCGTGCCAGCGCGAGAGGTGTCGATAGATCGTATCAGGCACTGCCATGTCCCGGCCGAACACCGAGCGGTACGTGGCGCCCTTGCCGAGCAGCGGAGCAACCGCCTTGTCGACGAGCGCTGCATCGAACGAGTCACCGGCGAGCCCAACGCCGTGTGTGCCCTCCACCGAGATCACTCCGTCGGTCACCCGCAGGGCACAGAAGTCACTCGTGCCGCCGCCGAAGTCCCCGATCAAGACCCGATGCTCGCCACTGCCGAGCGCGCCAACAAAGTGGTAGGCTGCAGCGACGGGCTCCAGCGCTACAACGACGTCGTGGATGCCAGCGCTCGCGAATGCCGCGATAAGGCGCTCTTCAGGGAGTGGGTCGTCAGGACTGTCGGTCCAGGCAAAGCGCACGGGCCGGCCAACGACGACCCGATCCGGCAGCTTTCCAAGCGTGGACTCGACGGCACGAGCCATCGCTCCGATCAGCTCGCCGATCATCGTCTCGAGCGTCACTTCTGCGCCGAAGACTTGGGTGCCTGTGACGTGTTTGCTCGCTAGAAACGACTTCAGCGACTGCATCAGTCGGCCTTCGCCGTCGAGCTCAAGGTAGCGCTCGATGGCCGCTGGTCCGCAGTGTGGCCGCGGGCGTCCCCGCGGGCCTCGCACCCCCTCCTCGTAAAAGAGCAGCGACCGAAACGTCGCGGAGCCGCCCGGTCCAATAGGCGCAAGCTCGACGTTACCGCTATCGTCTGCGAGCGCGACGACACTGTTGGTCGTGCCGAAGTCGATCCCACATGAACGCATGCTCTACCTCCACGACAGGGTTGCGCTTCGCGGTGCTGGCCCTACCACAGCACCGGACGGCCGGCTCGCGCCGTAGTGGTCGCCTAAGCGCGTCATAGATTACGCGCTGCGTCATAAGTTTCACACCTCGCCGTTGCGGACCTTGCGTAACCTGCTGAAAACACGAGCCGAGCAGTTGGCACGGCCTTTGCTTGGTAGCCCTACTCGCCAACCAGAGGTGACGGGATGAACCGCGATTCAGTGAACAACACAGCGATCTTGGCAGGGCGCCAGCCGGCTAGCTCGGATCCAGCCGCACGCGGGCTCAGCAGGTTCGTCGAGGGCGCAGCGCAGAGCGTCGAGGCCCAGGCACTGTTGGATGAGCGGTCGCTTGCGGTGGAAGTGCGATGTGGCACGGAGCGCCATCGGCTAGCGCTCGGCGC
>CALHXW010000001.1 GCA_938040325.1 uncultured bacterium | reverse complement strand
GAAGACGCCGTGGACGTTGCCGAGCATCGAGGTCTCAGGGATGAGCGCCGGGTGTACGCGCGCTTCGATCCCGTTCTCATGGGCTTTCGCGATGGCCAGCGGCTTGATGACGTAGCCGAACGAGGCCGCAAATCGCATGTCTGCAGCGCTGACGCGGTCGAGGCCTTCGGTGAGAATCGCATCGAAGGGAATCTCCAGCCCGAAGCTGATGGAGATCAAGATCGACAGCTTCTGCGCAGCATCGAATCCCCCAACGTCCATGGTTGGATCGGCCTCGGCGTAGCCCTTGTCCTGTGCATCGCGAACGACGACATCGTAGGCCGTGCCAGCGTCGCGCATCTGGGTCATGACGTAGTTGGACGTGCCGTTGATGATGCCGTGAATGCTCGAGATCTTGTCAGAAGCCAGCCCCTCGCGGAGTGTTCGGATGATCGGGATTCCGCCACCCACCGAGGCTTCAAAGATCACATCGCGCTGCGCGTCGTCGGCGGCCCGAAAGATCTCGGCGCCGTGGCGTGCCAGGAGTGCCTTGTTGGCGGTCACGACGTGTTTCTGGCCGGCAATGGCGCGCAGCAAGAGTGTTCGCGGTGGCTCGTAGCCGCCCATCACTTCGACGATGAGCTGGATCTCGGGGTCGTCGAGGATGTCAGAAGGGTCGGTGGTTAGCAGCTCCCGCGGGACAACGTCGTCACGGACCTTGTCGCCATCGTTGACGAGGATGCGCTTGATGGCAATCGGCGCACCGAGTCGAGCGATGATGTCGTCGCGGTTGTCCTCGAGGATACGGATCACACCGGTTCCGACCGTGCCGCAGCCGAGAAGTCCGACTTTGATTTCGCGGGGACCTTCTGTGCTCTCGGTCATTGCCGTCTCCTGTCGCGTTCCTTAGTGGGCGAGGACTATTGTTGGCCGACGATGACGAGTCAATCCTCTACCGGCACGCGCACGACCTTCCGCGTCGACGCTGCTATTCCCACTCGATGGTCGCTGGCGGCTTCGATGAGATGTCGTAGACGACGCGGTTGATCCCTGCGACCTCGTTGATCACCCGTGAGGAGATGCGCGCAAGCGCGTCGTGCGGCAACCGCGACCAGTCGGCGGTCATCCCATCGACCGAGCTGACCGCCCGCACCGCGAGGACGTTGTCGTAGGTCCGGGCGTCTCCCATCACGCCGACCGAGCGCACCGGCAGCAGGACGGCGAAGCACTGCCAGACGTCGCCCGCCATGGGCAAGCTGTCGATCTCTTCGCGGACGATCGCGTCGGCCGCGCGAAGGACCGTGAGTCGGTCGACCGTGATGGGACCGAGGATTCGAATGGCGAGCCCTGGACCAGGGAACGGCCGACGTGAGACCGCCGACTCCGGCAAGCCGAGCTCGCGCCCGAGAGCGCGCACCTCGTCCTTGAAGAGGTCTCGCAGTGGCTCGACCAGGCCGAGGGCCATGCGCTCCGGTAAGCCGCCGACGTTATGGTGGGTCTTGATTGTCGCGGACGGCCCACGAACCGACACGCTCTCGATCACATCGGGGTAGAGGGTCCCTTGCGCGAGCCAGTTGGCGCTCGGCAGGGTGCTGGCCGCTTCCTCGAAGACCTCGACGAACACGCGGCCGATGATCTTTCGCTTCTGCTCAGGGTCATCGACACCGCTTAGCTCAGAGATGAAGCGCTCAGACGCGTCAACATACGTCATCGGCAGGCCAATCTCGTCGGAGAGCAGCGCGCGCACGCTCGTCGCTTCGTCCTGTCTCATCAAGCCGTTGTCGACGAAGACACCGTGAAGACGGTCACCGATCGCACGGTGAATGAGTGTTGCTGCCACGACAGAGTCAACACCGCCCGAGACGCCGCAGACGACGCGGTCTTTCGGCCCGACCTGCTCTTGGATGCGAGCCGTGGCCTGGTCGACGAAACGCTCCGGCGTCCAGTCGGCCTCGACGCCGGCAATGTCGAGCAGGAATGCCGCCAAGAGATCGCCGCCCGACGGGGTATGAATGACCTCCGGGTGGAACTGGACCCCCCACCACGGGCGCTCGGTGTGGCGTACGGCTGCGATCACCCCGCTGTCGCTTGTCGCGACCGTCTGAAGTCCCGGTGCGAGCGTGGCGATCTTGTCCGAGTGGCTCATCCACACGGGGACAGGGCCGTCGGCGACCCGCGCGAAGAGGGCGGGGCGCTCCTTTCGGGTGAGCGTCGCTGCGCCGAACTCACGCGTCTCGCTCCGGGCGATCTCGCCGCCCAGGTGGTGGTTGAGCCACTGGCAGCCATAGCAGATCCCGAGGACCGGCACGTCCGCTGCGAGCGCTTCTAGGCTCGGTGCAGGATGGTCGGGGTCGCTCACCGAAGCGGGGCCTCCGCTGAGGATCAGCGCAGCAGGGGCAAACGCCGCGATCCGCTCCGCAGGGGCGTGGTAAGGCCAGACCTCGCAGTACACGTTTAGCTCACGCACTCGCCGTGCGATGAGCTGCGTGGTTTGACTCCCGAAGTCGAGGATGAGGACATGCTTTCGCGACGTTGCCGTCATGGAGGCTCCTAGGTGCAGCGGCGGGGCCGAGTGGCAGAGACTATCGGTCGGTCGACGAGAGATCGTGGACGTGGCTCTCGGTGAGGCCGGCACCTGTGATGCGCACAAACCGGTCGTAGGCTCGCAGTGCACCGATGTCCGCCGCTCCGACGTAGCCCATGCCAGCTCGGAGACCACCAACAAGGCGGTCTACGACCGGTGCCAGCGGTCCGACGGCAGGAATGTCGCCGGCGACACCCTCGGGGACGAGCTTGTCTGTCTGAGAGACCGCAGCTTGCCCGTAGCGTTCTTTTCCGCCGGCGACCATCGCGGCCAGTGACCCCATGCCGCGGTAGCGCTTATAGACTCGGCCGTCGCGTGTAACGCGTTCGCCCGGCGCGGCATCCGTGCCAGCGAGAGCGCGGCCGACCATCACTGCGTGAGCCCCGGCGGCAATCGCCTTCACAATGTCGCCTGAGGTTCGGACGCCGCCGTCGGCGATCACCTGGACGGACCGTCCCGCGAGTGCCCTTGCCACCCATCCCACTGCGCTCAGCTGTGGCACACCGACCCCTGCGACGATCCGGGTCGTGCAGATGGAGCCAGGGCCGACCCCGACCTTCACAGCGGCGGCTCCGGCATCGGCTAGCGCGACTGCTGCCTCACCGGTGGCCACGTTGCCGGCGACGACTGGAATGTCGAAGCGGTCCACAAGCGATGTGACGGACGCGATGACCCGCGACGAGTGCCCGTGCGCGGTGTCGACGAAGAACGCGGAGACTCCGCTGTCGGCCAGGACCGCGGCCCGGTCGATGGCCTGGGGGCCTGTGCCAACAGCCGCGCCGACAGCAACCTGTGCGTGCCGAGCCCGTGCGACATGCTCGGCCTGCGTCGCTGGCGGGAAGTTGCGGTGAATCACCGCAAGCCCACCGACGCCACCAAGAGCGATGGCCATATCGGCTTCCGACACGCGGTCCATCGCTGCGCTGAGCAAGGGGATTTGCAGCGGGATGCCCGCGATCACGGTCGAGGTGTCGACCTCTGTCGGGAGCACGTTGCTGGGGCCAGGCACCAAGAGCACGTCATCGAAGGTAAGGCCTGTCGGTACGTCGTTCGGTAGCATCTTGCCCCTTTGTATCGAGCGTCGCGGCGAACCTAGCGACGCAGAGCAACAGCCGCAAGGACGACCGGTTCGAGCCGTGGTATCGATCCGTATGGACCAACACGAGTTCCGTCTACAATCCCAGAGGCAGGCATCACCGACCACCGGTCGAGAGCCGCTTGCGGAGCGGATGCGTCCGGTCGGGTTTGACGATGTCGTTGGGCACGAACAGCTGGTCGCGCGCGGAGGGCCGCTCCATGCAGCGCTGCACTCGGACAGCCCGCCAAGTCTCGTGTTCTGGGGACCGCCCGGTTCCGGAAAGACCACCCTCGCTCGCATCCTCGCCGCGCAGGTCGACGCTCACTTTGAGCCCTTCAGCGCGGTGCTGGGTGGCGTGAAGGAGGTCCGCGTGATCGTAGCGGCGGCGAAGAAGCGAGCCGCGGCCGGACACGGACGTACGTTGCTCTTCGTGGATGAGATTCACCGGTTCAACAAGAGCCAGCAGGATGCGTTCTTGCCTCACGTCGAAGACGGAACGCTCATCCTGGTCGGAGCCACGACAGAAAACCCCAGCTTCGCGCTCAACGCCGCGCTCATCTCGCGGGCTCGGGTCGTTCGGCTTGAGCCGCTAAAGACAGAAGCGATCGCCGAGATACTCCGTCGCGCATGGAGCGATGCTGAGCGTGGGCTCGCAGCAGGAGCAGTTCCCATTGATGCCGCCGTTCTGACGGCCGTGGCAGAGCTTGCCGACGGGGACGCACGACGCGCGCTCAATGACCTCGAGATTATCCACGCAGAGACCGTCGCTCGACGGGCCGGTGAAGGCGCCATGTCGGCGGCCGAAGTGAGCCGGCTCCTGGGTGACCGGGTGTTGCGCCACGACCGCGCAGGAGACAGTCACTATGACGTGGCGAGCGCGTTCATCAAGAGCCTGCGTGGGTCCGATCCCGACGCGGCGCTCTACTACCTCGCACGCTTGATCGAAGGTGGCGATGATCCGCGCTTCATCAGTCGCCGCATGGTGATATTTGCGTCTGAAGACGTGGGCAACGCCGACCCACGCGCGCTGTCGATCGCGGTTGACTGCATGCAAGCCGTGATGCTGGTCGGGATGCCGGAGGCTCGGATCATTATGGGGCAGTGCTGCACCTACCTCGCGACTGCGCCCAAGTCGAACGCGAGCTATCTCGGCATCAACGCAGCGTTGGCCACTGTGAAGAAGACCGGATCGCTGGCAGTGCCGCCTCACATTCGGAATGCTCCAACCCAACTCGCCAAGCAGATGGGCCACGGAAAGAACTACCGATACCCTCACGACCACGGTGGTTGGGTTGCCGAGCACTATCTCCCGAGTGAGCTCCGCGGCAGCACCTTCTACGAGCCCGTTGAGCGCGGCTACGAGCGCCATCTAAGGGAGCGGGTCGATCGCTATCGCCAGGCGCGCGCGGAAGCAGACGAGCGATAGCCCGGACGTGCGCGAGACCGTGTGGCCTGAAGACTCGCTCGCAACGGTGGAATCGGCCGAGCGAACGCGCTATCGCTGTCGGGAGGAACTGACGAACGTGAGGACTGACGTGCGACGAAACCTGATGGTCATGATGGTGTGCGGGCTTGTTGCCTGCGGCGACAATGATGGAGATGGCGGGAGCGACGCTGTCGATGATGCGGCGGCAGACGCTGGCAGCGACGCCGTCGGGGAAACGGCTGAGGGCGACGTCGAGGATGATGCGTCTGCGGCTGACACCGCTGCGCCGGCAGACACCGTCATGCCGGTGGAGTGCCCGGAGCCCACAGGTCAGCGGCCACAGGCGCGAGCAGAGCATGCAGGGGTCTACGACCCGGTCGGCAAACAGCTCGTGATGTTCGGAGGCACGTTCGGCGTGCCGGTCAATTGCTCATCCATCGTCGATCATACGTATCAGAACGAGGTGTGGTTCTTCGACACCCAGTGCGATCAGTGGCGACAGTCAGAGGCCGTGGCGCCGACTGCCGGTCGGAACCGGCATGCGGCGGCCTACGACCCCGCTCGCCGGCAGATGATCGTCTATGGAGGTCGCTATCGCGCAGGCAGCTCCGGTTCCTACACGCTCTTCGACGACGTGTTGGCATTCGACATCGAGACCGAGACGTGGTCGGTGATCGCAACCGGCGGTCCGGCACCTCGTCACAATGCAGTGGCGGTCGTCGATCCCGTCGGCGACCAGCTGCTGGTCTTTGGTGGTGACACGTCAGACTCGGGCCTCTTTATTCAAGAGCAAAACGACGTCTGGGCTCTCGACCTAGGAACCGGGACGTGGCAGCAGCTCGAGGGTACGGACACGTCCCAAGCGCGGCCAGCGAAACGCAAGTGGGTCACGGGTCTGTGGGATGCGCAACGCAGCTGGCTTGTGGTCTACGGCGGCGGTGACGCCACCGCGTTCAGCAACACAGCGCAGTACTTCGATGACGTGTGGGCCTTCGATCTCACCCAAACCCCACCGGTTTGGTATCAGCTCGACGTCGACCCGCCACAAGCACCTGAAGGTCGCTTCTGGCCCGGGCTCGTGCACGACACGGTCAACGACCGCTACGTTGTGTTCGGCGGCCATGACGATCAGCAGGTCGGCAACAGGAACGACACCTGGGCACTGGGTCCCGTGGCGGGCAGCTGGGAGCTCTTCAGCATCGGCGACACGTACAATCGAGCGCCCAATGGGTTCTGTGACTTTCCACCGGACTTCACGACCGTTGACGCTGCTCAACCGGAGCGGCGTCACGCCCAGTTCTTTGTCGCAGGCGAGGGCCATGCGTGGCTTGTCGGTGGCAAGACCGACTGTGGCAACGTGGACGACGTCTGGAGCTTCGACTTTAGTGCTGGCACGTGGTCCGAGCGCATTCCAGCCACGGTCGGAGAGGTCTGCATCCGTAAAGGCGGCGTCAACTGCAACGACATGTGCTTCTAGGTGGCGTCGATGTTCACGTGTGCTCCGTCCGTCGCACGCCCGCTCGCTACCGACCGCCAGTTCGTCGGCTGCTTTCTCGCAAGCATCGTCGCGCTGGCGGTCTTGGCCGCGTGCGGCGACGCCGGCACAGATCCGGACGAGGACACCGGTGCGCCGGACACCGTTGTCGATAGCTCGTCTGACAGCAGCACAGACACAGAGAGAGACACTGCGGTACCAGACGTCGAGCCGATGCCCAGCTTCGTTATCGGCACCAACGAGGTTGGCGCCAATAGCCCCAGCTTTTTCGAGCCGCTCGCCGACGGCGATAGTCTCGAGATCGAGTTTGGGTTCCAGGGACTTTGGATGACCGTCCTCGCGTTTCAGACCCGAGACATCTTTGACGGTCCGGTTGGGGTCGACGCATGGATCACCGTCAACGATATCGAGCAGGGTCGACTCACGTTGATTGACCAGACCTTGGTCCCTGGCGGCGACGGCTTCGACTACTATTACAACTTCTTCCTCGTCGTCTCCGACCCGTCGGTCGCTGGCGAAACCGGCGTGATCCACTTCGAAGCTGAGTCCATGGCGGACTCGGATATCGCGCGCACGGTCGAGCTCACTGTCAGCCTTACAGGCGGAGAGTAGGAGGGCCTGGCTCGCAGCGTTGCCGGGCAACACGGTTCTGCAACGACCTAAGAAACGAAAAACGGCGCCGCGTCTGCGGCGCCGTTTCAGTTGGCGATTGTTTGCTAGCCCTACCGGCCCAGCGGAATCGTTAGCATCAAGCCCGCGCCCTTCGACTTCGTGTCGTAGAAGCCCGCAACGCCGATGCCCTTGTACTGGGCGCCGAGGTAGGGCTTGAAGCTGTTCTCGTAGTTGCCGCTCGTGGCGTCCAACGAGTTGCCGTACTGCATGCCGCCAATGGCGGTCCAGTCTTGGTTGATCTTACGCCCGAGCGTCAGGTCGAGGCTTGTCGATTGAACCTTGTTGCCGCGCAGGTCGACGCCAGCGTCTAGGCGCCCAAGCCAGTTGCCGGCCGAGTACTCAAGCAGCGCGCCAAACTTGTGCGCATGCTGCTGGTTGGCGGCCTGCCACTCCGACTTGTAGCTGACGATAAAGCTCTTGAAGACGTCGGGGTCTCGATAGCCTAGGCGTATGCCAAGGGTTGTTAGGCGAGCCTCGTCGAGGGTGGCGTCGACCTCGGCCAGCAGGCCGTTGTCCATCTTCACGCCGAGCCCACCGCCGAGCGAGGAAACGCCCTTGTTCATCGTGTAGTCGAGGTGAGCCTTGAGAAAGCCTTCCTCGTACTTCACACCGGCGCCGAAGCCGTCCTGGTTGACGTGGGCATTGCCGCTCGCATGGTCGCCAAGCTTACCTTTCCAACCCGCAGCGTAGGTTCCATCGCTCCCGCCGCCCAGCGTGAACGTGTGGTCTCCCTGCGTGACGCTCGCGTTCGCCTTGTTGGTGTAGGTGCCGTCAGCGTTCGCAGTCGTGGACATCTCAAGCGACTGGTTCTCAAACACCTGCTTGGTGCTGAAGGTGACCACGTCGCCGTTTTTGGTCCCGGTCACTTCGCGGTACTTGTTGCCCTCGCCGATGCGGATCTTGCCGGTCACCGCGCCATCGGTCTCGTAGCTACCCGAGAGGGTCACGGGCTTGCCAGCGACGGTCGCCTGCATCTTGCCGTTGAGCTTGACCGTCGTGGTCTCCTCACCGACGTGGACACCAGCCGTGCCAGAGAAGAGGCCCTTGCCAAGCTGGGCCGAGCCGCCGACGGTCAGCGAGTGGGTCTCGACGCCGTCCTTGTTCTCGGTCTTGGCGGTGGCCTCGAACTTGTTGGCTTTGCTGCCCACAGCGAGCTTCAGCTCCCCGGACGTCGTCTCAACGATGTTGCCGTTTTCATCGACGATCGTGACCGACTTGCCGCCGATGCTTAGGCTGCCCGAAAACGGTGCGTCTTTGCCGGTGGAAGCGGTGAAGTTGGCCGAGAGGTCCTGCGCGCCGCTCGAGTCCCACTTGTTGTCGGAGCTCAGGCTGACCTTTGCACCCGTCTTCGGGTTCATCAGGACAAGCTTGCCGCCGGCGGTGTGTGCGACCGCACCATCTTTTGTCTCGGTGATGGTGCCGTTGAGGGCGAGCGTGAACGACTCCTTGCCCTTGTCGCCCTTGGAGACGGCCAGCTCTGCGCTCTGCTTGCTGGTCCCGTCGTCGTCCTCGCTGCGCTTGTAGCCTGCTTTGGCGGTGAGCTTCGACGTCTTGTTGGCAACCATCAACGAGGCGCCTTGGAAGCCGATCGACTGGAGCTTGCCGAGGTCGAGCCCCGCTTCCATCTTCCAGTTCTTGCCGAGCGAGAGCGGGATGTCGAAGTCGAGGTCAGGGTTCGTGAACCACACTGCGACCGCGCCGCCGATCAAGGCGGTACCGATGATCGCCATGGTCGCACCGGGGTTTCCTTGCACCCAGTTCGAGACGGACTTCAACACCCCTTGAGCGGTGTCGGAGTTCATCCATTTCTCGACCTGGCCCGTAACGATCGCCTCAAGGGCGGTGTTGAACTCGCCAAGCGCCTTGGCTTGTGCCGCTGTCGGGTTCGTCTGGCCCTTGATGGCTTTGCCGATTTGCGGTCCAGCCGAGCCGATCGCTTCCGTCACATAGCCGTTGAGTGCATCGAGAGAGACGTGCTCAAGAACGAGCTTCGACATCTCACCGCCGAGCCACTTGCCCAACAACTTCTCCCACTTCGCCTGCACGACCTTACGGCGCTCGGCCTCCTCGGGCGTGACGACTTCCTTACCCTTGTCGTCGCGTTGCGGCGCACGTCGGGCTTTGTCGTCTTCAGCGTCGAGCTGGACAGGTTGTTGATTGGTAGGTTGTTCTTCGAGGACATAGCCCATACGGTTCACTCCGTGTTGGACGACACCCGACCGCTACCCGAGACATGACAGACTTATCACACCCCAGCGGTCAGCCCAACGTTGCAGTTGTACTGCTCTTGTTGCTGACACCATGCCTGCTCCTTGCATGCCGCGACAAGGGACAACGTCCACGGCGACCTCAAGCCCCCGTGGAGCTTGTCGATGTGGTGTCCGGAGAGCGCCCACAACCGGTTCGCGCGGCACCCGACGTGCTCGATGGGGTCGACCTGCCGGACGGCGTCAAGCGACCCTTTGCTCCACGGGAGCAGCGGCCTGAGCCACTGGCGACCTCGCCCGTTGAAGTCGTTCAGCGCGTTCAGCGGCTCTTGGCTGCTGGTGAGGCCGCAGCTGTGGAGCCGTATCTCTACGACGGGCCCCGGCTCGCGCTCGATCGGATCCCGGTTGAGCAGCTGAAGCGACTGTTTAAGGGCAGGGTGGTGGCGACGCCACGTTTGGCGGCGCGGCGTGCAGTGGTCACGCTGGCCGCGAAAAAGATGGAGCGGAAGGTCGTCCTTGTTGAGCGCGAGGGCCGTTATCGCGTGGACCTAAAGCAGACGGCGCAGTGGAGCGACCCGAACCCGGGAAGTAAGGACCCGCTCAACACGCCGATCTCGATTGGCGAGGCGCTCGCGGGCATCCAGGGCGCGGGACGTTTGCTCGCGACGATCAGCACGAGCGCTGGCGACCTCAAGTGCGAGCTCTTTGAACGTCGAGCTCCCCGAACGGTGGCCAACTTCGTCGGGCTTGCGCGTGGGCTGCGCGGCTTTCGTGACTGGAAGACCGGCGCATGGACGCGGCGTCCGTTCTACGACGATCTCACGATCCACCGCGTGCTCCCGGGCTTCATCATGCAGGGGGGCGATCCGCGCCGCGATGGCACCGGTGGTCCTGGTTTTAGCTTAGCCGACGAGCTGCATGTGGATCTTCGCCACGTCGCGCCGGGAACGCTCGCGATGGCGAACCGCGGCCCAAACACGAACGGTTCGCAGTTCTACATTACCGAGGTCGCAACCCCATGGCTGGATGACGCGGCATCGGTCTTCGGACGGTGCGGTCCGATCGAGACCATCAAAGCGATCACCAGCCGACCCACGGTTGGCCAGGGTCGCCCTCGCGAGCCAGTGAAGATCCTGACGGTGACGCTGAGCCGTGGCGAGTGAGAGTCGCATAGCCATCGCTGCGAATAGGGGTCGCTCATGCGAACTTTTTCTGGACCGGTCGCCACTGTAGGGTCGCGTTGTCAAACGAGCTGCGTCGAAGTTCGGGCTCAATGGCTGTGACGACCGCACGCTCGAGCATGACACCATCCTAGGAGCCCACATGCAGCGCTTACTCTTTGCAACCAAAAGGCTTCATGCCTTCTCCACCGGACTGTCGCTAGCCGCTGTCTTGCTTGCGTTGACCACGGGTTGCGGTTCCGACCCAGACCCTGCCGAGGACACGGGCGACGGCAACACCGACGTCGATGCTGGCGAGCTGCCGGATGGCCCGCCTCCAGGGCGTAGCTTCCTTCTCGGAGGCTGGGCCGAGTCCTACGACCTAACGCAGGCGCGTCCTTGGACACCGAACCTTGAACCGGTGGCGGACGAGCTCGCCGAGGCAGTGCTCGTGCCGCTTGATACCCTCGGGATCCCTTGGGAGTCGTTCACCGGGCCCGACAACGTCCCGGCGGACCTACCCGGGCCGTGGCTCGCAGAGGTCCAAGCGATACGCGCGCTCGCTGAGTCGGCAGGCAAGCACATTGCGCTTAGGCTCTCGCCGCTGTCGACGAACTTCGACACCCTCGCTGCCGACGCGCGCGAGGACAACGGCGCGCTCGCGCTCAACGAGACCTGGAAGAACTACTGCTACGATCCTAGCAGCGACGGCAACCCCACGAAGTACCGCGACGCGTATGCAGGCTTCGCCGCGTGGGCGGTGCAACAGTTCGAGCCGCGCTGGGTCGTGCTCGGGCATCGGATGAACCTCTACGAAGACAACTGCGGCACGAGCCCATTCGATGCCTTGGTTGGCTTTACGGTGGAAGCGAACGCACGCGTAAAGGCGCTCGACGCAGCCCCGCTGACAGTGGTTGGCGTCGACGTGGAAGACCTCTATGGGCTGCCCCCAAAAGCAGGTCGGTGCGTCGCGGTCACACCAGCCGACTGTTTGGCTGAGAGACGCACGTTACTCGCGGGCATTGACGCAGACGTCCTTGGGCTCGAGAGCTATCCAGCACCTTACGCCGCGGACTTCGCGACGGGTGACCAGCTCCCGGCCGATTGGCTCACAGCGGTCGCGGATGCACGTGCGGACATGACCGCCGGTGTCCTCGGAACCAGCTTGCCGGCCCAGTCGATGCGCAGTCAGCAGGGCGTCTGCGTCGGCTGGATTGACTCGAGCGAAGACGCCCAACGACTCTGGCTCGACAACGTCCTCAACGCCGCGGATACACGCGACATGAGCTTTGTCTTCTGGCGGTCTCTGGTCGATCTGCTAGAGGCCGACGTTGTCGCGACATGCCCGTGCAGCGGCGACGCCGCCACCTGCAACCACCTCGATCAGCTTGGCGCACGCGCTGACGACGTCCGAGTGCTCGTCGGAGCCGGGCTCGTCGGGCTCGACGGCACTGAGAGACCTGCGGTCCAACAGTGGCGCACGACGCTCGGGGAGTGATGGCTGGTCCAGTTGTACGCAACGTTCGCCTCGGTAGGACCGAGGCTCGGGTGAGTGCGTTGAGCCTCGGCACCTGGGCGTTCGGTGGGGCCGGGCAGGACGACGGTCGCGACGTTGGCTGGGCCGGGCAAGACGACGCGACCAGTCGAGCTGCACTGCGTGTGGCGCACTCGCTTGAGATTCGGCACTGGGACACCGCCGACGTCTACGGGCAGGGACACGCCGAGGAGCTGGTCGGCGAGGCCCTCAAGGCGGTTGGCCGTGAGACGGTGTTTCTCGGAACAAAGGTGGGCTGGGACCGAGGCGCAGCCGACCACTACTACGAGCCACGGACGATGGCGCGACAGATCGATGCTAGCCTGAGGCGGCTCGGCACGGAGACCGTGGATGTGCTCTACCTTCACCACTGTGACTTCGGGCCCGAGGACCGATACCTCGACGGCGCAGTGGACGTGTTGCACGCCGCTAAGCGCGCCGGGAAGACGCGGTTCGTTGGGCTCAGTGACTGGAGCTGCGAGGCGATCGTGCGGGTGCTCGAGCGGGTCAACCCTGACATTGTCCAGCCGCTACGGGACGTGAGCCGAGACGACTTCGTCAGCAGCGGCCTGGCCAGGCGATGCGCTCAGCGTGACGACGGCGTTGTCTTCTTTTCCCCGCTCCGGCACGGCCTGTTGCTTGGCAAGTACCGGGAGCCAACGTCCTTTGCAGTCGGCGACTATCGGAACGAAGACCCTGCGTTCGGTGACGCGGGCTTCATTGAGCACGTGGGACATGCTGCGCAGCAGTGCCGGCAACGGTTCAGCGACCTTCCGCACCCCGTGCTCAACGCCGTGACCGGTGCCTTGCTGGAGGACACGCCCAATGCCTGCGCGCTGGTCGGTCAGCGAACGCCTCGACATGTTCGCTCTGCCGCTGCCGCACAGGTGGCGCTGGCGAGTGTTGATGCGGCGTGGGTTCGAGCTGTGTTCCGTCAGCCTGGGGCGTGCTAGCAGCCGGGCTCAGCGGTAGTCCCAGTCGTCTTCGAAGCGCGCATCGGGGTAGTAGTACCACTCGCCGCGTTCTTCATCCCAGTACTCCCAGCGGTCTTGGTACTTGTGAACATGTCGACCGTCGACGACGACCGACGGGTGGCCGCAGGTGCTGTGGTGGTAGTGATCGTCGTGGTGGCTGACGACGTAGGCGACGTAGGCCACCGTCGCGACAGTGCGGAAGAGCATGTCAGCGACTCGCCACCCTGTTTGCGAGCAGCCACCGAATGACAGAGCGATGAGGACGATCGCGACAGTACGCTTGAGGCGGTTCATGTGGGTCCCGACGTCCGAGCAGCGGAAGTATTCACGCAAGGCAGCGAAAAGCTCAAAACGGACCTCAGGACTTTTGGAACACGGGGGTGACACCGCGCGTGCGCCAAGCCTTGTAGCGGTCGCGACTGGCCTGAAGAAGCTCTGGCGTCCTGTGGTCAACGATGTCGATGACGTGGACGAAACGGGCGGCAAAGTCGAGGGAGGCAGGCGTGAGCTGGATGAGGATGTCGGCGTCAATGGGCTGAGTTTCGGATGTCACGATGACCAGCGGTGTCGTTGCGTCCTCCGCTTCGGTGTCGGCCACCAGCTCGTGTGGCACGAACGCGTCATCGCGGAACGACCACAGGTACTCGTCGATCTTGGTGGCCTCCGAGCGGTCTGCGCACAAGATGATCGCCCGGCGCTTCTTCATGTACGCCGCCTCGGCCAGGCGTGCGACGCGGGGCCACCGTCCGTCGGGTGGCGTGTCGTAGAAGGTGACAGCGCTCATGCAGAGACAATGGCGACTCGCAGGCGGTCACGCAACCTCGACGCATTCATGGCGCACGAACGGACGTGTTGGGGTATCCTGCCTCGGTGGACGCTCCATCCAAGACGACCGCGGTGTCGTGCTGATCCGACCTTTCCGACAAGGCTTGCGCCGTCTCCACGCGCGCGACCGATGGGAGGTGCTCGGCTTTTTGCGCCAGGACCCTGCCGCCAACGCGTATCTCCTCGGCCAGATCGCGCGAGGAGCTATCGGCCGTGACTCCATTGCCGGCACGTTCGCTGGCTACTGGCGGCGAGGCCAGCTTGAGGGGCTCTGCTGCCTCGGCTCTAACGTTGTGCTGTCGGAACCGTGCGCGGACGAGGCGATTGCCGCCTTTGCGCGAATGGCGCAGCGTGCTGCGGCCGGCATCCGTGTCGTGGTCGGGCCAGACGACCTCACGGCGAGCTTTATGGAGTGCTTTGAGCGGGATGGTCGAAACATTGCGCTCGAGCGCGGTGGGCAGCTTCTCTACGGGGTCGATCGTGACGGGCTCAAGGTGCCCGGGCTGCTGTGTGAAGGACTTCGGCAAGCCGATGTGAGCGAGCTCAATCAAATGCTGGCGCTCGATCTTGCCATGGTGGTGGAGGAACTCGGCTTTGACCCCTTCTCCCATGACCTGGAGGGCTTCCGGCGCGGCTGGCTGCGGCGGCTTCGAGAAGGGCGGTCATGGGTGGTTGCGAATGAGGCCGGCGTGATCGACTTCAAGGTCGACCAATCGGCCGTGTCGTCAGACGCGATCCAACTGGCAGGCATCTTCACCCGTCCCTCAGCCCGACGAAACGGCCTGGCGAAACGCGCTCTTGCCTCGATGTGTAGGCAGCTACTGAAGGAAGCTTCGGTTGTGACGCTCTACGTGCACTCCGACAACACCGGCGCGCGAGCCCTCTACGGTGGGCTCGGGTTCACGGAGCTTGGCGCGGTCCGGTCGGTCTGGTTCGACGCCTAAGGCCAAGCGGCGGGGTATTGGCTCCGACTGCTGGCTCGAACCCAGCAGCTCGAACGCAAAAACCCCGCACTCGCGTGCGGGGTTTTGGCTCCGACTGCTGGATTCCCCGACCGCCTCGCTTCGCTCAGCGCTCGGACGACCTACGAGACGGTGTCTCGGAGGTCTGGCAGCGACGCCGCTGGCTCGAACCCAGCAGCCGAACGCGAAAACCCCGCACTCGCGTGCGGGGTTTTGGCTCCGACTGCTGGATTCGAACCAGCGACAAGGTGGTTAACAGCCACCTGCTCTACCAACTGAGCTAAGTCGGACTATCGAGAGCGGTATTTACGGACGGCGCTGGGGGTTGTCAAGAGGGTTGGTGGCTCGGTGGTGAATTCTTCCGTGACCGGCGGGGGATCGCTGGCGTGGCGACCACGGATGCGCGTCGTTGGGTGCTATGCGCGGCTGCGTCTTGCTCGTCACAGGGTCTGCTGCATGCTAGGAAGCAGCCATGTTCACTGACGACCGCTACCCAGTCTCAATTGTGGCCCTCGGTGGGCTTGGAAAAATCGGCATGAACTGCATGTTGATTGGCCATCGGGATCGGTGGGTCATGGTGGACTGTGGGGTGCAGTTCCCGCCCGCTACGCTGATCGGCGCAGAGCGCATGCTGCCTGACCTCGGAATCATCGAGGAGATGGCGGACAAGATCGAGGCCGTGCTCATAACGCACGGTCACGAGGACCATATCGGCGCGCTGCCTTGGGTGTTGCCGAAGCTTGCACGCGACATTCCGATCTTCGCGACGCCGCTCACCATTCAGCTCATCCGGCGACGCCTCGATGAGTACAAGGGCTGGCGAGAGGGCATGGTGACGCAGATCGCTCCTCGCGAGAGCTTCGACGCTGGTCCCTTCAACGTCCTGCCTGTCCGAGTGACCCACTCATTACCAGATTGCGTGTCGCTAGCGCTGCGATGCGAGGACGCGACGATCGTCCACACGGGCGACTGGAAGATCGACGAAGTCCCGATGGACGGCGACCTCTTCGATCGCGAGGCATTTGCTGCACTCGGCGATGAGGGGGTTGATGTCCTCCTCAGCGACTCCACCAACATTCTCTCGCCAGGTCGGACCCTTGGCGAACGCAGCGTGGCCGACGAGCTGCACCGCCGGATCGAGGCGTGGGACGGTCGTGTGATCGTGACCCTCTTCTCGTCCAACCTTCACCGCGTTCAAGGGCTTGCGGAAGCGGCGAGGGCGACCGGGCGGAAAGTGGCGCTCATTGGCCGTTCGCTGAACGGCTACCTCGATGCAGCCGCACGGGTAGGGCGCCGGCCGCTGCCGCAAGACCTCATGATGCCGTACGACGCGATCGGTCGGACCCGGGCAAGCGAGACCTTGTTGCTCTGCACAGGGTCCCAAGGAGAGGGGCGCTCAGCGCTACCGAGGGCGGCCCAAGGGCGCCATGATCACCTCAAGCTCACCCGGGACGATCTCGTGCTTCACTCGGCGCGGATCATTCCTGGGAACGAGTCGTCGGTTTACGAGATGTACAACGACCTAGCGCGCCGCGGCGCCACGCTCGTGACAGGGCGTGGAACAGGGATTCATGCGTCCGGACACGCCCGTCAGGGCGAGCTCGAAGAGCTGATCGAGCTGCTCCGGCCATCCCACTTTGTACCTGTTCATGGCGAGTACACATTCCTTAAGGCGCACGCGTCGCTCGCTGAGACCATCGGCGTGGACACGACGGTCATCTCGAACGGCGAGGCCCTTGGCGTCAGGCGTCGCGGTAAGACCGCCGAGGTCGACCGTATCGCCATCGAGCCGCTGGAGATGCACTACAACGACGGCCGTGCGACTGGCGACGAAGATGAGATGCGCCTTCGCGAGCGCAAGCGTATCGCGTGGAACGGGCTCGTGGTCGTTCAGCTGAGCCTATCGAAGGTGAAGTCCGGCTGGACAGCAACAGCTGCTGTCGAGACCCGAGCGATGTGGTCCGACGGCGACACCCTCGGGCGAACCCTCGTCCGAGTTGCGGAGACTGCGGTTGGTAACTGCCCAGCAGCGACACCGAAGACCGAGCTTGAAGCCGCCGTTGCAGCAAGTGTGAGGGCTGCGTGCCGTCGCGTCACTGACAAGCGACCTGAGGTTATCGTGATGTCAGCGGAGGCGGCAGCATGAAGGTCGAGGTCCCGCCAGGCTTTCCCGGTCGCGTCTCGTTTGTGAAGTCCGCTGCGAAGTTGTCGCAAGCGCCGCACTCGTCGTTGCCCGAGATCTGCTTTTGCGGTCGGTCAAACGTCGGCAAGTCGACGCTCATCAACACGCTCTGCAACCGACGGCAGCTCGCTCGGGTGTCGTCAACGCCTGGGCGCACCCAGCTCATCAACTTCTTCGATGTGCAAGAGCGCGTGATGCTGGTGGACCTGCCTGGCTATGGCTGGGCAAAGACCCCGAAGTCGCTGCAGCGTGAGTGGGGAAAGACGATCCAAGAGTACCTCTCGGATCGGCCGCAGCTTGCGCTGTCACTCCTTCTCGTGGATTCGCGCCGCGAGCCGCGGGACGAGGAACTCAACCTACTGGAGTGGTTTGCGGCCACAGGCCGTCCTTGCCGCGTCATCGTGACAAAGATGGACAAGGAAAAGTCCAATCGCCGCAAGCTTCGCCTTCAGCAGATCGCCAAGGCGATGGGTTTGAAGCCAAGGGAAGTCATTGGCTTCTCAGGGCTGACGAAGAGTGGTCGAGAGGACGTCTGGCGAGTCATTCTTCAGACCGCCAACGACGCGGCTGCTGCGCGCGCGGTCGCGAGGCCCGATGGACCCGCCGCGAGCGACGCCATCGGCGGCAACGCACCCTCAAACGCGTCAGACGACGCTGTTTGAGCGCGCGTTTCAACACGAGCCGACGTATGCTGTCGGGCATGCCAGCAACACCACCGACGTCCCGCGGGGTTCCAGACACGGCGCTCATCGAGCCGATGATGGCTCCCGACCTCGACGAGGTACTGGCCGTCGAGAGCCGATCGTTCGCCGATCCGTGGCCGCGCAACGTCTTTGAGGCGGAGCTGCGTCACGACTGGTCCTACAGCTACGTGCTTCGCCCAAGTCTCGGCGCTTCCGTCATCGGGCACGCTGTCATCTGGATCGTGGCTGACGAGGTCCAGCTCCTTCATATCGCTGTCGATCCTGAGTGGCGCGGTCGCGGGTTTGGCTCGGCGCTGATGGCTCGACTCTTCGAACAAGCTCGGCACAGCAAAGCGGCTCGAATCACGCTCGAGGTTCGCCGGTCGAACCGAGCAGCGTTGAAGCTCTACCTGAGTCTCGGCTTTCAGTCGGTTGGCCTGCGGCCTCGCTACTATGCCAGCGATGGGGAAGACGCCATCGTGATGGATTGTGTGCTCAATGACGAATCGGAATAGTGTTTCGCTGGGGTCGGTCTACGCGATCGTGAGTGACTCGCACGTCCCTATGAGCGCGTGGGCTGACGCGGCGGCTGCTCTCGCTGATGCGTCTGTCACCGTCATCCAGCTGCGCGCGAAGTCTGCTGCTGACAACGAGCGCCTGGCGGCCGCACGCGCCGTGTGCGCGCGGCTGAAGGCGTGCGACTATCGCGGACTCGTTGTGGTCAACGACCGGGTCGACCTGACCGCAGTGCTCATGGCCGAACTGGCGGATGCGGTTAGGGTCGGGGTGCACTTGGGGCAGGATGATCTCAGTCCTCGCGATGCGCGGACGCTCCTCGGTTCCGAGGTCGTCGTCGGGCTCTCAACCCACTCGGTCGAGCAGGTGGTTGCAGCCCAGCAGGAGCCGGTCGACTACCTCGGCTTCGGGCCAGTGTTCGACACAACGACCAAAAACGCGCCAGATCCCACGGTCGGGCTCGCGCGCCTGCAAGAGGCAGCGGGTCAGTCATCGTTACCGGTCGTCGCGATCGGCGGTCTAGACGCGACGCGTGGGCGGCTGGCGCTTCAGGCTGGTGCCACCTCGGTGGCCATGGTCAGCGCGCTGACGCCTGCCGGCGCTGGTCTCGCAGGCCTAACGGAACGGGCGCGGGCGATCGCGACCACGCTCGACTTGGAGTCGCGCCAATGAGCCAGCCCTGGACCGTGCTCAAGATTCTGACGTGGACGACGGACTTCTTTAAGTCCAAAGGCATCGACTCCGCGCGCCTGTGTGCAGAGCTCCTGCTTGCGGATGTGCTCCAGGTGGAACGCATCCAGCTCTACGTGCAGTACGAGAGGATGCTCAGCGAGGCCGAGCGCGGCGCGTACCGTGCGCTGGTCAAGCGTCGTGCGTCCGGGGAGCCGACGCAGTACATTCTCGGCCGGCAAGGGTTTTGGACGCTCGACCTCGCGGTCGGGCCCGGCGTCCTCGTTCCGCGTCCAGACACAGAGGTGTTGGTCGAAGAGGCGGTCGCGTGGGCCAAGCGCGCCGCTGGCCTGCTGTCGATTGCCGACATCGGGACCGGTTCTGGTGCGATCGCGGCCGCGGTTGCAAGCGAGATCCCGGACGCGCGGGTCATCGCCGGAGACGCGTCGACCGAAGCCTGCCGGATTGCGGCTGACAACATCGGGCAGCTCGGACTCGCCGAGAGGGTAGAGGTTGTGCACGCTGACGGACTGTTGCCGCTGGTGGCCAAGCTCGATGGACGTCCCTTTGACGCGGTGCTCACAAATCCGCCTTACATTCGTCCCGGGGACTATGCGGGACTGATGCGCGAGGTGCGTGACTGGGAGCCGCGCAGCGCCCTAGTCGGTCCTGACGATGACGGACTGGGCTTGGTTCGGCGGCTGATCGATGAAGCCACGCCCCCAACCTCGCTACGGAGTGGGGGGTTCATCGCCATCGAGATCGGCGACGGTGCCCAAGCCCGAGCGACACGAAACTATCTGCAACAGCGCGAGTTCGTGTCGATCCAGGTCCGCGATGACTACGGCGGACGCCCTCGTGTGGTCAGCGCGATGAAACGCTAGCCCAAAACGAGCGCTCTCTTCGAGCGAGGCGAACGCGATGAGCTTGCACGGGCTTCGGCCGCATGAAGGCCCTGCGAGCAACGTCGGCCGAATGTAGGTCGCAGCCGGAAACAACGCTTGCTTTGGGGCTAGCCGCAAAACAAGCGCTCTTTCCGGCAGCGGCTTTGGCGATAACCTCGCCAGCGACGTCCATGCGTTCGCTTCGCTCACATGAACTCGACGATGCACGCATCGCCTTCGTCCAGCGGACGCCGCTGGCAAGCACATCGCCTTCGCCTCGCTCGAAAACAGCGCTTGATTTGGGACTAGGCAGAGGTGTCGGTAAGACATGGCGAGGCGTCCGGGTGGTTGGGAGTCGGCTCAGAGTCGCCCTATGGCTCATCTGGTGCAGCCAGCTTCAGACGGCAGTCTTGCTTACTCAAGCTCGGGTCGAGCGCTTGCCACCGGCGCCTATCGCTCGATGTCCACAGCGAATGTCAGCTAACCGCGCAGCAGCTTGAGCTTGTCGAATGCGGCCAGACGCGGGCTGTCGGCCTTCAAGACATCGTCGGCGACCGAGCGGTAGAGCCGTCGGAAGTCGACCGTGTGCAGGAGGTCGCCGTTGACGAGTCGATCGAGGCGAGGCGCCTCGCCATAGAGCCCGCCACGGACGCGGCCGCCCATCACAAAGTGGGCTGCTGCGGTGCCGTGGTCGGTGCCGCGGCTCTGGTTCTCTGTCGCGCGTCGTCCGAACTCGGAGTAGGTCATCAACGTGGTGTTGGCCCAGTGGCCGCTGGCCGATAGGGACTTCCGCATGGCGGCGATGCCCTGGGCTAGGGACTCCAGCAGCCGCTTGTGTCGGCCTAGCTGGTTGGCGTGGGTGTCGAAGCTGCCGATCGAGACCTTCACGACCGGCAGCACCAGTCCGCTCTGCAGGACGCGGGTGACGATCTGCATCTGGCGGCCGAACGCGTCTCTGGCGAAGCCCGCCGGCTCAGGTGTCTTTCGGAGTCGCCGCGTGAGGCTTGCCGCGGCGTTGATGACGTCGCCCTGGACCTTGAGGATGTGCGCTAGCGCCGGGTTGGCGTTGGCTTGCTCGTAGCTTGTGAGGCGGCGCGCCTGATTCAGAACGCCCTCACGGCGGTCCATGGTCAGCACCCGTAGGTCAGGCGCATCGATGGGCCCTGGGTCGCGATCGCCCAGCACAAGAGCATCCAGCGCCCGGCGTGGATCGGTGCGGACCGCGGTGGCGATCCAGCCGTCGTCGATGACCCGATCGCTGTCGGACGCGGTGTCCCAGATCTCGATGGACCGAAAGTGGGAGCGGTTGGGTTTCGGGTAGCCAACACCCTCGACAACCGCCAGCTCGCCGGCCTTGAACAGGGCATGGAGCGGCTCGAGCGACGGGTGCAGCCCGACCCTCTCGCCGATCTGCACCAGCTGGTCTCGCTCGATGGCAAGGCGCGGCCGCAGCTGACGGTACGTGGCAAGCTGGTCGAGCGGGATCACCGTGTTGAGGCCGTCGTTGCCACCGGCGAGCTCGATCAGGATGAGGGTGCCCTCGGCCGTGCCGCTTGGGTCCGGCGCTGCGGCTCGCGGGTTGCGTGCCGCTGCGTGAGCGACAGCGCCAGCGAGGGTTGTGGCGGCGGCCGTCGCGCCAAGATGGGAGAGGAAGGTGCGTCGTTTCATGTCGGTCATCTCACATCACCTGGTAGCTGGGGTCAGCGAGTAGGTTCTTGAGCCAAGTTCGTGGGTTGCGGCGGTCGATGCTGCCGACCGGTGGGGCGGCCAGCAGAATGGTCTCCGCTCGCGCGATGAGTTCTTCATTGCTGCCCGTGACGCCGAGCCACGGACTCAGCGCGTCCCAGCTGTTGGCTTCGAAGAGCGGCACGCTGCGGACTGCCTTGCGCAGAAAGCCGTCGCGGGCGAGGAGCGTGTTTGCTGTGATCCAGTCGGTCCCGCCTGGCCAGCCCTTGACGTTGGGCGGCTGAAAGAGGTCCTGGCCAAGTCGACGTGAGGTCTTGGCGAGTGTCGCGTACTCGCTGACCTCGACACCAAACGCTCTCACCAAGCCCACGATGAGGTCGGCAGGAGACTTGATGGCTGTGCCGCGATTGGCGGGGGCCCAGAAGTCGTCGTGCGCCAAGATCATGCGGACGACCGCGCGAATGTTGCGACGGCTCGACTCGAAGTGCTTGGTCAGCGCGCTCTGGGTCGCCGCCGACAACGGCGTCGTCACAAACTCTCGCCACAGCCGCGCAACGATATGGCGAGCGAGCTGCGGCTGGTCGAGCAGGATCGTCAGCACGTCATCGCCGGTCCAGGCGCCCGTGCGCCCGAGGATGGTCTTGTCACCCTTGTCCTGGAGCCGGCGACGCACACGGAACGTGCCGGTCTTGCGGTCCACCTTAAAGCCGGTGAAGGCGCGCGCGGCCTCTTTGACGTCGTGCTCCGTGTAGTTGCCTTCACCGAGGGTGAACAGCTCCAGGAGCTCGCGGGCGAAGTTCTCGTTGGGCGTGGCTTTGCGGTTGCTCTGGTTGTCGAGGTACAGAACCATCGCTGGATCGCGGGCGATCTGCTTGAGCAGCTGACCGAAGTCACCGGCGGCGTGGCGTCGTAGCGTCGCGTTTTGATGGTACATCAGCGGCGCGTGGCGGGCCTTGCGTAGGCTGCTTGTGAAGTGGTTGTGCCACAGCAGCGTCATCCGCTCACCAAAGGGTGCACGCGTCGTGCAGAGCTCAGAGAACCACCACGCTCTCAGCTTCTGGCCGAGCTGTTTTTGACGCTGGCGCTCGGCCTTTTTCATCATCCGGTCGCCGCCACGCTGCGATGGGGCAGCGGTCAGCGCGGGGACCACAGCGCTACTGGGTTTGCCCGTCCACGTTGCGGTCAGCAGGGCGACCGCCTGGACACGGGTCTTGCCTTCGAGGGTCGACGCCATCTTCGGCGTCGCCCCGAGTCCTGCACGACGCAGCAGGTGGCAGGCGTCGGCAAGGGTGAGCGTGTGTGCGTTGCGTGTCATGGAGTCTCCCCTGGTGCGAGACCGCGCCGGGACATCTCGAGTGGAATGCGTCTTGGCCAGAGTCACACACTGGCCGAGACGTCGTGTGTAAATCGACGCACGGCGCTACCATTCCTTCATGAGTGAGTCGATTGTCTCTCAGATCAGTAACCTCCTCGCTGCACTCGATGACGCGTTCGTCGAGCGACAGGAGCAGTCGCGGGCTTGCTTGCTTGCGCTCCTCAGCGGCCACCACGTCTTCCTTCACGGCCCGCCTGGGACGGCGAAGAGTCTGCTTGCGCGCGCCATCGCTGACTGTTTCAGCGATGCTCGCCTCTTCGACTACTTGCTGACGCGCTTTAGCCACCCCGACGAGCTCTTCGGACCGGTCTCGATCCCCGGTCTCAAAGCCGAGGATTTTCGCCGGGTCACGACCGGCTACCTTCCGGACGCCCATGTGGCCTTTGTCGATGAGATCTTCAAAGCCAACAGCGCCATCCTCAATAGCTTGCTCACGCTCATCAACGAGCGCGTGTTTCACCATGGCAAGCACCGCGACGAGGTGCCTCTCATTGGCCTCATCGGTGCCTCCAATGAGCTGCCGGACGCCGCCGGTGGCTTGGGGGCGCTCTATGACCGGTTCCTGGTGCGAGCAGCGGTCCCGCCCATCGCCGACGATGATGCATTCTCCGCGATGGTCTTCGAGCCCCAGCGCGGGTTTGCAGCGCCGGAGGGCGCAGCGCTGACGTTGGCACAGCTCGCCGAGATCCGGACTGGCGCGGAGACCGTGACGGTGCCGAGCGCCATCCGGGAGGCTGTGGTGTCGATCCGACACGCGCTTCGTGAAGCAGGTGTCGAAGGGAGTGATCGGCGCTGGCGGTGGGCGGGTCAGCTGCTGCGAACCGCGGCTTACACCAGCGGTCGTCGCGCGGTTGCGGCCGTGGATGTGCTCCTGCTTGAGCGCTGCTTCGGCGACCCCGGTGGGTCTGAACGGGACGTCCGCGTGATCGTTCGACGTGCGCTGGAGTCTCTGGTGGCTCCTTCCACACGCGACGGGCTGCGCGCGGCGTGGGGTGCGCTCTGTCGGCCGTCGGATGGTGACGACCTCGGCGAGGCGCTGGATCGGCGCCTAGCGGCCGTCGAGCGCTTCGAGTCCGTGCTATCGCAAGCGGAGGCGGCGGTGGACGCAACCCGTGAGGGGGTGCTGGCGTCTGCTGCGTCCTCGCCGTGGGTGGTCGACACGCCACCGCGCTTGGTCGCGGGTGTTGTCGCGCGTCGCCAGGAGATCGCGCGCTACCGCGAGGCGCTTCGCCGCTACCAAGAGCGGCTGGAGGCGCTCGACCTGTACGGTTCGTTGATGCCAAAGGTCCGTTCGGTCCAGCTCAGTAGCGTTGGCCATGCCGACCTCTGGCTGACGGATCAGCGGCCTCCGCCGCTGTGGCTCTGTCGCCCAGACGACGAACCCGACCAGTGGGTCCCCATCTCGGAGGAAGGACTGGTCCTCAGCGGGCAGTCCGCGGCCATCGCCGGACAGCTTCAGCGCGCAGCCAACCATGATGTGCTCGCCGCCGGCGGGGAGCTCAAGGATGCGTCACCATGGCACGAGGGCGTGCAGGTGGCTGAGCTCAACAACGCGTCGCTCTACCGACTCGCGCGTCGCCAGGAGTCGACGGTGCAAGGACTTCTGCCAGAGGCAACCCGCGCGATGCGTGCCTTTGGCGAGTGGCTGCGCGGCGTCGCGGTCGCCGAGCTGCCGTCGCCGCCCGATCCCGACGGGCTTTGAGCGAGGGTCGACGAGGGCAGGGCCGATCGTGGGTCGACGGTCCGCTCCCAGAGGGCGTGGCCGCGCTGGCACTGCGCCGCCAAGCGAAGCCCGTTGCGGAGACCTACCGCGCGCTGGTTCGCTGGCTCTACGGCGGCGCGCAGGCTCGCGACCTCATCGCGCTTGCCGGACTCCACGACCGGCTGCCAAGCGAGCTTGCGCTCCTGCGACAGGGCTGTGCCAAGAGTCGGGTGTCGGCCATCGTCACGGCGCGGGCGATGGTGGCGCGGCTCTTTGCGAGCTCACCCGAGCGCCAGCAGCTCGACGGGCAGCAGACCTCCTCTCGCGCGCCTGACAGCCCGCGCAGGTCCGCCGTTGCCGCCGGGTTCGACGCACTCACCAAGAGCCTCTCGCTCGGCGAGGCCCTGAGGCATATCTCGCCGTGGCCAAGCTGGCATCCTCGCGGCTCGGATCCGGTCGACGTCGCCCTATCCGAGAACTTCCGCGTCCTCGCCGAAGCGCTCGCGCGCGTCCCAGAGCTCATCGAGGTCGCCGATGCGCTCGGCAACGTCGAAGGCGCGTCGCGTCAGACCTTGGCGGCGGCTTCTGGGCGCGGCGAGGTCGTGGGGGTGACCCTCTCTGGTGATGTGGCCCAGTCGCTGCCGTCTGACCGCGCGCTGCTTGGCGACGACCAGACCGAAGACCTCTTTTACGCGCGCGCCATCGAGCGGCGACTGCTCTGCTTCGAGGAGCGCGGTTCAACGCCAGAGCCCCAGCAGGCATCTCGCTCGGGTCCGGCCATCCTCTGTGTCGACACCTCAGGCAGTATGCGCGGACCCTTGGAGACCCTGGCGAAAGCTACGCTGTGCGCCATCGCTCGCCGACTGCTGGCGGAGGGCCGGGCGGTGGATGTGGTGCTCTTTGGCGGCCGCGACGCCTTGGCTCGCCATCGCTTTCGCCCCGGCGTCGTCGACCCGCAGGCGCTCCTTGCGGTGATGATGACCTCGTTCTACGGCGGGACCGATCTCGATGCGCCGCTTCTCAGCGCGCTCGGCTCGCGAGCTGGTGCGCTCGCCGGCGCTGACATCGTGCTGATCACGGACGGCCTCGGGCGTCTCCGGCCCGACACCATCGCGGCGCTCAGAGCGGCCCAGTCCAAGGGGATGCAGCTGGTCACGACGCTCGTAGGACGTCATGGGCGCTGGCTCGAAGACCTCTCCGACGTGTGTTACGTCGCGTCAGCCCACGACCGAGGACTGCCGAGCTTGAACGCGGTAATAGGTTGAAAACCTGGGCCAACGCAGTTACGCCCTCGGGCCCGACCCCCCAGGACAGGCGCAAGATGGCTGACCAAACTCCAGAAACTCTCGTTGTTCGCAGGCTGCTCAACCTCATTGAGCTTGAGGATGGCGCACGTGTCGGCACGTTCGGAGACTCCACCGACGCGCCCCGACCGGCGCTTGTCGCCGCCATCGCGCAGCGCGGGGGTGTCGCGCTTGACGCGCCCCCGCCGCTCGGGGATCTGGGAGCACCGGCAGAGCCACTCGACGCACTGATCCTCTCGGGCGTGAGCTGGCCGTCGCCACTGGTCGGCGAGGAGCTCATCGCCGCGTTGAGCAGCGTTCGGTCTGACGGCACGGTCGTGTTCGTCCTGCCGGAAGACGCACCGACCACCCAGCACGCCAAGGAAATGGCGAACGTGTTGGGACCGATCTTCGATCTGCAGAACATCCACGCCGTGACCGACGGCGTGCTGACGCTTGTTCGTGGGCGTCGTCGCGCGAAGCTCGACAACGCCACGCGCAAGCGCTTGCGTGGGCTGGCCCACGACATCGAGCCGACCGTGTTGATCGGCCGCTCCGGACTCACGCCGGAGGTCGTCGAGACCGCGCGGCAGGCGGTCGAGCGCCACGGTCTCATCAAGGCCAAGCTCACGCCCCAGTGCAAGCTCGACAAGGCGGCGATCGCCCGCGACATTGCCTGGGCGACCGGCAGCCAGCTCGTCCAGCGCATTGGCAAGACCGCCGTTCTCTACCGACCGGACGTCACGCTTGAGCCACCCCAGCGACGAACAGGGCGACGCCGGCACCGCTAGCGGTTTGAGAGCAGGACACCCGAACTCGACGATGCACGCATCGCCGTCGTCTGCCCGACGCCGCTGTGATGCGCACCTCGTTCGCCTCGCTCGAAACTAGCGCTTGTTTTAGGACTAGCGCCTGATTTGGGGCTAGCGCCCGAGCGGCAGCTTCATGAAGTCGAACGCGACGTCGGCCTTGTGGCTCATGCGTCGAACGGCGGCGCTTGCGAGCGTGTGGGGCGGCGCGGCGCGGCCAATGTCGGTGAAGACGACGCGGTCGTTGTTGGCTTCGACATAGCTGCCGAGGTGGTTGAGGGCGCCGCGGTGGGTGGGGAGATCCTTGTCCCAGCCTGCGGCATCGACCACGAGGAGCTCGTTGTCGGAGAAGTACGGTGCCGCGGTGTCGGGGATGTGCTTGAAGTCGGAGGCGTACGTCACCTTCTTCTTGCCGTTGTCAAAGCGGTAGCCAAAGGCGAGCTGCTCGTCCTTGTTCTTGCTGCCGGTGTCGAGGCGAAAGGACGTCAGCGTGAGGTCGCCGGCCGTGATGGTCTCTCCAGGCTCCGCGGGTACATGCACGAGCTGCTTGAATGGCCCGTAGCGCTTCTTGACCTCTTTGAAGAGCGCCCGCGGCGCGTAGAAAGGCGTCTGGGTCTCCACCCAGCGGTCGAGGTTGCCGAGACCGCCAGCGGCGTCGCGGCTCGGGTTCACGACGACCACTCCAGTGATCGACAGCGCGACCTCTGCCTGCTCGTCGAAGTCGTGGGTCGCATCGATGAGGATGTAGGTGGCGATGTGCTGAATGAGGGCTGACGAACGCCGGCGATAGTTGCGACCACTGGCGTCGGTGATTGGCGTCGAAGGGCCGGTCCCAAGAAACTGAAAATAGGCCATCAAGCGGCTCCAAGGTGGTGGGTCTGGGTCACGCCGACGGCTCGAGCTGGGCGCGGATCTTCTGCGCGAGGGCAACGAGCTGGGCGTCGTCAGGGTGCTGCTCAAGCCCAGCGTCGACGACGCCCAGCGCAGCGGGCATCGAGCCGGCGATCGCAAAGGCCGTCGCGAGGTTGTAGTGCCCGGCGCGCTGGGCCGGGTCGAGCCGGAGCGATTCGCTATACGCCGCGATCGCCGCTCCAGCGTCGCCTGTTGAGATGTAGGCCGTCCCAAGGAGCTGATGCAGTCGTGCGTCGTCGGGAGTGACTTGCAGCTGGGCCTTGCCGAACTCGAGCGCCTCGGTGGCTTGGTCGACGGCAAGCAAGGCCTGCAGGTAGCAGCAGGCGGCATCGGGGCTCTCGGCAGCGACCGGCTCGATCACGAGACGCGCACGTTGGGGATCGGCGGCGCCAAGGCTCAAGACCGCAAGCCAAGTACGCGCGTCGACGTTGCGCGGGTATCGCTCGACAATGGTGCTGAGCTCGACTTCCGCTTCGTCGACCTTTCCGCGGTGGATCAGCGCCCGTGCCGCGAGGATATCCCAGGGACTAGGCTCGTCACTGCGCATGAGAGCCACAGCCTCTTCGACCGCGCTGATGGCGCCGAGCTCTAGCGAGAGGTCGCACAGCGCGATGGTCCTTGCCACGACGGCGTCACGCTCTGGACCAACGGGTAGAGCTAGGGCGAGCCGGGCCCGGCAGACTGGGTCGCCGGGACGCGCATTCGCGCGGGCCCGCAGGGTCTCGATCGCGTCGGTCAAGGGCAGCCGGGGATGGGAGTGGAGCTGCAGGTACCGTCAGCCATGCAGCTGTCGGCGGTGCACGGGTCGCCATCGTCGCAGAGCACGGCCGGATCGTCTGGTCGGCAGTCGAACGCGACGGGGCTGCAGAGCTCGGCCTGACATCCGACGCCTCCGCTGCACTCGGTGTTGTCCGTGCAGCAGCTGAGCGTCGAGTCCGTCGCCACCGCGAGGCTGTCGATCCAAACGCCAGCGGCGTTGTTGCTCTGATCGTCGAAGGTATCGAACTCAAAGGTCAGCTGGACCCCAAGCCCGGCCCACTCGGACACGTCGTAGGTATGCTCGACCCACTCGGCGGTGAGCGCGCATAGCGGCGGTGAGAGCTCTGTGCCGTCCACGTAGATGCGGACAACGTCGTAGAGGCAGCTAACGTTCTCCGCCAGCTCGCCGCGCGCCGAGAACGTGAGCGCGGCAGCGCCTGGCGGAACGATGACCGTGCGACTTGCGCTCGCGACGGTCAGACCGGCGTCGTAGGTGTAGACCGTCGGGTCGCCGCAGTAGAGGCTGGTCGCGCCGTCGGCAGCAAAGCTCGTGTCGGCTTGCCAGGTGACGGTCGGGTTGTTGCTCACGATCGTCCATGCGCCGAGTCCGCTCTCAAGGCTGTCGAAGATCTCGGGCGTGTCCGAGACAGGGCCAAAGGGCGTGAAGACACACCCGCCGTCGTCGCAGGCGTCGGCGGTGCAGGCAACACCATCATCGCAGTCGAGCGGCGTGGCGCTGCACATGCCGTTGACGCAGTCGTCGGTGGTGCAGCTGTCCTCGTCGTCGCAGTCAGCGGCGCTTGTGCAGCACAACGGGTTGGCACCGCCACCGCCACAGACGCCGCCCGCGCAGACATCATCGATGGTGCACGGGTCCCCATCGCTGCACGGCAGGAGGTTGTTGACCTGTGTGCAGCCGTCCGTTGCGTCACAGTAGTCGTCGGTGCACGGGTTGTTGTCGTCGCACTCGAGGACGCTGCCGGTGCAGATCCCCTGCGTACAGGTGTCGTTTTCAGTGCAGACGTTGCCGTCGTCGCACGGGCCCTCAAAGATCTCGACCATGCAGCCGGCTTGGGGATCGCAGCTGGAGGTCTGGCACGGGTCGTTCGGGTCGCCACACGTCAGCGGAGCGCCTGGTTGGCACGCACCGTCGAGGCAAGTGTCGTTGGTGGTGCATGCGTTGTCGTCGTCACAGCCACCCTCGATGGGCTGGTAGCTGCAGCCTGTCTCGCCACTGCAGAGGTCTTCGGTGCAGGCGTTGTTGTCATCGCAGTCGGCCGGGTCACCCTGACAGCTTCCCGAGCGACACGCGTCCCCGGTCGTGCAGGCATCCCCGTCGTCACACGGGAGCTGGTTGTTAGTGTTGACACAGCCATTGGCGGGGTCGCACGCGTCGGTGGTGCATGGGTTGTTGTCGTCGCACGGATCGTCGTCGGCCACGCAGACGCCGTCAGCGCACGCGGAGCTCGGGGTGCATGGATTGTCATCGTCACAGACCAGGCCGTCCTCGATGCTGACGCTCACGCACTCGCCCTCAAGGCAGCTGAGTGCCTTGCAAGCCGGCGCACCGCTCGGCGGGATGCAGTCCGCGTCGACCTCGCAGTCGGTGGGAAGCGTGGAGTCAGGCGGGGTCGTCTCGGCCACCTCGGTGACGTCGCCGTCGGGCTCAACAGTGTCCTCGGGCGGGTCCGTCGGCGGGCACGCCGCCAAGGCAAGACACGCGAGCGCACCGGCAAGTGGCGCGCTCAGCTGACGGAGAAGATGGCTGTGGTGTGATGTGGGCAGTCGCATGGCGCGAGTCTAACGCTGGCGCAGAGCTCGGTGCAACGCGGACCGCGCGTTCGGACGAACGGGCATGGCACGGTGCAGGGTTCGAGGGGCTCTTTGCCCGGTCTTCGCGTGCCAACGATGCGAGCGACGCAAGAAGGACGGAGATGCATTTGGTCCACGTCCAAGCCGCTGGGATCGGACGACGTCGGCGGGGGCAGACCGCCAAGCCATCTGAAGGCCCTAGCAGCCCGAACAGGTTAATCTCACCCGTCTTGCGACTAGCCCCCAAAACAAGCGCTCTTTCCGGCTTTGGCGATCGCCTCGCCAGCGACGTCCGTGCGTTCGCTTCGCTCACCTGAACTCGACGATGCACGATTTGGGACTAGCTCACGACATGCCAGATCGCGAGCGCGACGCCTACGGCAGCCAAGCAAGCCGCGACAATCTTAAGCGTCTTTGCGGACTTGGCAGAGGCTGTCACGAGCTCTTCTTCGGTCTTCAGCGAGAGCATGAACGGCCGCTTCTTTTGCTCGCCTGTCGGGCGGCGAAGCACCAGGCCCTCGTCGTCGCTGTCGGCAACCTCGCCGAGCGCATACACCCGACGTCCGATGGGCAAGACCGACTCGGTGAAGTGGTAGCCAAGGGTGCGCGATCCCGAGCTTGCGGCTCGTCCGCCGACCGAGAGCTGGAACTTGCCAAGGGTGAGCGTGACCTGCCCACCGCCGGACTGCTCGATGGCGCTTGCCGGCTCGAATCGATCGACGACCTTGACCAGCTCAATGTCCTTTTTGGTCTCCTTCACACGGATTCGACCCGTTCCGTCGTCGACAAAGAGTGGGGCGACACGGCGGTTCGAGCTGACGGTTTCTGTCTCTTTCTTCCACTCCGTTCGCACGTTGCCCTGCTCGTCGCGCTTCTCGTGCTGACGCTCGATCACACGCTCCACGCGGGTGTCGCAGATCGCGACCAGCTCATCGCTAAGCTCACCGCGGATCGGCTCGTCACACGCGATCGTGCCCTTCAGCTCACAATACTCGGTGAAGCCGGTCCCGGTGCCAGGCATCTCGGCGGCGATCTCTCGCACCAGAGAGACCAGGTCGCCGACCTTCGATGTGTCGGTAGCCTGGATGTGGTGCCCTTTGGTCGAGGCTTTGCCTGACATGACGAAGAGCACCACCGCAATCACGACGAGAACAAGTGCGACCCAGATCAAGGACGTCTCCAGTGTTGGACGAGAGGTACAGGGGAGGAGGAACTTCGCTCGCGGTGAGGGCCGGACCTCTCATCCGGAGGGCCGCGACGCGCGCTCAGGAGTCGCGCGGTGTCGTCCGCTCAGGTTTCGCTGCCCATTCAGGCGCCAATCATACCGTGCCGACGCGGTATCGCAAGGGGGCATGACATCCGTGTCATAGCTGGCGCACGGTTGAAAAGGTCAATGCTGTAGGTGGTTTGGGGGTTCCGGGCTGCGCAGTCGAGGTGTCGCTTTGCCGGGGCATGACATCCGTGTCGCGAAATCGGCGCGCAGATCCCGCTTTTCGGCCGGCCAAGGCTCAATCGGACACCGCTACTTTCATGACGCACGCCGTCTTGACCGGCGGTTGAGCCGGGCGCACGGCGGTGACGCAGTGCGTCATGGTCGAACTGGTATCGGTCTTGCACAGAGCACTGCTCGGTGGCCCACCCCCGGAAGGAGAAGGTATGGCGACGCATCTTGAGAGCGGTACTTCGACGAAGCGCACTGTGAAGCGAGTGAAAGCCGAAACGACGGACAAGTCGAAGTCGGAACGACGCGATGAGGACATGAATCCGATTCTCGTCTACCTGCAGCGGATTGGTGACGTACGCTTGCTCAACCGGCTTGGCGAACAGAAGATCGCCCAAGAGATTGAGGCGGGCATGGCCGAAGTGTTTGGCTCGATCTTGGCGATGCCGTTTGGACGCGAGAGCCTCTCGATGGCTGCACGCCGGCTCATGGATGACGTCACCTACCGATGCGAGGTGATGGACGCTGACGGCTACGAGTTCGAAGGGACCGCAGCCGAGAAAGACCTCGAGAAGTTCGCCGTCCAGCTGGACGCCGCGTGGGCAGCCTGGTTGCCCTGGAGCGAGCGGACCTCTGGGATGAGCGAGGAGGACGAGCAGACCAAGCGAGAGGTCGAGCGCGGGCTCTTCCGACTCTTCCGCGAGTTCGGGTTTGGCTACCGCGTGTTCGTGAAGGTTCTCTCCACCGTCCGCAACAACTGCACCGAGGTGAAGCGCGTACAGCGACAGCTGCGTCGCATCGCAACGAAGAACTCGATGACGGTCGGCGACCTCGTCGCAGCGCAGCGCGCGGGCACCCCGCCAGCCGGGCTCACGCGCTCTGTCTCCAAGCGCCTGCAAGCGCTCGTTGAGACCATCGACCGGGTCGAAGCGGACATGGGGTGTGACCTTGAGACCTTCCTGGTGCTTGCCGACCGGCTCGAGGCCGGCAATGCCCGAGCCGAGCAGGGTCGCGCCGTGATGATCCTGGCCAACCTCCGCTTGGTAGTCTCGATCGCAAAACGCTACATGAACCGGTCACTGCCGCTGCTCGACCTCATTCAGGAGGGCAACATCGGCCTGATGAAGGCGGTTGAGAAGTTCGAGTACCGTCGCGGTCACAAGTTCTCGACCTACGCGACTTGGTGGATTCGCCAGAGCATCACGCGCGCCATCGCGGACCAGTCTCGAACCATCCGGATCCCGATTCACCTCGTTGAGCTGCTCAATCGCATCTCGCGAACCCGCGCAGCGCTCGAGCAGCGTCTCGGGCGCGAGCCGTCGCACGGAGAGCTCTCCGTGGAGCTTGAGCTTCCGGAAGAGGTCATCGCGCGTACGTTGAAGCTGGCACGTACGCCTGTGAGTCTTGAGACCCCTGTGGGCGAAGACGACAGCGCACTCGGTGACTTCATCGCCGACGAGGATGCCGCGTGCCCTGAAGAGATGGCGGAGCGTTTTGGCGTGCGACGAGCGACGCGCGGACTGCTCGACAGCCTCAGTGAGCGCGAGGCGCGCATCCTCAAGAAGCGCTTTGGGATCTGCGAGCGACGAAACTTCACGCTCGAAGAAGTCGGTCGAGACTTCCAGCTCACGCGCGAGCGCATCCGCCAGATCGAGGCCAAGGCGCTGTCGAAGCTTCGCGGCCAGAAACGTTTCCGCGAGGTCCTCGACGCCTGGCAGGCGTAGCGACGCGCCGGTGCGGCGGCGGACGCGGTGAAACCCCACCGTCGTGTTCGCCTGTCCGCGCGACCCAACACGCAGGCCATCCTGCGGCGCCCGTTCGCTTCGACTCGCTGTCGGAGCGGCCGGGCAAACGCGCGTAGCGCCGGTCGGGACCGACACGGCTTCGGGGCCGGGCGAAGCGTTGGCGATGCCCTCGCCAGCGACGTCCGTGCGTTCGCGTCGCTCACCTGAACTCGACGATGCACGCATCGCCCTCGTTCAGCGGACGCCGCTGGCAAGCAGATCGCCTTCGCCTTGCTCGAAAGCAGCGCCTATTTTGGGACTAGCCTAACGGGCATTAGCAGGCGTTGGGGAAACTCAGGGTTGTCAGCTCTTTTTGCCGACCTGCACGCGAGCGGGACGAAGTTCCTGGTCGCCAAGCCGGAAGCCGACCTGCAGCGTGACCATCACGACGTTGTCTTGCGCAGGATCAGAGACCGGGACCAGCCCTAGGGCCTCCATCGTGGTTGGGTCAAAGGGCTGACCAATGGGATCAAAGCGCTCGAGTCCCATCTCGGACAAGCGCTCTAGGAACTGCTTGGACACCAGGGCTACGCCGTCGGTCAGCTGCTCCACGGAGCCACCCTGTTGCGCGGCCTGGAGGGTCCGCTCGAGGTTGTCGCTGACGTCGAGCAGGCGCGCGACAACCTTGCCGCTGGCCTGGTCAATCGCTCGCTGTTTGTCGCGAGCTTGGCGCGTCTTGTAGGCCTCGAACTCGGCCTCCGCCTTCTTGTGCGCCTTGATGTAGGCATGCAGCGTCGACTCCCGCTCGACGAGCTGGGCTTCGAGGAACTTGATCCTGAGCTCACGCGGGTCGGCGGCTTTCGGCGGTGCAGCTTCGGCCTTTGGCTCTTCGGCTGCTGGCTCTTCTTCGACCTCGAGCGTGGCCTCGACGGGCTCCTCGACATCGCCTTCGTGTGTGTCTTTCGGTCCGATCATGATGTCTCCATGGAGAGCGCCCGTGCTCAAGGAGCCGGGAGTCTGGCGAGCGGGTGGCCAGCTGTGTGTCCGGTGAGGAGTAACCCCAAGGTGCGTCGACGACGCAGTCGCCATGGGTCCACGCCGAACACACGTGGAGCCATTGAGGTGAGCACCGGCTGAGGACATGCCCCAACCGGTGCTCATGGCGTGCTGCCTAGTCCCCTTCTTCGTCGTGCTCGGCGATCATTGCACCGGTCGTCAGGAGAAGTCCCGCGACGCTGGCGGCGTTCTGGAGCGCGGTGCGAGTCACCTTGGTCGGGTCGAGGACGCCGGCCTTGATGAGGTCCTCGAACACGTCCGTTCGCGCGTTGTAGCCGAAGGCACCGGAGCCCTCGCGGACCTTGCCAACAACCACCGATGCATCGACACCTGCGTTGTTGGAGATCTGTCGGAGAGGCTCTTCGAGCGCACGCCGCAGGACCTTCACACCGAAGTCTCGGTCGTCGTCGAAGGTGAGCCCGTCGAGAGACGCGGCGCCACGGAGGAGCGCGACGCCACCTCCAGGCACGATTCCCTCTTCGACCGCTGCGCGCGTCGCGTGGAGTGCGTCCTCCACGCGGGCCTTCTTCTCTTTCATCTCGGTCTCAGTGGCAGCACCGACCTTGATGACCGCAACGCCGCCCGCGAGCTTCGCGAGGCGCTCTTGGAGCTTCTCGCGGTCGTAGTCGCTGCTGGTGTCGTTGATCTGGACCTTGATCTGGCCGATGCGCGCCTTGATCGCGTCATCGCTGCCCACGCCCTCGACGATCGTGGTGTCGTCTTTGGTGAGCGTGACCTTGCGAGCGGTCCCGAGCTGGTCGAGCGTCACGTTCTCCAGCTTGAGGCCGACCTCATCGCTGATCACGTCCGCGCCGGTGAGCACGGCCATGTCGGCAAGCATCGCCTTACGGCGGTCGCCGAAGCCGGGCGCCTTGACCGCAGCAGCTTTGAGGGTGCCACGCATCTTGTTGACGACGAGTGCTGCGAGCGCTTCGCCCTCAACGTCCTCGGCGATGATGAGCAGCGGACGACCGCCACGTGCCACAGCCTCGAGGACAGGCAGAAGGTCGCGAAGGCTCGAGATCTTCTTGTCGGAGATGAGGATGTACGGATCGGCAAGCTCGGTCCGCATGTTCTCAGGGTCGGTCACGAAGTAGGGCGACAGGTAGCCGCGGTCGAACTGCATGCCTTCGACAAGGTCGAGCGTCGTGTCGATGCTCTTGCCCTCTTCAACGGTGATGACGCCTTCTTTGCCGACCTTCTCCATCGCGTCCGCGAGGATCTGGCCGAAGATGGCCTCACCGTTGGCCGAGATGGTGCCAACCTTCTCGATGTCGTCGCGGCCCGAAGCGGGCTTCGACAGGTCACTGAGGCTGCCGACAACGCGCTCAACGGCGGCGTCGATGCCGCGCTTGATGCTCATGGCGTCGATTCCAGCCGCAACAAGCTTCGAGCCCTGCTCGACGATCGCGTACGCCAGCACGGTGGCGGTGGTGGTTCCGTCGCCCGCCTTGTCGGAGGTCTGCGACGCGACGTCCTTGACCATCTGGGCGCCCATGTTCTCGAAGCGATCCTCGAGATCGATCTCCTTGGCGACGGTGACGCCGTCCTTGGTGATGAGGGGACCGCCGAAGCTCTTGTCGAGGACGACGTTGCGTCCCTTCGGGCCGAGGGTGACGCGAACCGTCTTTGCCAGCAGCTCGACGCCGCGGAGCATGCGCTTGCGGGCATCGCCCGCGAATTGGATCTCTTTCGCCATGACTAGGCCTCCACAATGCCGAGGACGTCGTCCTCGCGAAGAATCGTGTGCTCGATGCCGTCGATCTTGATCTCGGTGCCGGCGTACTTGCCGAAGAGCACCACGTCGCCGGCAGCAACGGCCAGCTGTCGGACCGAGCCGTCGTCTTTGAGCTTGCCGCTACCGACTGCCAAGACCTTGCCGCGCAACGGCTTCTCTTTGGCCGAGTCGGGAATGATGATGCCGCCGGCGGAAGTCGTCTCTTCCTCGACGCGCTTGACCAGCACGCGATCGTAGAGTGGCTTAAAGTTCATCTGGTTGCTCCTGTGTTCGATTCCGCAAACAACGGATTTCATTGCGGTATTTGGCTCTTTTGGCAGTCCTGCCTCCAGAGTGCCAGCAAGGTAGACACTGACCCTCGCGCGGTCAATCGCCGAGTCGTCGTCGAGCGCAGATCGTCGGATGGGAGTGCGGGATGCAGAGAAGGCTGCTAACTTCTCGCCAACCGAATCGCACCGCACCTGTCCTTGGAGGACGCATGCCGCAGCGGGTCAACTACGAGCCTCTGTTATCGACACGTTTCGACCAATACCTCTACAAGCTTCGCCAGGTCCTGGCTGGGCTCAAGGCCCCGAAGGGGACTGAGTTTCGGCCGTTTCGCGACTCTGTACGGAAGCTGGGCCTCTGGGATAAAGAGCGCTCGCCGGTCGTCTTCAGCCTCATCGACATCGAGTGGGACAAGAAGAAGGTCACGGTCGGAAAGACCGCAAGGGCGCTGGCGGAAACGAAAGACGACGCCGCCTTCCAGCTCGTGCTCTACGAGCGACTGAAAGAGCAGAACATTCTGCTCGTGAAATACGTCATGGAGGCCCTCGACGTCGAGTCCGGTGGCCGCCTTCACTCCGTCCACGAGCTGTATCGAATGATTACCAGCTACGTGTATCCAGGAGAGTACGTGACGCTGGTCGGCTTTCAGGCCTGGATGGACTGGATCGCTGCCACTGGCTACATCAAGCTCGTGGGAATTCGCTGGGCGCTCTCAGACAAGGGCAAGAAGGAAGTCAGCATCCTGCGGGCGATGGACCTCGAAGAGATCCTCGAGGACATGGAAGACGAAGCCGACGACGACGAGCAGGACGACGGCGAGGACGAGGGCACGGACGCCGCGGAGCCCGCCGACGCGTTCGGCTCTGACGCCGGTTTTGACGACGACGAAGACCTCTTCGCAGACCTTCCGCCGGAGCCGGAGCCGCCTAGCGAGGCCGACATCCGCGCCGCACAGGCAAAGTACGCCTCAGACTTCGGCGACGTCGCCGGAACCGAAGAGAGCCTGCCGCCGGTCCAGCCCAAGCCTGCCAAGAGTCGGCGTCAGCCACGGCCTGCAGCGCCTTCGTTGGCCCAGCCCGCGGCGCCGGTTGCGGCGGTCGCCATGCCGGCTGCTGGTGCGGCCTACGCGCGCGTCGCCTCCGTGTCGCCCGATGACCCCGACGTCGCGGCACTGGCCGCTCGCATCACGGGCTGGCACCAAGCGCTCGGTGACTGGCCTTGGTACTCCGCCGCGTCGCTCGGAGCGGCCCCGCAAGAGGGAGCGTCGGAGCTCTCGTTGATCGTCGAGCTCGGCGTGCTTGCCGCCCTCATCGAGGGGCTCTCACCCCAGCCGCAGGTCTTTGCGTTCGTCAAACGGCTGAGAAACACCACGTTCTTTGCCACGCTAGGTCACGGTGAAGGTCTTGAGGAGGGGCTCGATGCCCTCGAGAACACCTCGAAGGAGCCGTGGGCGAGGGCTCTCTTTGAGCGCCTCGTGCACGCGCGTTTCATCGCGCGGCGTGTGTCGAAAAAGATCGATCTCGTGCCGAAGCTGAAGAGCGCTCCGGCAGGCCGCGCCGTCATCGACGCGCTGCGCGAGCACGTCACGGGGCCCCACTTCGTCGAAGCGCCGTTTTGGATCGCTCGCGAGCTGGTCGAGCTCGGCGTGATCGAGGCGCCCAAAGACCGGCCAGCACTGGCGGTGCCGACGGCCGGCCTTCGCTCTGCAGCGGCCAAGATCAAGCTCACGTCCACCGCCGAGCTGCCGAGCTTCGACGACCTCTTTGCGCTCAGCGCGGAAGTCACGGCGCTCTTCGGCTCTTCGGCTGGCTGGGGGAGGGCGCTGGAGCATCTCGACCGCGGACTGGGCCTCGACTGACGCAGTCACCGCCGCGGCGCGTCCCTAAAGACCGCTGGCGGCGAGGGCATCGCGGACGTCGCAGCCGGAAGTAGCGCTTGTTTTGGGGGTAGGCCCAAAACACGCGCTATTTTTCGAGCGAGGCGAAGGCTCCGGTGCTTGCCAGCGGCGTCGGCCGCACGAAGACCTTGCGAGCATCGTCGGGTTCGGGTGAGCGCAGCGAGCGGACCAACGCCGCTGGCGAGTGCATCGCGGAAGTCGCAGCCGAAAAGGAGCGCTTGTTTTGGGGCTAGAAGCTCGTCTGCAGCGCGTAGTCACCACGCGCGGTGTCCATGCTGACCCAAGAGAGCTTGCCGTCGTGGCAGGAGCCGCTGTTGAGGAAGAGGCGGCCGTCAGACTCGCTCTTCATCGGTCGGTGCGTGTGACCGGTCACGATGATGTCGGCGCTGCTGCGGCTCGCAAGGTCGAGAGCGAGGCGCTCGAACTTTCCTTTGCCTGGCTCGTCGCCTACGCCGGTCATGAGCCACTCGACGCGCTCGACAGCCTTGAGCACCGCGCTCATGCCGAGCCGTGTGACCCAGCCGCCCAGCCACACGGTGAACTCAGACAGCCAGCGCGCCCGCTGGACGATCCAGTCGATGATGTGGCCGTGAGTGAAGAGCACGCGCGTGCCGTTCGCTTGGATCGTGTAAGTGTCCGGTGCGCCATCGACGTGGCGCGTGACGATGTCGTGGTTGCCGTGCACATATTGATACGCAGGCCGGCGAAAGCGGGCGCAGATCTCTGGGTGCGCGGCGCGTGCCGCGGCGAGCTCACGCACCTGGGTGCCAGGTCGGGCGCCCGTGAGGGTCTCGTAGATGTCGCCGAGCAGCACGATCCGCTCGAAGTTGCCCTCGAGGTGGTCGAGGAACGTCAAGAACTCGGCGTCGTCGTGTCCGAAGTGGTCGTTACGTCCGCCACGACCCAAGTGCAAATCTGAGATGACCGCGATCTTCATGGAAACCTTCGTGCCGCTGGCGGCGAGTGGGGTGCGAAAGTTGTTTCGCACCTGTCTTTCTGTGTGCGCTGCGACGCCTCTGAATGCAACTCGAATCGACGAGGTGTGTAAGCGCTTACGCATCGAGTCAACAACCACGGGCCTCCAACCCATCCACGGGTGCGAAAAAAAATTCGCACATGCTGGAGCGCGGCTGCTCGGGGTGATCGTTTTCGTCGCGCCACGCCCGGTGACCGGATCGGTCGGCGGCGTGTGCCGCTCGGTGGGTGAGGTCGTCACGAGCCACTGGGTCGGCCGAAAAGGTGTTCAACATTGACCAACGGGCTTCAGCCGTGCATCACGCCGGCATGAACCGTCCCAAGCTCGAGCGGCTACAGAAGCGAATGGCTACCCTTGGAATCGCGTCCCGGCGCGCGAGCGAGGCCTTGATCCAGAGTGGTCGCGTGTCGGTCAACGGCAAGGTCGTGACCGAGATGGGCGTCAAAGTCGCGCCGAACGATGCGATCTCGGTCGACGGCAAGCGGGTCGGCGAGCGAGAGCCTATGGTTGTCGTGATGCACAAGCCGCGCGAGGTGCTGGTGTCGCGCACAGACCCGCAGAATAGGAAGACGGTCTACGACATCTTGCCGTCCTCGTACCCGTACCTCGGCCACGTGGGGCGCCTCGACTACAACACCGAGGGCGTCATGCTCTTCACCAACGACGGTGATCTGACCCAGCAGCTCCTCGATCCCAAGACGGCGATTCAGCGCATCTATCACGTCAAGATTCGCGGCTCGCTCGGTCAAAAAGCGCGCCGGCGCCTGATGGAGGGCATCCCGCTCGACGGCCGTCCCACGCGACCGATCAGTGTCGAGCGCCTGCAGTCACCGTCCAAGCATGACTGGCTTGAGATCGTCCTCTTTGAGGGCAAAAACCGTCACGTGCACCGCATCCTCGAGGCCGTCGGGCACAGCGTGACCCGCCTCATCCGCATCGCGTTCGCCGGCGTGGGTGCTCCAGACCTCAAGCCTGGCGAGTTCCGGGTGCTGGGTCTCGACGAGGTGAGCGACCTGCGCAAGCTCGTGACAGGCCGCCGCTAGAGCACCGCTGAGGTTCATTGCATCCGAGTTGGTGCGGACTTGCGTTGGCCACCAAGGCGCGACGACGGAGTTCATCGGGATACGTGACCGAGGAGCAACGACGGTGGCTGACGTACTAGCGGGTGCCGTTAGCCGGATCGTGCTCGACGGCATGGAACTCGGCGCTCGGCGTCATGCATCCCGGCCACGCTGGTAGCAGCGCGCTCCGCTGTTGGCATCTATTTGCCGCGGGCTCAGCTCTCATCTGCAAGCGGGTGCAGCTCGTCATACCGCTGCTTGAGGCGTGCGCGCGATACGTGCGTGTAGACCTGGGTCGTGGCCACGTCGGCGTGACCGAGCATCGTCTGGACCGCGCGAAGATCGGCGCCACGGTCCAGCAGGTGGGTGGCGAAGCTGTGCCGTAGCTTGTGCGGTGACGTCGCGGGCGACACGTTCGCGCGATAGGCATCGCGCTTGAGGTTCTTCCACACGGCCTGCCGGGTCATGCCGCGGCCCCTGGCGGTGACGAACACGGCCCGTGGTGGCTGAGTCCGGCCCTGCTCTGAGCGGTCCAAGAGCATCCGTCGCGGTCCGTTGAGCCACTCGCGAAGGGCTGCAACGCAGGGCTCGCCCATCGGCACGAGTCGTGTCTTGTTGCCCTTGCCGGTGACCCGCAGGATGCCGCGGTCGAGATCGAGGTCCGCCACACGGAGGGCGGTCAGCTCCGACACCCGGAGGCCGGTGGAGTAGAGCACTTCGACGATGGCGCGGTCGCGAATAGCGCGAGGGTCGTCCGGGTCTCGAGCGCTCGTTGGCGCTTGTGTCTCCGGTGTCTCTAGAACGCCGCCTGTGATGAGCCGGACGGCCGCAGACTCGCTGAGCACCACAGGCAACGGCTTACCGCCGCGCGGGCTCACCACGTGTTGGGACGGATCGTCGGCGCGGACTCGCTCGGTCAGGAGGTAGCGGGTGAAGGTTCGGACCGCGCTGAGTGCGCGCGCGACCGAGCGAGCACCGAGCGCGTTGACGTCGCAAAGGTGGCCAGCGAAGTCTTCGATGTCGTGGCGGCTGTAGGAAGCGGCCGAGCGGCTCCGCTCTGCGAGGAACTCGCTAAAGCGGCGCAGGTCGAGCTGGTAGGCGGCGAGCGTGTTCTTCGACGCGCGTCGCTCGAGCGTGAGGTAAGTCAGAAAGCCATCGACGTGTGTCTGCATTGCCGATCATGATCGGGGCAATCGCGCTGCCGTCCAACTTTTGCCCTTGGGGCAGGCTCAGGCGTCGGGCGCGTTCGACAGCGCCTCTTCGAGCGCGCGTGTCGTGGCGTCAAGCGCGACCGTCGACAGAGGCTCGCCGTCGCCGTCGACAACGTAGAAGCTGTCGCGCGCGATGCGGCCTTCGGTGGCGACAAACGCCAGCGCGACATCCAGCCGACGATCGAAAAAGAAGCGCGCGATACGGTTGAGCAGGCCCGGCTGGTCTTCGGCTTGAACGTCGAAGACGGAGTGGGCGCTCGCAACGCCGTTCGAGCCGTGGACTTGGGTCGCGATGGGCGGCAGTCCGCCCCCGCGCTTGAAGCCGGTGGGCTGAGTGCGTAACACGTCGGGTAGCTCCGGTGCGTCCAGTGCGTCACGGATCCGCTCTGCTAACGTTGCGAGTGCGGATGTGGCGTCGACCCGACCATGGGGGTCTTTGAGCAGGAAGAGGTCGAGGACAAAGTCGGCCGGTAAACCATGGATAGCGGCGGCCGTGACCGACAGGCCGAGCGACGCGAGTGCGCCCGTGATGCGGGCCAAGACGCCGGGTCTGTCCTCGCAGACCACCGCGAGCTGCTTGACGCCAGGGTGCGCGTCGTCGGTGAGGCGCAGCTGAGGGCCAGGGTGGGCCTGCGCATCGCGCCAGAGCTGAAAGTGGAGCTGACGCTGGTCATCGTCGGTCGCGGTGAAGTAGCGGGTAGGGAGTGCCGCCATGAAGTCGTCGAGCGCTTGAGTCTCGCCATTGGGTGCTTCGGGGACAAAGCCCAGCACCCGCTCACAGAGCCGATTGCGGGCGCGCTCTGCCAGCTGCGAGGGATCCGCCCAGATCGTGGACGTCTCGAGCCCCCTGGCGACACGTCGGTGGAGGGTCGCGAGGAGCGAGCGATGCCAGCCATGGAACGCTTCGGGGCCAACGGACGACCAGTCCGCGATCGTGAGCAAAAACAGCTGATCGAGGGTCTCGTGGTCGGACACGATGCGGGCGAGCGAACGGATGGGGTGCGGGTCTGAGAGGTCGCGCCGCGTGCACACGAGTGCCATGTCGGCCTGGTGTCGTATGAGGTGCTGGACGCGCGCTGTGTCGTCAGCGTCGAGGCCAAATGACGTGCCGAGCTCGGCCGCAAGCTCCGCGCCGCGGGCATGGTGGCCTGGGCCATATCCCTTGCCGACGTCGTGCAAGAGCGCCGCCACCATCAACGGGCGGCGCGCTCTGAGAGCTGCGAATCGCTCGGTCGCGAGCGGAAACTCTGACCGGAGGTCGCCGCGAGCAAGCGCCTTGAGCTTGTCGATGACGCGGAGCGTGTGCTCGTCGACGGTGAAGACATGGTAGAGGTCGCGCTGCACAAGCCCGATGATTGGTTCAAACTGCGGCACGACCTCGGTCAGGACCCCGGTTCGGTGGAGGGCATGAAGCGCGCGACTCGCACCTCGCCTCGGATCGAGGAGCAGGTCGGTGAGCATTCCGCCAAGGTGCTGACGCTCGGCGTCGCTCAGCGCGTGGTCGCTGCTCGGAGACCGCCAGTAGTTGCAGAGGTCCTCAAGCGCTGACTCGAGCGCCGCCTCCAGCGGAAGGTCGGTTGCTGCGACCGTCTCGAAGGCAGCGATGACCTCAGGCACGCTCTTGGGCTGTGCGCCAGAGGCGCGGGCCAGGCGGTCACCGACCCGCACAAACGACGGGTGGTTGGCGATAGGCTCGCGTCGCAACGCGCGGAGACCGTCCCGAACAAGCTCCAGCTGGAGGCGGGCGGCTCGGGCGATGACCCGCATCGCCAGGTGCACGTCACGCATTAGCCGGATAGGTGCCTGCAGCGCGTCCCCCTCGGTCTCCGCGTCGTCAAAGCACGTGGCCGCAACGGCGTCTTGGTAGTCGAACGAGAGCCGATCGCAGCGGAAGCTTGCGTGGAGGTGCAGGATGGTCCGAACCTTCAGCAGCGTGTCTTCAGCAAAGAGCACGCCGCGGTCGACGGTTCGACCGGTGAGCCGGGCGAGCCAGCCGTAGAGCTGAGCGTCGCGCAAGCCGCCAACGCCGTGCTTGAGGTCCGGCTCGAGGACAAAGACCGTGTCGCCGACCCGATCGAGGCGTCGCTCACGGTCGACCCGTAGGCGCTCGGCGAGGTGCTCGAGGCCCGAGCCGGAGAGGTGACTGTAGACCGAGCGACGGACGCCCTCAGTGACGGCTGGGTCGCCGGCGAGATGCCGCGCGCCGAGCACAGCCGTGGCGTAACTCACCTCCTCACGCGCGAGCATCGTGCTCTCGGTCGTCGTGCGGACGCCGTGTCCAACCTTGAGCTTCTGGCGCGTGAGGCGGTCGAGCAGCGCGGTCATGAGCGGGCCAGGATCTGCGCCATCGGGCACCGTGAGCTGCAGGTCGACGTCGGAGCGTAGACACATCTGCCCACGGCCGTAGCCGCCCAGCGCCGTCAGCGCCCAGAGCTGACGTCCGTTGGGCTCAAGGTCTGAGCGGTCAACCTCGTCAAGCGCGTCGCTGAGGGCACCGACGACCGCGCGATCGACCAGGTAGGTGTCGGCCGCGCAGATCGCGTGGCCGGATGCATGGGGGGCTTGGGTGAGGTGATCGCGAACCGCGTCGCAGCGGCGCTCGAAGAGGGACCTCATCGCTCACCGTCGACAAGTGCGCGCAGTTCATAGATGAGGTCGAGCGCCGCGCGCGGGCTGAGATCGTCCGGACGCGTTGCCACAAGCCGGTCCACGGCCGGGTGCTGCGCGGGCGGGGCAGGGGGAAAGAGGTTCAGCTGAGACGTGCGCTGCCGGCCTTGAGAGCCGTGATCGGCTGACAGGGCCTCAAGATCGACAAGGACCTCCTTGGCGCGTGTCACCACGGACTTGGGGAGGCCCGCGAGCTTGCCGACCTGGATCCCGTAGCTGCGATTGGTCGAGCCATCCACAAGACGGCGCAGAAACGAGATGTCTTCGGCCGTCTCTTCCACTGCAACGGACATGTTGCGAATGCCGCTGCGCAGCCCGGCCAGCGCGGTCAGCTCGTGATAGTGGGTTGCGAAGAGGGTGCGGGCGCCGATGGTGTCGTGCAGGTGCTCAGCCACCGCCCAGGCGATCGACACGCCGTCGAAGGTCGAGGTGCCGCGGCCGATCTCATCGAGCACGACCAAGCTGCGTCGGGTCGCATCGCGCAGGATTTCAGCGGCTTCCGTCATCTCCACCATGAACGTCGACTGGCCCGCTGCGAGGTTATCGGAAGCGCCCACGCGGGTGAAGATCTGGTCGACAAGCCCGAGGCGCGCGCGGGTCGCTGGCACGAAGGAGCCAGCCTGAGCCATGAGGGCGATGAGCGCCGTCTGACGCATCACGGTCGACTTGCCGGCCATGTTCGGGCCTGTGATAATCAGCAGCTGGTCGCCGTCAGCATCGAGAGCGACGTCGTTTGGGACAAACTCGCCCTCGGGCATCATGGCTTCGATGACCGGGTGGCGGCCGCCGACGATGGCAAGCTGTGCCTCCGTCGTGATCTCGGGACGCACGTACCCGCGGCTGGCGGCCGTGTCAGCGAACGCTCGCAGGACATCGACGGCCGCGACATGTGCCGCGGTCGCTCGGATGCGTGCGCTGAACGCCGCGACATCGCGGCGGACGTTGTCGTAGAATCTGGCTTCGAGGACCAAGCGGCGCTCGTCGGCACCAAGCACAAGGTCTTCCCGCTCCTTAAGCTCGGCCGTCAGGTAGCGCTCGGCGTTGGCCAAGGTCTGCTTTCGGACCCACGTGTCGGGCACGAGGTGCAGGTTGGCGCGGGTGACCTCGATGAAGTAGCCGAAGACCTGGTTGAACTTCACCTTTAGGCTCTGGATGCCGTGGGCTTCTCGCAGCCCAGCGGCATACTCTGCAAACCACTGCTTGCCGTCGCGTGCCACCGCGATCAGCTCGTCGAGCTCGTCGTCAAACCCCTCGCAGATCACCCCGCCGTCTTTGAGCGTTGCGGGCGGCTCATCCACTAGGGCGGCTCGAATCAACCTGGAGGCTTCGTCGACGGGGTCGAGGTCGGCTGCAAGCGCCACAAGCGCTGGCTCGCCGGAGCCTTCTAGGAGGTCGCGCAGCTCAGGGATCCGCTCCAGCGACCGAGCGAGCGCCGCCAGGTCGCGCGGGCCTGCGGTGAGCGCGCTGACGCGCCCTGCGAGGCGCTCAAGGTCGTAGACGTGGCTGAGCGCGTCGGCCAACGAGCCGCGGCTGACGACGTCGCCGACAAGCGCTTCGACGGCGTCATGTCGCGCCCTGATGCGGTCGGCGTCGTCGAGCGGGTAGAGCAGCCACCGCTTCAGCGTTCGGCTTCCCATGGCGGTCTTGCAGCCATCGATGACGCCCAGCAGCGAGCCCTTGCGGTGGCCGCCAGCAATGGTCTGGACCAGCTCAAGGTTCCGCACGGCCGTCGCCCCAAGCCGCATCGTGCGTTCGAGCGCGACCTCTTCTTCTGGCTTGAGGCTCGACAGTGCGCCAGGGCACGCCTCGCCGATGTACGCCAGCAAGAGCTCGGATGCGGGCCTCTGCCAGGTCTCGTCGACGTCGGCATAGGAGAGCGTCGCGCGGCCGATGCGGGTCTTGATCACCTCGGCGAGCGGCGCATCGGCGCGATCGATGAGTACCTCTCGCGGACCGATTCGGTGGAGCTCTTCAAGTGCTCGTGCCAAGGGCAGCTGCGTCAGTCGGTGACGGTCACCGGTGGACACGTCGGCCCAGGCGAGGTCCGCCATCCGGTGGTTGTCGCCAGCAACCAGCGCGCACAAAAAGTTGTGCTCGCGCCGGTCGAGCGCGTTGTCGTCGAGGACCACGCCAGGCGTCACGACGCGCACGACCTCGCGCTTGACGATACCCTTGGCAAGCTTCGGGTCCTCGACCTGCTCGCAGATAGCGACCTTGCGGCCGGCTGCCAACAGACGTGGCAAGTAGGCGTCGAGCGCGTGGTGCGGCACGCCGGCCATGGGGATCGGATCGTCGTCCTTTTTGTTGCGGCTTGTGAGCGTCAGCTCAAGCAACGCAGAGGCCTCCACCGCATCGTCGAAGAAGAGCTCATAGAAGTCGCCCATGCGGAAGAGCAGCAGGGCGTCGGGGTGCGCCTCTTTGGCGGCGAAGAACTGCTGCATCATCGGCGTCCGGCGCGCCTTTGATGTCTTCGTCGCGTTGCCTGTTGCTGACTTTGCGCTACTGCTTGTCATGACCCACCTGTCCCGCCGTACCGCGGCGGTCTCGAACGCGAGCCGCCACGCTCGTCGCTTACTACCGTGTCGTCGCGGCCAGCGGTAGGGCTAGCCTCGTGATTGGGCCCAACGCGGCCTTCATGCCG